>JBCDKB010000370.1:0-9062 GCA_038747035.1 Acidobacteriota bacterium | reverse complement strand
TCCCTCCAAACCTAATCAGGAGGAATCATGCGACACGGCCTCTATCAACCCGCGCTACTCCCGCGACATCTTAGATGTCTATATTTCTTAAAGTTGGAAACCCGGCGCCCGATGACGTGGCACGCGAGGATGGCGATGGACTTGTACCTTGCGCGATTCCCGGATCTCCGCTACGATGAAGCGGAGATCCGATTCTTTCCAGGCGCGCTTCGGGATCCGAAGGAGCTGAATCGGGTGATCTTTGGCAAAGAGACGAAGTAGGCCGGTTACAGCCGGTCGAGCGGACTCCGGACGCCCGTCCCGCCTTGGGACACGACGTGGGTGTAGATCTGCGTGGTCTTGACGTTCGAGTGGCCGAGGAGCTCTTGGATGGTTCGAATGTCGTAGCCATCTTCGAGTAGATGGGTGGCGAATGAATGGCGCAACACGTGACAGGTGGCTGGCTTGATGATGCCGGCCGACCGACGGGCGACCTTGCAAGCCCGCTGGATCGTGCGCTCGTGGAGATGATGGCGACGGTAGGCGCCGCTTCGAGGATCGCGGCTGGGGCTTTCGGCCGGGAAGACGTATTGCCAACCCAGCTCGAGGTGGGCTGACGGATACTTGCGGTCCAAAGCGTAAGGTAGCTCGACGCCGCCGTAGCCTTTATCGATCGCTAAGCGGTGTCGCTCGCGAACGAGCTGTAGCTGAGCCCGGAGCGGTGAGTGGAGGGACTTGGGCAGCATCGTGACGCGGTCCTTGGCGCCTTTTCCGTCGCGCACGAGCAGAACGCCGCGGTCAAAGTCGAGATCTTTGACTCGGACGCGGAGGCCTTCGAGTAGACGCATGCCGGTACCGTAGAGCAGGCGGAGGACCAACTGGCCGGGCTCTTCAGCGACGTCTAGCAAGCGGCGGACTTCATCGACGGTGAGTACCACCGGCAAGCGACGGCGGCGGCGGGCTTTAGCCGCGTCAATCTCGCCCAGCTCGATCTTCAAGACTTCTTTGTACAAGAAGACCAGCGCGCAGAGCGCTTGTTTCTGAGTCGACGCGCTGACGTTCCGCTGGTCCGCCAGATGGGTCAGAAAAGCGGAGACTTCTTTTTCGTCCATCTCTCTCGGATGCCGGGTGCCGTGGAAACGGATATATCGCCGGATCCAACCGACGTAGCTCTTTTCGGTACGGCGACTGCGGTGCAGGAGCCGGAGCTTGGCCCGGATTTCGTCGAGCAGCCGGGGGCTTTGGGTTCTCTGTTCCTGGGATTTCTGGGGCTGGATCTTCTGGTCTGTCATTCAGGTACACCTTTCCTTAAACCGGTTATGACCGGTAAAGACGAAAAAGGCGCGGCTTTTCAGGAGGTTGGCTGGAGATTCTTGGGCGAAGTCCGAAAATAGGCCGGATCCAGTAGGATCTAGTCCTCTTTTTTATGTCGGCTGGCTACAAGGAAACGCAATGGACATACTCAGGACGACTCTGCTTTGGATCGTCGTAGGCTTGCTGCTCACAGCTCCCGCGTTTGCCGGGGGCGAACTCGAGGTGCGCTGGTGGTCTCCGGACCTTTCGAGCACCGTGACGGCGGAGGGCGTGGCGTTTGAGCCGGCGCTCGAGCTGCCGACCTCGCTGGATTTGGGGCTTGAGGCCGAGGAGGAGGTCGAAGGACGCCTCTTGCTGCGCTCGTCGTGGGGCCTCTTTTTGCGGGCGGCCTACCAGAACGTGACCTCGAGCGGCTCGACGGGGCTGACTATCGGCGTGGTCGACCTCCCCTTCTCCGTCGACTCGGAGATCGTGACTGATCTGGACTTTGAATACGGGCGCCTCGCGCTCGGCTGGATGTTCGGGCCGGAGGACGGGCCGCTGCAGGTGGGTATTTTTGCCGAGGCCAAGGGCGTGCGCGGGGACGCGGCGATCACGGCGTCGGCATTGGGATTCTCGGCCGGGGTCGCGGAAGACTTTGAGGCCGGGGTGCCGGCGGCGGGCGCGATCTTGCGGGCCAAGATCCACCGACAGGTCGAGATCTTCGCCGAGGCGTCGGTGAACGTGGAGTCGGACGAGGCCGAAGTCACCGACTACGAGGTCGGGGCGCGCTTCTTGGTGACCGACGGATTCGCGGTCGGCGCGGGCTACCGCAGCCTCGAAATCAAGGGCACTTTCGACTCGATCGACGTCGACTACGAGCTGGACGGCTTCTTTGCGTCAGCCGTGGTCCGCTGGTAGCCCGATGAACCCATCGCTTTCTTCGTCGCGGGGCGCCCTCGGCGCAGCAGCCCTAGCGGCTCTGGTCTCAATGGCCTCGACGTCTGGCCCCGCCGCTGCCGCCGAGGCGCAGCTGCAGAACGTCGACGGGCGTCGAGTCACCTCTCTTGACGGAGCCTGGCGGACCATCGTCGATCCTTTTGAGAACGGCTACTACAACTACCGAATGCAGCCGCACTCCGACGGCTATTTTCGCGACGCCAAGCCGGCGGATCCGAGCGCCTTGCAGGAGTACGATTTCGAGACGTCGCCGACCCTACAGGTTCCGGGGGACTGGAATAGCCAGCGACCTGAGCTCTTCTTTTATGAAGGGACGGTCTGGTACCGGCGCCTCTTCGAAGCCGAAAAGGAACCTGGTCGGCGCCTCTTCCTCCACTTTGGGGCCGTCAACTACGAGGCCCGGGTGTGGCTGAACGGAGAAAGCCTGGGGTTCCACCGAGGGGGCTTTACGCCTTTTGGTTTTGAGATCACACCGCTCGTGCGCAGCGGTAGCAACTCGCTGGTGGTCAAGGTCGACAACAAGCGCCACCGGGACGCGGTTCCGACCGTCAACACGGATTGGTGGAATTATGGAGGTCTGACCCGCAGCGTGCGGCTCGTCGATCTACCCGCCACGTTTGTGCGTGACTACGCTCTGCGCCTCAGGGAGGACGGCGGCATCGAGGGCTGGGCGCAGCTCGACGGTCCGGATCGCCATCCGGTGACGGTCCGCATTCCCGAACTGGAGGCCGAGGTCTCCGCCGAGCCCGACGCCGAGGGCCGGGCTCGCTTTCACCTGGACGTTCGTCCCGACCGCTGGTCTCCGCAGAGCCCCAAGCTCTATGCCGTCGAGATCGCACAGGCCGGGGATCCGCCGGACGATGTGGTCCTGGACACGATCGGCTTCCGATCCATCGCCGTGCGCGGCGACGAGATCTTGCTGAACGGCCAACCCGTCTTTCTGCGCGGGATCTCGATTCACGAGGAAGCACCTGGGGGCGGCCGAGCCACCGGACCGGAACACGCTCGGACGCTCTTGGGTTGGGCCAAGGAGCTCGGCTGTAACTTCGTTCGCCTGGCCCACTATCCGCACAACGAGCACATGGTGCGAGAGGCCGAACGCATGGGCCTGATGGTGTGGGCCGAGATCCCCGTCTACTGGACGATCCTTTGGCAGAACCCGGACACGTATGCCCTAGCGGAACAGCAGCTGCGGGAAATGATCGTCCGCGACAAGAATCGGGCGTCCGTCGTGATCTGGTCAGTGGCCAACGAGACGCCCCGGGGCGAGGCTCGCCTCCGCTTCCTCAAAGGCTTGATCGCGGAGGCCCGGCGGCTCGACCCCGATCGATTGATCTCAGCGGCGACCGAGGTCACCACCCGGGAGGACGGCATCCACCTAGACGATCCACTCATCGAGTCCCTCGATGTCCTCGGCGTCAATGAGTACGTGGGTTGGTACTGGGGTGCGCCCGAAGAGGCCCGAGCCACCCGCTGGCATTCTCGGCACAATAAGCCCCTGGTGATCAGCGAGTTCGGTGCCGGAGCCACGGCCGGCCTGCACGGCGACGCGAGCGAGCGCTGGACCGAGGAGTATCAAGAGCGGGTCTATCTCGAGCAGGTCGCCATGCTGCGCCAGATTCCGTTCCTGCAAGGGGTCAGTCCGTGGATCCTCATGGACTTTCGCTCTCCCCGCAGGCCCCTGCCGGGCATCCAGGACTTTTGGAATCGCAAAGGGCTGCTTTCCGAGCGCGGGCAGCGGAAGAAGGCCTTCTATGTGCTCCAGGAGTTCTACCGGGAGCAGGCAGCGGCGGCGGCGAGCGGCCGCTAGTCGAAGAGGCCGTCGTTCCTTTCGGCGGCGTGGAGCTCTTCGATCAGCCACTCGCGGGCGAGCAGCCAGCGGATGCTGACGGTGTAGGTGCCGCGACGGTTGTCGCCGCCGGTGGCCTGGAGCGTGGCCGACATCGTGGACTGGGCGGTGCGGCCGTCGTCGGCGATTTCGATATCCAGACCGTGGAAGTCGACCTCGAGCTGCTCGACGCTGCGGCGCAGGCCGACAAAGGGGCGCGTGAGGGCCGCCGGGTCGCGGATCTCTTGGCCGATGGGCTCGAGGCGAAGCACGAACTCAGGCGCCAGCAGCTCGGTGACGCGGCGGGCGCGGTCGGCGGACTCGAGGGCCTGCTCGCCCGGGGCCTTCTGGAGCAGCTGCTCGAAGACGTCCAGGCGAGCGCGGATCTCGGCGTCGGCGTCGTCGGGGGCGGTCAGCATCCACCAGATGCCGACGGCGGCGAGCAGGCCGAGGAAAAGGACGTGGGAGGACTTCATGCCTCAGGCCTCCGCGGTCGCCGGCGGGCCCGGGTCTCCGTCGGCGCCGTCGAGGTCGGCGTCGAGGTGCAGGTAGCGACGCAGCCACGCCGTGCCGAGGTAGAAGGGCACCGTATCGACGGCGGCGGCGATCACTTTGAAGGCGTAGCCGGTGAGGATGAACGTCCACAGCTGCGGCCAGATCGGCTGGCTCGATTCCACCGGCAGGGCGCTGGCGTAGAAGTGTGTGATCGTGATCACGGCGAAGCTATCGACGAATTGGGAGACCAGCGTCGAGCCGTTGTTGCGCAGCCAGAGGTGGCGGCCCTTGGTGAGGTTCTTCCAAAAGTGGAAGACGTGCACGTCCACGAGCTGGGCGGCGAGGTAGGCGATCATCGACGCGGCGACGGCGCCGAGGGTGAGGGTGCGGATCTCGAAGAAAACCGGCAGACGACCGGCGACGTCGGGCACGGCTTCGTCAAAGCCCGGGAGCACGCCGCCGAGCCACAGGATGAAGACCAGCCAGACGTTGATCAAGAATCCCACCAGCACCATGAAATTGGCGCGCTTGCGGCCGTAGAGCTCGGAGATGAAGTCGGTGCACAGGAAAGTGATCGGATAGGGCAAGACGCCGACCGCGAGCGGCACCGGGATGGTGACGCCGAAGACCGTGAACGTCAGGTCGAGGAACCGTGAGACGCCCAGGATATTGAGCATGGTCATCGAGCCGAGGAATAGGCCGGCGAGCACCAGAAAAACCCGCTCGCGACGCTGTTCGATGACGCTGCCCGGCGGCACTTCCATCAGGTGGGGATCGCTCATCGAGCGAGGCTATCGGCTGCTGCGGAGACGGTCAACGGGCGGCGGGACGGGTCGCGCGCCTTGCCGCGGGGCCGCGGCTGCTATACAACAGCTCCATGTCCAGACTTTTCTCGATCCTCGCCGGCGCCGTGATCGCAGCGGCTTTCCTGGGTCCCGGGACGGTGACGACGGCGGCGAGCGCCGGCGCGTCCCAGGGATTGCGTCTTCTGTGGGCGTTGCTCTTTGCCACGGCGGCGTGCTACGTCCTGCAGGAGGCGGCGGCGCGGTTGACGATCGCTTCCGGCGAATCGCTGGGGGCGGCGCTCCGTCGGCGCTACCGCGGGCCGGCGGGCTTGGCGACGCTGGCGCTGGTGGTCGGCGGCGTGATCCTCGGCTGTGCGGCCTATGAGGCGGGCAATATTTTGGGCGGCGTCGCCGGCGCGGCCCTGGCGATCGACCTCAGTCCGCGCGCACTGACGATGGCGTCGGGGGCGCTGGCTTTGGTGCTGCTCGGCGCCGGGTCGACGCGGGTCGTGACGGCGGTCTTAGGCGCTTTGGTGGCGACCATGGGCGTGGCGTTCCTCGTCACCGCGGTGTCGCTAGCGCCGGCCGTCGGCGAGCTCGCCCGCGGCCTGGCGGTGCCGAGCGTGCCGGCCGGCAGCGGCCTCTTGATTCTGGGGCTGGTCGGCACGACGGTGGTGCCCTACAACCTCTTCCTCGGCTCGGGCCTCGCCCGCGGCCAGTCGCTCCGCGAGACGCGCCTCGGCCTGGCGCTGGCGATCGGGCTCGGCGGCCTGGTGTCGATGGCGGTGGTGGTCGCGGGTACGGCGGTGGCGGGCCCGTTCAGCTTCGACGCGCTCGCCGGCGTGCTCGCCGAGCGCCTGGGGCCGTGGGCCGTCGACTTCTTCGGCTGGGGTCTCTTTGCGGCGGGCTTCTCCTCGGCGGTGACCGCGCCGCTCGCCGCGGCGCTCACCGCCCGCGGGCTTTTCAGCGCCGGAGATCAGGCCGACAGCGACGACGGCTGGGGCGACCGCGGCTGGCGTTTCCGGGCGGTGTGGCTCGGGGTCCTTGCGGCGGGCGTCGCCTTCGGGCTCTCCGGCGTGAGGCCCGTACCGGTGATCTTGGCGGCGCAGGCTCTGAATGGCCTCCTGCTGCCGATGATCGCGGCCTTCCTCTTCGTGGCCGTCAACGACCGGGCCACCATGGGCGGGCAAGTCAACGGCCGCGGCGCCAACGCGGCTATGGGACTGGTCCTGGCCGTCGCGACCCTGCTCGGCGTGCGCGGCGTGCTGCGAGCGGCGGCGTCGGTGACCGGACAGGCGGCGTTTGCCGAGGCCGGACCGATTTTCATCACGGCGGCGGTGGCCCTCGCCGCGCTCGTCTTCTGGATTCGGGGCCAGCTCAGATCGAGCCGGAGCTAAGCGAGTCGGCCAACGCCCGGCGTCGCGCCAACCACGGACTGTGGAGACGCCGACGCGGCGGCGCGGGCCGGGGCAAGCCCGGCCCCTACCCCGGAGTGTGGAAGAAGCGTCAACTCGATGCTGCGACGAGCAGGTTTAGGTCTCTCCTCCGGCGTAGAAGAGGGGCTTGTCCCCTCCCGGCGAGGCGAAGCCGAGTCTTCTGGACTGAAGAGTTCGCGGACTGAAGAGTTCGCGCAGTCGCGCTTCTCGCGCCGCATGGAGACGCCGACGCGGCGGCGCGGGCCGGGGCAAGCCCGGCCCCTACCCCGGAGTGGGAAAGGAGCCTCGACTTCGATACACCCCCAGGCAGTCTTAGGTCATCCCTCCAGCGGACCCCGGAGTGGGAAAAAAGCCCAACTCGATGCTGCTACGAGCAGGTTTAGGTCTCTCCTCCGGCGTAGGGGAGGGGCTTGTCCCCTCCCGGCGAGGCGAAGCCGAGTCTTCTGGACTGAAGAGTTCGCGGACTGAAGAGTTCCCGCAGGCGCGCTTCTCGCGCCGCATGGAGACGCCGACGCGGCGGCGAGGGCCGGGGCCAGCCCCGCCCCAACCCCCGAGTGTGGAAGGAGCCCCTAACGTTTTAGAGTGCGCGTTGTCGCCACGCTTAGAAGAGGGCGACGGCGGCGGCGTTGGAGACGTTCAGCGAGCGGATCGGACCGGGGCTCATCGGGATGCGCACCAGGCGATCGCGGTGGCGTTCGCGCACGGCGGGCGGCAGGCCGGAGGTTTCGCCGCCGAAGATCAAGACGGTCGGCCCCCGCAGGTCGATCTGCCACAGGTCGCGCTCGGCTTCGGCTGAGAAGAACCAGGGTTCGCCGAGGTTCGGCAGCTCCTCTTCGAAGGCGTCGACGCTCGGCCACACCGTCGGCTGGACGTGCTGCCAGTAATCGAGACCGGCGCGCTTGACGTGGCGGTCGTCGAGCTTGAATCCCAACGGGCGCACCAGGTGCAGCCGGGCTCCGCCGGCCACCGCGCTGCGGCCGACGGCGCCCGTGTTGCCGGGGATCTCCGGCGCCACCAGCGCGAGGTGAAGCGTCACGCCGCCGACAGCTCGGAGAGCCAGTGGGACAGCGCGATGCCCGGGGCCGGCGGACCGTCCACGGGACCGAGCACGTCGGCGGCGTCGGCGGTGTCTTCGAGCTGGTAGACCTCGGGATCGGCGGGTGATTCGGTATCGAAGCGCAGCACGATTTGGGCGCCGGGGGTGAGCGCCAGGCACATCAGCGGCCAGGCGCGGTGCGGCGTGAGGGACGAGACCGGAAACCAGCGCACTTCCCACACCGTGCCGGCCTGGTCTTCGAGGCGAGACCCGCGCCGCCAGACGACGTCGAAGATCAATGCGCGGAGCGCCGGCGCGACGTCGAAAAATCCTTCGGCGACCTCGATCACTTCCCCGTGGGGCGGCCGGTCGAAGAGGCGGGCGCCGAGGCGCTCGAGGTGACGCATCACTTCCGCCTGTGGCCGGTCGGGCGCGGACGCCGCGGGGCCACGCTTGACCTTGGAGATGGCGCCCGAGACCTGGAGCGCGGCGTCGACGCCGGCGCCCATAGGCACGGGGTCCGTGGAGCAGTCCAAGGCGTGGCCGCCTTCGTGGGAGAACTCCTCCCCCACCGGACCGAGGTTCTTATAGGGACGCAGGTGGATGCGATCGTCCTCCCGCCGCTCGACGCTGCACAGCTGGGCGGTGCGCATGAAGCCGTACCAGTGCCCGGCCTGCCAGCCGGCGGGCAGCAGGTCTTCGGGGTAGCGGATGGCGGTTTCCGGCGCGTCGAGATGTTCAGCGGCGTCGAGCCACTCGAGCACGGCGGCGCCCAGGGATTCGGCGTCGCCCTCGACGCGGCCTTCGTAAATCGTGCCGAGGCTGCTGCCGCCGAGGCGCGCGACCACCAGGTACTGGCTGCCGGCGCGGAAGACGTCGAGGCGACGGCGGACGTCGGCGGGGGCTAGGACTTCGCTCATAGCTGCACCGGATCCAGGCAGCGCGGCGAGTCGTTGCGCGGGCTGTTGACCAGCTTCGAGACCGGCGTCAGCTCAAGCGTGCCGTCGTAGGGGCGCAGCAGCTCTTGCAGGGCGGCCGGGTCGCTCGAGGCGTCGAGCCAGGCGAGGCGGGCGTCGCCTTCGAGGATCACGGGCATGCGGTCGTGGACGCCGCGCACCGTCTCGTTGGCCGACGTGGTCAGGATCGTGCACGACTCCACCGGCGGCTGGCCTTCGTCTTGCCCCTTGGACCAACGCTCCCAAAGCCCGGCGAAGGTGAAGGGACGCCGCCCCGGACGGTGGATGTGGATC
>JBCDKB010000369.1:0-9067 GCA_038747035.1 Acidobacteriota bacterium | reverse complement strand
GCCAAAGCTGGCAGGACCCGGACCTCGTCTTGCGCAAGGCCATGGGGTGGTCCCAAGGATTTCTCAAAGAAGAGGGTGGCCTCTTTAGCCCCAACCCGGAAGCCTTCGGCCACCCCGGCGCAGGCGGCGCCCTCGGCTTCTGCGATCCATCCCGGCAGCTCGCCTGGGCCTACGTGATGAACCGCATGGACTTCCGACTCCGCTCGCCCCGCGCGGTCGCGCTCTCGCAGTCGCTTTACCGATCGCCGGCGATCGCTGACGCCTCCTAACCCGGGGGCCCCGTCGATGTCGGAACCCTCCGAAGCCGGCCCCCTGGTGGCCCTCGACGTCGGCTACTTCACCGACGGCGCAAAAGGCGCTCCGACGATGAGCGACGGCGGTGCGGACTTCGCCGTCGCCGCCGCCGTCACCTTTTCCGACTGGGACGACGAGTCGCCGACGGCCGAGACCCGAGTCCGTATCGCCCCCGTGGCACCCTATGAGCCCGGTCAGTTCTTTAGGCGGGAGCTGCCGTGCCTACTTGGAGTGCTCGAAGCGCTGCCGGAGGCGCCTCGGACGATCGTGGTCGACGGCCACGTCTGGCTGAGCGACGGCGAGCCGGGCCTCGGAGCCCACCTCCACCGCGCGATCAACGCCCGAGCCGCGGTCATCGGCGTGGCCAAAGGGTCGTTCCGCGGCTCCCCCGACGCCCACCAGGTCCTCCGCGGCGAAAGCCGCCAGCCGCTCTACGTCACGGCCGTCGGCGTCGAGGCGGGCGCCGCCGCCGCCCTCATCCGTCGTCTGCACGGACCTTTCCGCATACCGACCCTCCTGAAGCGGGTCGATGCCCTGAGCCGCGACCCGCACCTCCCGTAGCGCCGAGGACGATCCGTGGCGACCCAAGACCGGGAGCCCGTCGAAATCCAAAGCCTTCGAATTCTCGACAACGCCGCCCGAAGTCGCCGCAGGTGGACATGAAACCGCAGGTTCCTAGGCGAGGGGCTGGCGGGGCGGCAACCGAGATCGCCGGGACGGCGTATCCTTGGGCATGAGTCTTCAAGTCCCGCGTCCCGTCGTGCTGCTCGCTTCCCTCGTCATCGCCCTCGGCACCGTCCCCGCCTGTGCCGACGGATCGAACGGCGACGGGTCAAACGACGGCGGATCCGAAGCCGTCGGATTCAGCGCCGAGGCCGGCCCGACGACGCTCGCCGTCCGGACCCCGGACCCCGCGGTCGGCGCGGCGCTCAAGTCTGGACCGATGCAGCGCTGGGTCCTTCCCCAGCGCCCCGACTTGCGACTCCTCGTCGCTCCGGACGCCGACGGCGAGGTGCTGGTGGAAACGTGCGCACTGCCGGCTCCGACCGGGAAGGCCCCTGACCTCGGAGCGAGGCCGGGGCGCCTGGTCGAGTTCGGATTCCGCTTCGGGTCCGGCCCCGCCGCCGTCACCTATACCGACCGGGACCTGGCCTTCGCCGTTCGCCGGCCGTCATCCAGCCGCTGGGTCGCCTGCGGCTTCCAGGCCAAGGCCGTCGCCGCCCTCGTCGATCGGGTCCTCCGCCAAGAGACGGGGGTGAGGTTCTGGCGCCGCCAGGAGCCGTTCGACTACATGGTCTATGAGCACGAATATTCCCGTCGGTCGGGACACTGGCGCCTTGAAGACGGTCGCGTGTCCCCGGCGGCCGACGAGCGCGATGACCTCAAAGCCCGCGCGGCCACCTACGCCGCGCTCGAAACCCTCGAGGGACAGCAGGTCCACATCCATATCCCGCCCGACGGCGTCGAGGATCCTCGGGGACCGGCGCTCGCCGACTCCTTCGACCGGGACATCGTCGAGCTCCAGCGCCGCCTGGTTGGCGAGCCCCCGAGCCCTACCAAGCCGGTCGAAGTCATCGTGGAGCGAAATTACGTCGAGCAGGGACGTCACCTCGGTCAAATCAATCCGGCGGTGGTTTCCCGAGGGCGTCTGCATGTGGTTTTCCACGGCGATGACCTCGAGTTCTATCGGGTCGAAATGGCTCGGCTGCTCCTGCGCCGGGCGGGTCTCGAGCTGCCCCCCGTGCTCGAAGACGGGGCCGCCGTCTGGCTGGCCCGATCTTGGTACGGCCGACACTTCAAGGACTGGATGCCGGACCTGGGCTTCGCTCGTGTGCTCCCGACCGTCGACGAGCTCACCTCCGGCGAGCGACCCGGCGACGGCTCGCGCGTGCTCTTTCCCATCGCCGTCGCCTGGGGTCTTGATCAGCTTCCCGGCGTCACGTTGACCGAGAAACTCCGCGGCGGTCGAGCGATGGAGCGGGTCGCCGCCGCCGTCGCCGGCTACCGTCCGCCGATCCAAGTGCCTGGGGGCACCGCCGAGCCGCGGAAGCTCCCAGACCTGCCGTTCCAGCGCGGCGTTTCATTCGCGATGGCCAACGGACTTGAGGTCGGTTACCACGCCCCCGGCGTCGACGACCAGCTCGCCAAGCTCCGCGACCTCGGCGTCTATGCGGTTTCGCTCATGCCTTTCGCCTACCAACCGAACCCGCGGGCGCCGGGGCTCTCTTTCCTCAACGATTCCCCCAGCTCCGAAACCGACGTCGGCGCCATCCACGCGGCGCGGCGCGCCCGGGCGGCCGGCTTCTATGTGCTGTGGAAGCCCCATATCTGGGTGTCCTTTGAGAGCTGGCCGGGGGACATCGAAATGACTTCGGAGGCCGACTGGGCCAGCTGGTGGCGCTCCTACCGTCGATACGTCATGCACCACGCGATCCTCGCCCGATTCGCCGACGCCGATCTCTTTTCACTCGGCGTCGAGCTCGGCAAGACGGTGCACCGGGAAGCCGAATGGCGTCACCTGATCGCCGCCGTGCGTCGACTCGACGTCTCGCCCCTCACCTACGCCGGCAACTGGGCGGGCGATTACGACATCACGCCGTTCTGGGACGCCCTCGATGTCGTCGGCATCGACGCCTACTTTCCCCTCGCCGCCACCGCCGAAGCCGACGACGCCGAATTGCGCCGCGGCGCTCGTGCGATCGTCGAAAGGCTCGCCGCGGACGCCGAACGGTTCGACCGGCCGATCCTGATGACCGAAGTCGGATTCGCCGCCCGTCGGGGTGCGTGGATCGCCCCCCACGAAGAAGGGGGCGAGCTCTCGGACGAGCACCAGCGCCGCGCCTGGTTGGCCCTACTCGAAGAGCTCGGCCAACCGTCCTGGCTACGCGGCCTCTATCCGTGGAAGGTCTTCTCCCATTCCAGCTTCGAACAAGCGACGGGCCCTGACTTCCGATTCCTCGAACGCCCCGCCGTCGACGTGCTCGAGCGCTACTACAAGACCCTCGGGCCAGACGCACCGCCCCCCTAAAGCGGAGCGTCGGCCAACGGGCGCAGCGCCGGGTTAGGTCTCGAGGAAAGCCTCGACCTCACTGAGACTCGAAGCCGTCAGCGCCCGCTCACTCACGGACTCGAGACTCGCTATATCGTCGAGTCCGCGGATACGCACTTCCAGGTCCGCGGGCACCGAACCGAACCGCGTCGCCAAGATCTTCAGCAGGAGACGCTGGCCCACGTCCCGTCGCCCGGCCTCAAGCCCTTGGCGGTGGCCGGCTTCAAGCCCTTGGCGGTGGCCAATCTTGCGATATTTCTGCTCGAGCTTACCCGCCCACGTGAGTTCTTCCATCTTGCTGACCTCCGCCCGTTTCGGGCTTCTGACGACCTGCTGTTCATAGTTTATCTTTTGCTGCGCGCTCAAAGGCATGTAGGTCTGGATCGCGTCGATCAACAGCTCTTCCTGCGCCGGATCGACGTCGCAGGACGCGAGCGCTTCCATGCACCGGAGCCTCTGGGTGGGCCGGGGCAGATCCCGTCGGACGCAGGACGCCAGCGCGACGCCGAGCGGCCCGTGCCGAAGGAGCTCGTCGACTTTTGACCCGGCCAGCCCGAGGGACCAATAGCTCAAGCGACAGACCTCGGTACCGGCGACCCGATGGTGCACCGTTCGGCGGGTGACGCCGCCGCGACCGCCGCGGAGGAACAGAACGATGGGCACGATCGGCAGACCGTATTTCAAGGTGAGGTGGGCGTAGTAGCGCCACATGCGCTCATCCATGGCGCCACCGAAGCGTCGCTCCACTTCCACGTGCACCAGGACCACCCGCTTCGGCCCGTCCCGCGACGGCACCTCGGCGAGCAGGTCCAGCAGCGCTTTTCGGCCCTTATGGAGGTCGGTGAACGCTTCCTGCTCGAGGAAGGTCCGGGATTCGGCGTCGAGGTGGACCGAGACCTCGGGCACAACCGCCGCGAGGAAATCGGGAAAAAAGGCCTGCAAAAGACCTTTCCACAGGGTGTCGTGTCGGTGCATAGCTTCTCCTGGGGTTCGTCAGGCCGCATCAGCGGCGTTCCCAGATAAAGAAGCCATCCGGCGCTTGAATTTGCAGGCGCCCCCAAATTTCTTCTACTTTTTCGCTTTTTCTGCGGCCCGGGCCCCTTCGGCCGCCTCCGGCGAAGGATCTTCGGCGATGCGGTAGAGATGGTGACGGCTGCGGACGTAGAGCGAATCGCCGTAGATCGCCGGCGTCGAGTCGACGGCCTCTGCGATCTGGTTCTCCGCCAGCACCTCGAACGTCTCCCCATCCTCGATCACCGTGGCGCTGCCGTCTTTGTCAAAAACGTAGATGCGACCGGCCGCCGCCACCGGCGACCCATAAACGTTGTTGATACCCGGGAGTCGCTTTTCAGTGTAATGCACCTCGCCGGTGGACGCATTGAGGCAGGTGATGCCGCCGCTCGTGTTCTTCAGGAAGCACAGGTTGTCGTCCACGAGAACCGGTGAGGGCACATAGGGGGTGTGTCGGTCGTGGGTGAAAACGATCGCCGGACTTTCCTCGAGGGGTCCTTTCGCTTTCAGCAGGTCGATCGCCTGGAGAACCGTGCCGCGGAAGCCGCTCATCAGATAGACCACGGAGCCCCGGGCCACCGGCGTCGGGATGGTGTTCTTGGTCATGCCGCCGAGGCTCCATAGCTCCTCGCCGGTGCGGGCGTCATAGCCGCGGCTGCGGCCGGTCCCAGACAGCACGATCTGCGGTGGCGATTCGCCGGCGCCGTCCGGATCGATGACCAGGGGCGTCACCCACGACGAGCGCTCGTCTGGACGGGCGACCCGCCACCGCTCTTTGCCGGTCCGTTTGTCGAGCGCCACCAGCGCCGAGTCCCCTTCGTGATCCCACGCGATCAGCAGGCTATCTCCCCAAACGACCGGTGACGTCCCTTCGCCGAAACCGTTGCGGGTCTCCATGTCGCCGAGGTCAACTTGCCAGACGAGCTCGCCGTCCAAGGTGTAGGCGTAGGTGCCGTTCGAGCCGAAGTGCGCATAGAGATGCTCGCCGTCCGTCGCCGGCGTCGCCGACGCCCAAGACGCGTCGAGGTAGTGGGTCTCGTGGGGGACGTGCTCGGACGCCACCCGCCGCCACAGCTCCTTGCCGTCCTCAGCTCGGTAGGCGAGGACCAAGAAGCGCTGGGCCACGGGCGTCACGGCCGGCGGCCATTCCCGCTTCTCCTGCCGCTCCTTCGCCACCTTCTGCGCCTCGGCGAGGGCCGCCGCGTCGGCGGCTTCAGCGCTCAGGAGATAGACCACGCCGTCGTAGATGATGGGCGACGCCAAGCCTTCCCCCGGCACGGGGACCTTGAAGCGCACGTTCCGGTCTTCAGAGAACTCGACGGGCGGATCGGCGTCGATCTGGGTGCCGTTGAAATGGGGCCCCCGCCAGTGCGGCCACGGCGTCGGCTCAGCGACGGCGGTCGCCGCAAAGATCCAGCATCCGAGCAGGGAAACGATCAGCCAAGGGTTTCTAAAGGACATCGGGGCGCTCCTTCGAGTCTTAGTTGGACGTGAGGATCACCTGCATCTTCGTCGATCACCTGGACGCCGATGCAGCCTCGCCGCCGGTCGATAGCGCCCCTAGATCCTGGCGCACCTCTATCGTCTCCGGGTGCTCGGCGCCGAACGCCGATTCCCGCAGGCGCAAGGCTTCGCCCAGGTTTTCGGCGGCTCGTTCAAGGTCGCCCCGTTCCCGGGACACTCGGCCGAGGCCGAGCCAGGCGTAGGCGAGGTCGGGGTGGTCGGGTCCGAAGATGCCCCGCCACATCGCGAGCGCCTCGCCGTAGCGCTCGGCGGCGGTCTCGAGCTGCCCCCGCTGCAGGGCCAGGTCGCCGAGGTTACTGATGGCCGTCGCCACCTCGGGGTGCTCGTCGCCGAAGCTCTGTCGCCAAATCGCCAAGGCCTCCAGCAGACTCTCCTCCGACGCGTCCAAGTCGCCTTGGAGATAGCTGACCACCGCCAGGTTATTGAGGCTCGTCGCCACCTCGGGGTGGTCCGCACCGAGGCTTTGTCGACGGGCTTCCAGCACCTGCCGGTGCTCCGCCGCAGCCCGTTCGAGGTTTCCTTGCTGCACATGGGCGACGGCGGCGTTATTGCGCGCGGCGATGACCAGGCTGTCTCGGGGCCCCTCCGCCCGGGTCCGGCTTTCAATGACGCGGTCAAAGAACTCGACCGCCTTAGCAAACTGCCCGGTTTCAAGCGCCACGACGCCGAGCCGATTGAGCACGACGATCCGTTCGACGTCGGCTTCCGTCCCCAGGTCCTCGAGCTTCGCGAGACTCGACTCCAGGAGCTCCTTGGACGCGGCGTGTCGCCCGCCGTAGCGCAGGAGATCGCCGAGGGCGGATTCGACCCGCCCGATGTCAATATGCCCAGGCTCCTGGTGGGCGTTTCGCAGGTCGAGCGCCGCCAGGTAGAGCGCCTCCGACCGCTCGACGTCGCCGAGCAGGCGCCGCACCCGGGCGACCGTCTCCAGCAGGCGCGCCCGCACCAGGGGCTGTTCGGCGAGCGACACGTCCAGCAACTCGTCGCCGCGCGCGAGCAGCTCACTCGCTTTGGGGTCGTGGCCCCGCGCCTTTGACGGGTCTGAGGCGTCAAAGAGCTGCACGAGGAAATCCACCACCGCCTCCGCCTCTTCGCCGCGGCGCTCCGCTTCCATCTGGGCCGCCACGGCGAGGTTACGTTCCGCCCGCAGATCGACGGTGTACTTCACGGCTCCGAAGAGGGCCGCCGTCACCATAGCCGCCGCCGCGGCGAATCGAAGTCGCCGGCGACCGCGGTCTCGGATCCGGCGGAGACGCCGGACCGTCTCGGCCGCCGACGGGCGATCCGACGGGCGGAGCGACTTGAGGTCCTCAAGCAGCGCCGTCAGCTCGCCGTCGACCCCCTCGATCGGCAAGGTGTCGCCGTCCTTGGCGCGCAGCCACAGCACGTCCTCTTCCAAGTCTTCGGGGTACGGGGCCCGGCCGGTGAAGAGCTCCTGGAGCAGCAAACCGAGGGAATACAGATCCGTCGACGCCGTCACCGTCTCGCCCCGGGCCTGCTCCGGGCTCATCGAGAGCACCGTGCCGATCGTTTGCCCGAGCCGGGTGAGGGATGAGTTTCGGCGACCGGGTTGTCCAGTCGTCGGCGTGGAAGGGCGCGGCCTGCCGGCGGCGCGGGCGCTCAAGGAGCGGGCGACGCCGAAATCGAGCACCTTGACGACGCCGTCGGCGCGCATCATCACGTTCTCAAGCTTCAGATCCCGGTGGATGATCTGGCGCGAATGGGCGACCGCTAGCGCCACCGCCACCCGCTCGGCGAGCTCGAGCTTCTGGCGAAACGGCAGCTCTTCTTCGAGCACCTGACGCAGATCGCGGCCGCGGATCATCTCGAGCACGAGGAAAGCTTCGTCGCCCTCTTCGATCAGCTCGTAGATCCGGCAAATATTCTCGTGGTCGAGGGACGACAGCAGCTGCGCTTCCCGCACCAGCCGCCCCCGGACCTCGGCGGAGAGACTCTCGGGGCGAATCGCTTTGATCGCCACCGTGCGGTCGAGGCGCTCGTCGTGGGCCTCGAAGACGTCGCCCATGCCGCCGGCGCCGAGGTGCTTAACGAGTCGGAAGCGTCCGACGTGCTCGCCGATTCGCTTCATCGTCGAGCCCCCCGAGCGATCGGGGCGAATGACCGGAACCGGGAGGCGCTAAACAACCCGGCCCCCGAGCGTGATGACCCCCGAGGGCTCGCGCAAGGAATCGGCGGTCTCAAGCCACTCTTGGAGGGTGGAATAAAGCTCATCGGTCTCCACTGGTTTGGTCAAGAAGTCATTCATCCCCGCTTCAAGGCACCGCGTCCGCTCGTCCGGATGGGCGTGGGCGGTGAGCGCCACCACCGGCACCGAAGCATTCGGACCCTGGCTGCGACGGAGCTCCTCGGTGGTTTGGTAGCCGTCAAGCTCCGGAATCTGACAGTCCATCAGCACCAGATCGAAGCGTTCCGTCGCCAAACGCTCCAAGGCGCGTCGCCCGTCCGAGGCGGTCTCCACCGCGGCGCCGAGACTCTCCAGCTTGGCCGACGTCACCAGGCGATTGACCTCGTCGTCCTCGACGACCAGCAGCTTGCGCCCGGACAGCTCGCCGGCGCGGATCGGTGTCGGGGGCTGACGGCGACTCCCTTCGGTCGGCGCACCGAGCGGCAGCTCGAGCCAAAAGGTCGAGCCGTGGCCGCGCCGGGAGTCAACGCCGATCCGGCCATCCATCAGCTCGGCCAAGCTCTTGCAGATGGCCAGGCCCAGACCCGTGCCGCCGAAGCGCCGGCTGGTGCTCGAGTCCACCTGCTGGAAGGGCGAAAAAAGGCGCTCGACGGCGGCCTCCGGAATCCCGATGCCGCTGTCTTCGACTTCCAGTCGCAGGCTCGAGTCCTCCGCCCCCCACTGCACGCGCACGTGGATGTGACCCCGTTCGGTGAACTTGATGGCGTTCGAGAGCAGGTTCACGAGAATCTGGCGGAGTCGCGTCGGGTCCGCCTGCAGTGGCGCCGGCAGCTCCGGATCGACGGTGACCCGCAGATCGAGATCTTTGGCGCTCGCCCGCGACGAGAGGAAGCTGACGGTCTGGCGAACCAGGCGCCCGATGTCGACGTCGCGCTCCTCGAGGCGGACGGCGCCGGCGCCGAGCTTACCGACGTCGAGCAGGTCATCGACAATGGCCAGCAAGCCGCGCGTCGATTCCTGAACCAGCAAGAGGTGTCGCTCCT
>JBCDKB010000368.1:0-9076 GCA_038747035.1 Acidobacteriota bacterium | reverse complement strand
TCTTGTTAAAGAGCTCATCTATCTTGAAGCGAGCATTCACTGTAATCCGACGGTTGTCAGCGGATTGTTGACAGTGTAAGCCAAGGAAAGACTCAAGAGGGCGCCGCCGGCCCCCGGCCACGCGGCGCCGCTCGATCCTTGGGGTCGCTGGGCCGCGAGCAGCCGCCGCCCGGCGCGCCTGGCGAGGCCGAGGGCCCGCCGCCGACGGTTTTCGCCTTCCCCGCCGGGCGGCTCGAGCTCGGCGACGGCGAGGGCTCCCACCAATGAGCCCGCGGCGCCTTCGAAGACGTCGAGCTCGAGGGGGCGTTCGTCCTGGAATCGGCGCTCCAACTCGTCGAGGGCCAGGTCCACGGCGGGGGCCCAGGTGGATCGGTCCAGGGGGCGTCCCTCGAGGCGGGCGACCCAGGCGAGGCCGTAAAGCCACGAGCCGAGGCCTTGGAAGGCGCCGACGCCGTGGACGCTTCGCGCCACCTCGGGGCTGAGCTGGCGGGCGATGGGATCGAGTAGCCCGGCGGCGGCTTCCCCCGCGCCTTTGAGGCCGGCTTTTTTGCAGCCAAGGAGAAAAAGCGCCACGCCGAGTCGGCCGCGGCCGAGGCCTAAATCCCCCCCGCGCTCCTCAGCCCAACGGCTACCGGGCAGCGTCGCGGGGTCCAGCAGCAATTCGCCGATGTCCAAAGCGCGCTCCAGGGACGCCCTTTCGAACGCATCGCTCGCCGAATCGTCGGTCTTTGGGGGGCTGTCTTCGGCGGCCGAGAAGCCGGGGTAAACCACCGCCGGTCCGAGGGCGAGGTCGATCTCGGCCAGCTGGCGCTCGAGGTCCGCTTCGTCGAGCGAGCGAAGGCGCCGGGCGACGGCGTCGATCGGAGAAGCCGCGAAGAGCGGGACGGCCTCGCCGCCCGGCGCGACCACGGCGGCGGCGTCGCCGGCGACGGTGAAGTGGGGGATATCGCCGGCGAGCACGTGACGTCGCTCCTCGACCACCAGCGGCCAGGCCCTTGGACGCGTCGTCGAGGCGGCGACCAGCGGCGCCACCAAGGTCTCGGCGATCAGCCCGGTGGTTAGTCCGGACTTTTGATTCCGGGGCATCCGAGCCAGGGTCACGGCGCGCCCGTAGGTCTGGCTCGGACGGAGCAGCACCCGCACCCGGGCCGTGCGAATGGCCCCGAAGACTTCGCTTTCGATCAAGGTCGCCCGGTGTTCGACGAGGAATCGATAGGCGTCTTCAAAGCCGCGGCGGAAGGGGCTGCGATGGTCGGCGGGGTCGAGCCGGCGGCCGTCGCTTTGGGGGGCGTTATCGCCGGCGGCCTCCCGGACCTCACCGGCGATGAGGGTGATCGAGTCGGTGCCGACGCCGCGGAAGCGCTGGCCGACGCCGAGCCCCGAGCGCAGCTGGCAGGGGCGCAGGCCGCCGAGGTTGCGGCCGTCGTCCTCGAGGGTCGGCTGGAGGAGAAGACCGCTTTCCAAGCACGAGCCGAGGTCGCCGCCCGCGCCGCCGTTTGCGGCGCCGGTGCTGTGGCTTCTGGCCAGCGGCTGGAAGAACATCTCGCCGTCGACGGCGACCGGACCGTCGGCGGTGGCGACGATATTCTCCGCGTGGAGGTCGCGGCCGCGGAAGGCGTAGGCGAATGCGACCAGGGCGCCGGCGCGTCGGAAGTAGCTGTCGACGGCGTCGGGCGTGGTGAGCGCCCCGCCGATCTCGATGACTACAAACCACCCGTAGCCAGCGCGGTCGCGGCCGCGGGGCGCTTTCGGGGGGGTGTGGCGGCCGAGCTCGGCCGCCGCGGTGAAGAGTCGGGCCGCCGCCACCTCGGCGCCGACGTGGCGGGGCTTGTAGATGATCTGGGCGCGGGCGTCGCCGCCCGCGGTCGCCAGCGAGAGGCGGCGGACGCGTCGCCCGCCGTGGTGGCCGTCGGCGTGGCCGCCGCCGAGATCGACGAGGCGGGGCGCCGCCGCCTCGAGGCCGAAAGTCTGCCGTAGGAGCGGCCAGTCGTCGTGGAGTCGGCGGAGCAGCTCGAGCAGGGCGTCGCCCCAGCGCACGGCGTGCTCGGCGAGCTGTCGCGCGAGCACGGGGTAGTGACGATAGAACGCTTCGACGGGCTGGGCGAGGACGGCCTGGATGAAGGCGTCGTGGAGCTCGGCGTCCTGGCCTTCGGCGCCGTCGACCTCCCCGTCTTCGGCGGCGGCGGCGAGGGAAGGATCTTTGGCGTCGCCGGCGAGCTGGGCCGTGATCCGGGCGGCGCTGCGGATGGCGTCGAAGCGTTCGTAGGCGGCGAGGGAGCCGAGCTCGCAGAGATCCGCCAGCAGCTCTTCTTCGAGGCCGCGGAGCGCGGCGTCGTCGAATGCGCGCCGCCACGCCGAATCGTGGCGCTCGAGCCGGTCAAAGGCGGCCCTGCGCCAGGGCGCCCACAGGGCCCCGAAGGCGAGATCGGCGTCGGCTGACGTCTCGGGGACGCTCGATACGTTCGGAGCTTCCGTGGCGCGGTGGAGGAGCCTGACCCACGGTGTGTCGGCGGCGGGGATCGAATCGTCTCCGATCCAGGCGACGGCCGCCGCCGTCGGCGAGACGCCGTCCCACGCCAGGCGACGGACCAGTCCGTCGGCGTCGCCGGCGGCCGCGGCTTTGGCCCACGGCGTCAGGCTGGCGCGGACTTTCGCGTCGGGAAGTGCGGTCGAGGTCGCCTTTCCCGACACAAGAAAACGAGCGAGACGCTCGTGAAGCGTCTCGCTCGCTGTGAGGACTTCTTCCAGCCGCTGGAGGACAATGGCCATCGGAAGTCCGCCGGGCCTTCGCAGATCAGATGAGGCTGGCTTGGATCTCGACGACCGTGCTGGCGACCGAGTCGCTGCATTCGGCGTTGCCCTTGACGGTGGCGCCACCGGCGAGGGATTCGAGATCGGCGTTGGAGAGCTCAGCACCTTCGGCGGCGATGTGCGGCAGCACGACGTACGCGGTGCTCGAGGTCTCTTCGAGGACCTGGATCTCCAGGTCGTCGGGGAGCTCCATCTGGAACTGCTGGGCCACGACACCCTTCGGGTTGCGCTTCAGGGCGTCGCGGTATTCCGGGTTCTGGGAGGAGAAGTTGATAAGAAGGTCAAGCATTTCGCCACGGGTCATTTTCATTGCCAGTACTCCTGCGGTGTTGATGGCCGGCGGTGCCGGTTTCGAGTGATGCCAACCCTTAGAGCATGGACCGTGCCAGGCCTGGGGTTCGGTCTGAAGAAAAACTCGAAATCCGCGGTAAGTGCTTGAAAAATAAGGCTTAGAAAATTCCTGGGGAGCTCGCCGTCGGCGGAGGGGTGGACCTGGCGCTTATGAGTAAATCGAACTCTAGCTCTACTTCTATGGAGCCCCGTCTCCATTCGGGGCCGCAGCTCCATCCGGCTTCAGCCGATGGTGGCGGAGGAAGTCCATGAACCGCTGGTAGTCCCGCGGTCCTCCGCCCCACCGTTCGAGCAGCTTCCGGTAGGCGCCGGCGGCCCGGAGGCCCCGGGAAATCAGGCCGCGGACTTGAGATCGGTTGAGGTCTCGGTCCAGGTAAGGGCGCTGGACCTCACTCCAGAAATCACCGGCCCCTGATTCGAGGCGACGGTAGCGCTCGTCGTCCTCCCGCGGCGTGCGCACGACGCCGACGGTGGCGCTTTCGAGGCCCGGGACGTCGTCGGGCTCGATGAGGCATCCCTCCGCCATGGCGTAGCTGGCGGTGGTGATGGCCAGCAGCTCCCGCACGTTGCCTGGCCAGTGGTAGCTCTCGAGCGCACGGAGCGCGGCGTCGGAAAAGCGCTTGCGTTCGCCGTAGCGCACGGCCAGGAGATCGAGGGAGTGTTCGATCAACAGCTTCCAATCGTCCCCGCGTTCCCTGAGCGGCGGGATATCGATGCGGAAGAATTGCAGGCGCCAGAGGAGATCTCGACGGAAAACGTCTTCATCCGCGGCGAGCCGATTCAAGGATCGGTTGGTGGCGGCGACGGTGCGGACGTCGACTTTGCGCGGCCTCTTGGCGCCGAGGGGCTGGATATCCCCCGACGCCAAGGTCCGCAGCAGCATGGTCTGGGCCGGCATCGGCAGGTCGGCGACTTCGTCGAGAAAGACGACGCCGCCTTCGGCGCGCTCGAAGACCCCTTCGTGGTCGTCGATGGCGCCGGTGAAGCTGCCCTTGGTGTGGCCGAAGAGCTCGCTGACGGTGGTGGAGTTGTTGCGATACTGCGGACAGTTGACGACCACGAAGGGACCGTCGTCGCTGCTCCCGAGCAGATAGAGCGCCTGGGCAACAATCTCTTTACCGACGCCGCTTTCGCCTTGGATCAGGACCGGTTCTTTGAAGCGCGCCAGCTTGGCGATGCGCTTCGTGACCGTTTCCATGGCCGGCGAGCGTCCGACCACGTGTACGGCTTCGCCGAGGCCCCAGCGGCGGGCGGAGATCGCGTGGATCTCGGCGGCGACGGGTGTCAGGCGGCTGGCGATGTCCTCGGGGAGCGGTGCGGGCTGGGGGCCTTTCCGGGTTCGCGCGAGTGCTTCCATGGCTAATCCCTCGGTGGCAATCCGGTCATGGGCGGACCGGCGCCGAGTCGAGGGTGGCCGACTCGGCGAGGCTGTGGTGACTTTAGCCGCTCAGGCGAATGGCGTATATTCGCGACGTCGCCAGCCCGCGCGGCGGGAAGTGAAGGAGGAACAGCTCCGAAATCGAGTTTGGCCGCGATGCTAGCACGGGCTTTGAATACCGTTCGCAGGGGGCTCCGCAGGAGGGCCTCGGAAGACTCGGCCGATGGGCCTGAGGCGCCGGCCGACGGTGCGTCTCCCGCTGAAAAACAGCGTTTCTCCCGCACAAAATGTCGTCTCGTCACAGAAGAAAGTGTCAACGCAGGTGAAAGGAAAAGATTTGGCGGCTCCCGTTCAAAAGAAAAAAGCCGGCGAGAAGAAAGAAGAAGCCGGCCAGGATGAATTCTCTGATCTCTTATTGTCATTCGCCGCCGGGGAGGTCGCAGCGGCGGAAGGGACCGCGGACTCCCGTCTCTACCTCATCGAGAAGGGGACCGTGGAGCTGGTGAAGTCGCTCGGCGCCGCCGAGCGCGTCACGGCGACGCTCGGGGAGGGCGATTTCTTTGGCGAGCTGGCGGTCTTCGAGGATGGCGCCACGCACCTCGTCTCGGCCCGCGCGGTCGACGAGGTCCGCGTCCTGCCGATCGATACCGCGGCCCTCGACTACATCCTCAAGGAACAGCCGACGCTGGCCCGTCGCCTGATGCAGAAGCTGGCGACGCGTTTGCGGGGCCTCGAAGAGCAGGCGCTGCGGGCCCACGAGATCGCCGCCGGGGCGCTCGCCGCCGAAAAGGCGCCGCTGCCGGAGGCCGAGGACGTGGTGGCCGCGGTCGGCGGCACGGTGGAAGTGTCGCCTGAAGAGATCGTCGGCGCTGAGGCGTCACCGGCGAAACGGCTCGGGGCGGTGCTTGGGGCGACGCTTATCCATGACGCCTCCGGCACCCGATTCGAGCTGAATCTCGATCGGGAATCCAGGGTCGGGCGATTCGATCCCGTGTCCAAGGAGTCGCCCGACGTCGACCTCCAGGATCTGGATGCGGGCCACTCGCTGAGTCGTCGCCACGCGACGTTTTGGTTCGAAGGGCACTGCCTGCTCTTGCGTGAAGAGTCCGGAGTCGCCAACGGCACCTTCATCGGCGGACGTCGCCTGCGCCCGGTTCGACCGCAGGTGGTCGAGCACGGCGAGAAGATCCGCTTCGGCCTGGTGGACTTCACGCTCAACCTCAATCGGACCGAGCCGGAGGGGACGTGAGGCGTTTTGAGATCGACGTCCGCGAACGGCTGCCGAATCTGGTGGTGATGGCGATGCGCGGACGGTGTATCGCCGCCATGGCCGACGTGCTGCAGGCGGCTCTGGACGAAGAGCTGCAGAAGAAGCCGCGGGGGCTTTTGCTCGATGGATCGGGACTCGAGGAGCTTGAGGGGCCGTGCCTCTTCGAGATCCTGGCCGCGGATCGTCAGCTGCGCGCCCGGCAGGGTGGCTTGGCGCTCTATTCGCTGCCGAGCCTGGTGGCCGGCAGTCTCAAGCAGGCCGACCTGCTCGAAGATATTTTCGTCTTCCCGAATTTCGCCACCGCCCGCCAAGCGCTCGAGACCCACATCCGCAATGCCCGCTGCGCCGCCGCCGCCGGGGCGATCCTCAAGGGAAAGGGCGGGCGCCGTCGGCGCCGCAAGCGTTTGCGCCGGCGCGAAGGTCAGAAGCTCGCCGCCGCGGTCGCCGGCATTCTCGATCGGCAGCCGGTCGAGTAGGGCCACCCTCGGCCCGTCAGTCTTCGGTCTCCGGGTAGGCCTCCTCGAGGCGGGCGGCTTCGTCGGTTTCGCCCTGCAGCCGCAGCAGCGCCGCGAGGCTCCTGGCGGACATGGCGATGTGGTGGTGGCCGGCCGGCAGGATGGCGACGCGGGTCTCGAAGGCCTGCCGGTAGAAGGCCTCGGCGCCTTCCGGGCGGTCGGTGTCGCGCAGCACGTCGCCGAGGCGCTGGGCGGAGAACGCGGGAATCGGATGGAGCTCGCCATTCAGCTCGGTGGACGCGGCGAGCGCTCGCCGCAGGAGCTCTTCGGCCCGCTCGAGCTCGCCTTCGCGGACGTAATAGTCACCGAGGTTGTGGAGCGCGATCGCGACGCTATTGTGGAGCTCTCCGCCGTAGACGGCTTCGAGCACCTGGATCGATCGCTCCATGGTGGCGAGCCCCTCTTCTTTGCGGTCTTGCTCCAGGAGCACGTTGGCCAGGTTGGTGAGCGACTGGGCGACCATGCGGTGGGTCCCGCCGTAGATCTTCTCGCGGATCGCCAGGCTGCGCCTGAGGTGAACTTCAGCTTCAGCGTGAAGGTCTTGCAGGTAGACCGCGATGCCCAAGGCGTTCAAAACGCGGGCGACCTCGGGGTGCTCCGGGCCGTGGAGCCGCTCACGGCTGGCCAGCAGGCGTTCGAAGATCGCCTGGGCGGCGGCGTAGTCGCCGCGGTTGTTGATCACGAGGGCGAGGTGATTGAGCGTCTTGAGCGTGGGGTCGCCGTCGGGGCCGAAGTGCTCCGTGCGAATGTCGAGCGCTTCCTCGAGCAGCTCTTCGGCGCGGATATATTCCGCCGCCACCTCATGCAGCTGGCCGAGGGCGTCGAGGACTTCGGCGACCAGCGGATGGCGGGGCCCCAAGGCTTCGCGCCGCAGCTCCAGGGCCTCCTCCAGGTGACGGCGGGCGACTTCGGTCTCCGAGTCTTCGAATCGGGCGTTGCCGAGGTGGAGAAGCGTCTCCGCGATCTCCAGATCATCGCCGTCGGTGCGTCGGACCACCAGCGCTTCGCTGAGCAGCGTCGTCGCTTCTTGGGAGAGGCCGAGGCGTCCGTAGACGACCCCCATCGTGTCGAGCAGCCGGGCCTTCGCCCGCGGCTGATCTTCGAGCTCGGTGCGCACGCGCTCCGCGCCCTTGTCGAGCAGCTCGCGGGCGGTGACGGTGGCGCCGAGGGACTGCTCAGGATCCGAGACTTCGAAGAGCCCCACCAGGAACTCCACGACTTGCCGCGTATCCTCCTGCGCCTTCAGCGCTTCGGCGGCGGCGCGGTCGGCCCGGCGGGCCTCGAAGGTCCGGGCGACGAGGCCGACGATGAGGGCCAGCACGACCAGGGCGGCGGCGAAGGCACTCGCGCGGTGCCGCCGGATGAATTTCTTCGCTTCGTAGAGCGACGTGCCGCGCCGGGCGAGGATCGGGCGGTGGGTCCGGAAGCGACGGACGTCAGAAGCCAGCTCGGCGGCTGAGCTGTAGCGCTCGTCGCGGTCGAGGGCGGTGGCCTTGCGGGCGATCGCGTCCAGGTCCGGGCGAATCAGCGAGAGCAGGGCCTTCTCGCTGGTCCTCCGGGCCGCCGCCGCCTCGCGTCGGCGGTCCGCATCCAGGGCCTTCCAGAGGCTCGAGGGCGGCGGCGTTTCTTCGCGGGTCGCGCGGGTCAAAGCATCGAGCCAGGACGACCCCTCTTCGTCGAGCGGCACGCGATCGACGACCAGGCGATAGAGCAGAACGCCGAGGGAGTAGACGTCGGACCGGATATCGACGTCGTTTTCCGGGGCCATGATGGCTTCCGGGCTCAAGTAGGCCGGAGTGCCCACCAGGCCGCCGTCGCGGGTCAGCTGGGCGGGGCCGACCCCCGGGGCGTCGAGCTCCTTGGCGATGCCGAAGTCGATGATCTTGGGGACCGGCTTGCCGTCGAGCTCGGTGATCAGAATATTGCCCGGCTTGATGTCGCGGTGTAGGAGTCCCTTCTGGTGGGCGTGGTGGACGCCGTCGCAGATCGAGCAGAAGAGGCGCAGGCGCTCCGGGATGGTCAGGCGGTGTTTTTTGCAGTACTTGTCGACCGCCTCGCCGTCCACGTATTCCATCGCCAGGAAGGGGCGCCCTTGGCGAGTTTCGCCGGCCTCGTAGATCTGGGCGATGAAGGGGTGGCGCATGCGGGCGAGGGCGCGTCTCTCGAGCAGGAAGCGCTGACCGGCTGTGCCCGACACCGTCGTCCGGATCAGCTTGATCGCCACTTCGCGCTCGATCGGCTCGTGCTGGCGGGCGAGGAAGACTTCCCCCATGCCGCCGACGCCGAGGGTGCGGACCACGTCGTAGGGTCCGATGCGCTCGAGGCTCGGCGGCGGCGGGTCGCCCGCAACCGCTTGGCCTTCAGCCGTGGGCCAGGTGGCGAGCAGGGCTTCGACTTCGGTCCGGAGCTCCGAGGTCGTGCACTTGGAGTCGAGAAACCGCGGAACTTCCCGGGCTGGAAGATCTGCGGCCTGGGTGGCGATTTCGGCGGCTTGCCGCCACCTCGGCGAAGGATGGGATGTGCTGGGGTCCATAGTCTGTATCCGCGTCTAGTGTGGGCGCGTGGCGGATGGCGGTGGGTTCCGCGTGGCCGCCCCTACATCCGTCCCTGGCGCAGGAGGTGGTCGGAGACTGTCATCGTCGGCGTCAGACTGCTAAATGACCAGAGGATCGGTCGCCGTCGGAAAACCCGGCGGGATTTTTGGACGTGTACCGTGCCTCGGGCTCCGTAACATTCGCGGGATGGGTTCGT
>JBCDKB010000367.1:0-9078 GCA_038747035.1 Acidobacteriota bacterium | reverse complement strand
CGACCGCGCTCCAGGACGCCGGCGCGGCATATTTGGCCAACGACTTCCAAGGTGTTGTGGATCTCTTGACCGCGCAGGAATTCAGCACCGACCGGGCGCGATTCCACGCCGGGTTGCTCGAGTCGGCGGCGCTCTTCGGGCTTTACGTCAGCGGCGGCGAGTCGGATGAAGAGCTGCTCGGGCGCTGCCGGGACATCATCCGCAACTTGGCTCTCATGGACCCGGGCCTGGGCCAGCCCGGCGAGCGATTCTTTTCCCCGCGATTCCGCCAGCTCTACGCCGATACCCTCTCCGAACCTGAGCCTGAAGCCGAAGGGCTCGAAGCCGCTGAAGCCGCCGGCGAGGCCGGCGATGCGGCGGCGGAGGACGCGTGATGGCGCGTCGAGGTGACGGCGGCGGCAAGAAGCCGGGGTGGTGGTCACTTGTCGTCCTAGCCGGCGCCGGCCTGGCGGCGGCGGGACTGATCAAGAAGCGGAAAGACCTTCGGCGCACGGCCCCCGGGCGGGCGCTCCCGTCCTCGACGACGACCCGGCCGAGCCAAGCCCCCGCGCCGCCGCGGCGTGCGCTGATGGAGCTGCCCGACGACGTGGAGTCGGCGTGGATCCCGGCGCCGGGCGGATCGATCCGCGTCGTGCAGCGGCACGCCAGCGCCAGCGCTGCGATTCTCTTCGTGCACGGCCTAGGCGGCACGCTCGAGCAGTGGGCGCCGGCCCTCGACTCCTTGCCGCCGTCTTGGCGCGGCGTCGCCTTGGACCTGCCGGGGCACGGGCAATCGGACGGCATCGCTGAGGCGGAGATCGACGACTTTGCGGACGCTTTGGCCGCCGTTATCGACGGTTTGGGACTGCGGCGGGCAGTGATCGTGGCGCACAGTTTCGGCGGAACCGTGGCGCTCCGCTACGCCGGACGTCACCGGCACCGGGTCGCGGGGCTGCTGCTCGTCGATCCCAACGGCGATCAGACCCAGCTGCCGGCCAGCGACCGCAGCAAGCTCTTGGAGGCGGTGTCCCGGGACGCCCACGGAGAGCTCGGCGACCATTTCCGCCAGGTCCTCGGCAGCCCGCCGGAGCCGGTTGAGAAGGCGGTCATCAAAGGTCTTGAAGAGACTTCACCGGAGATGCTGCACGCGGGCTTGAAGGCGGCCTTCGCCTACAGCCCGCTGGCCGACCTTGACCGCTATGCGGGCCTCGTTCGCCTGGTGCTTTCGCCGCTCAACGACCTGCCGTTCAGCCTCCAGCGCCTTCGGCCCCAGCTGCGGTCGGCTGTGGTCCGCAATGTGGGGCACTGGCTGATGCTGGAGCGCCCGGCGGAATTCGCCGAGCTGCTCGATCAATTCTTGGACTCCGCCGGCGAGCGGGTCGAGCGCGTCAACTAATCGACGACGCGCCGCCGTCGAATCCTTCGCCCTCCGCCCGGTCCGTGAGGGGCAGTCGGACCGTGAATGCGGTCTTCCCCGGCTCGCTTTCGAGCTGGATCTCCCCGTCGTGCTGGAGCACGATCCGATGTGAGATGTCGAGGCCGAGGCCGGTGCCTTCACCGGCCGCCTTGGTGGTGAAGAACGGTTCGAAGATGCGCTGCTGGACGTCTTCGGGAATGCCGGGGCCATTGTCGATAAAGCGCACGAAGGCGGAGCAGGTGTCGTGCTCCGTCTCGATGCGGATCGTGCCGCCCTCGGGTAGCGCGTCGATCGCGTTGTCGATGAGGTTCGTCCAGACCTGATTCATCTCACTACCGAAGATCGGGACCTCCGGGAGGCCGTCGCCGAAGTGTTTTTCCACATGGATGGATTTCTTCTTCAGGGCGTGCCCGAGCATGACGACGGTTTCCCGGATGCCTCGGTGCAGGTCGGCGAAGGCCTTTTCCGGGGCCTGGTCCATATGCGAGTAGGACTTCACAGCGGCGACCAGCTCGCTGATGCGGCGGGCCGCAGTGCCGACTTCGTCCAGGAGCTGTCGGGCCCGCAGTCCGGTCTCCACCCAGCCGAGGGCGTCCGGGAGCGACTCATCGGGGAAGCCGTCGGCGGCGCCGGCGAGCTTGTCCGCGGTGATGCCGGCGGCGACGAAAGACTCGGCAAGCAGATATCCGTCTTCCATGCCGTGGTCTTCCAGCCAATCGGCGAGCTCGTCTTCTTTTTCCCCGCGCTCGAGGGTGGTCAAAGGCCGGGTCGGGCACTCGACCTCCCGCAGGCTGATGAGCCTGGCGACCAAGTCGCCGTCGATATCGAGGGAAGCCAGCCGCGCGGCCCGGTCATTCGACCGCTCCAGCCCTTCCGCCAAGTCGGCGGCGGCGCGGGCCACGGCGGCGGCGGGGTTGTTGAGTTCATGGGCGAGGCCGGCGGAGAGCTTGCCGAGGGCCATCATCTTTTCCCGTCGCTGCTCGAAACGCGTCCCTTCCCGGACCCGGTCCGACATCAGGGCGACGAGTCGATATCCCAGCTCGGGGATCTCGTAGAGCATCTCGCTGAAATGCTCCCGTCGAATCTGGAGCACCCGGGAGGGGCGGATAGCGGCGGTCTTGCCCTGGTACTCGGTCATTCGGGAGTACGGCAATACGCCGATGACGCCGCCCCATTTGTCGCTGGTGAGCCGAACCTGCTGGCCGGAGACCTCGAACATCACTTGGATCTGTCCGGTGAGGACCACGAACATCGCGTCGGCGGGGCGACCTGCGATCCACAGCGGATCGCCAGGTTCCAGGTGAAGACACTCGGCGTGGGCGAGGATCCACTGCAGGTGCTCCTCGGCCAGGTCGCCGAACATATCGATGCGGCGGAGATCGGCGCTGCATTGGGAGTCTTCGAGGGCCGGGATGGGCTGGCGAGTCCGCTCGGGGCCGGGGTTGAGTTCCGTCACATCATCACCTCGTCGATATAGCACCAGCCCCAGTCTTCGCCCGGCTCGAGGGAGCGCACGATCGGGTGGCCGGTGGCGTTGAAATGGGCTGTCGCGTGGCGGTTTGGGGAGCTGTCACAGCAGCCGACATGGCCGCAGGTCATGCACACGCGCAGGTGGACCCATTTGTCACCCGTGCGCAAGCACTCTTCGCAGCCCGGCGAGCTCGGCAATACGCTCATCACCGGCTCCGCGTGTTCGCAGAGCGTCTTTGGCCGCAGCTCCGCAGGACTTTCCGTGTCGATGGTGCTTGATAGGGCCGAGGCGGCGGTGGCTGCCGAGAGGGCCGACGCCGGCGGCGGCGTCGATGACGTCGGCGCCGCGGGCGGGCTGCTCGGCGTCGGGGGAGTGCTCGACGTCGGAGGCTCGTCGTCGCCGCCGTCGGCGACGGCCTTTCCGGATTGGACCTGGGAACGAGCCCGCTGGAAGTGGGCTTCCACCTTGTCCTCGCTGGCGCCGTAGGAGGCCAGCACTTCGCCGCACAGGCGCAGCGTCGACTCCAATTCGTCTGAAGCCACCGTGTCGGCGCCGGCTTCGGCCAGGCCGGGGGCGTCAGCCGCGGACCGGGTGCGCACCAGGATTCTGACCCCGGGCGCCAGCTCGCGGGCCACCGCGGCGACGGCGTGGGCCTTAGCGGGCTGATCGTCGGCGACGACGATCAGGCGGGCCTTTTCGATGCCGGCGTGGCGCAGCGTTTCCGATCTCCCATTGTCGCCCCGCAGGACCAGCATGCCGTGGGACTCCGCTTCGGTCGCGCCGTGGGGACTCAGGGTCACGATGACAAACGGCACGTCACTCTCTTTGAGCGCTCGGGACAGCCGTCGGGCCGCGGCGGCGTAGCCGGCGATGATGACGTGGTCGTTGAGCGCCTCGAGGGCCCCCATATCGATCTCCGGCGCTTCGCTGTCGTCAACCTTTTCTTCGACCGGTTTCGTGGCCAGCTTGGATCCGAAGTCGGCCAGAAAGGGGGTGATGACCATCAGACCGACGGTCGACGCGACAAAGATCTGCGAACCGCCTTCGACGAGTCCGAAAGGCACAAGCCCGAGGTCGCGGCCGGCGCGTTCGAGCACGAAGGAAAACTCGCCGACCTGCGCCAGCAGCAGGCTCGAACCCACGGCCACGGGCACCGGCTGTTTCAAGATCAGCGCCGCGGCGCCGGTGGTCACGATCTTGACCAGAAGGACAGCGACGATGACCCCCAGGACCGGCAGCGGATTGGCGATCAGGAAGGAAAGGTCCAGCAGCATGCCGACCGACACGAAGAAGACCGCGCTGAACAGAATCTGTAGCGGCAGGATCTCGGTGAGGGCGTGGTGCGAGAAGCGACTTTCGCTCACCACCAAGCCGGCGAGGAAGGCCCCTAGCGACACGCTGACACCGGCCATGCTGGTGAGATATGCCGTTCCCAAGCAGATGGCGATCACCGTAAGCAGGAAGACCTCGGGCGAGCAGGTGCGCGCGACGCGTTCGAGAACCGGCGGCATGACCTTGCGGGCGACGAGCACCACGATCGCGATCAGGCCCGCCGCCGAGAGCAGCGCGCTGGCCACTTCGCCGACGCCGCCGGCGGCCCCCGCGAGGCTCGGCAGCAGCAGGACCATGGCGATGATGCCGAGGTCTTGAAAGATCAGCATCGCGACCCCCAGGCGGCCGTGGGGCTCCCGGGTTTCGCCGCGGTCCCCCAGCAGCTTGGTGACGATGGCGGTGGACGAAAGGGCCACGAGGAATCCGCTGAATACCCCGGCTTGCCAGGATCCGCCGACCAGCATCACGCCGGCGGTGGTCAAGGCGGTGGCGAAGAGCACCTGGAGCCCGCCGCCGCCGAAAATCAGACCCTTGATCTTGGCCAATCGGTCGAGGCTGAACTCGATGCCGATGGTGAAAAGCAAAAGCATGACGCCGAGCTCGGCGGCCTGGTCGACCAGTGACTGGTTGGTGACCAGGCCGAGGGCGTTCGGCCCGATAACCACCCCCGCGGCGAGGAAGCCGACGATGGGAACCAGGCCGAGCCGCGAGCAAAGGTAGGCGATAAAGGCCCCGATCGCGATGAGACACACGGCCTCAAAGAGAAACGGCGGGGCGGCGGCGGCGAGGAAAAGGGAAAGACTCGGCACGAATTCTCCGGCGTTCAGAGGGACGCGAGGTGTCGATGCATGAAGTGGACTGACACCGAGCCTTCTCCCACCGCCGACGCGACGCGCTTGATGGACTGGTGACGGACGTCGCCGGCGGCGAAGACACCGGGAATATTGGTCTCGAGCAGGTACGGCTGGCGCTCGAGCGGCCACGATTCCAGGGATTCCGAGGCCAGATCGGCGCCGGTGAGGATGAAGCCCCGGCCGTCGCGGTCGACGGTGCCTTCGAGCCAGTCGGTTCGCGGGGCGGCGCCGATGAAGATGAAAACGGCCTGGGTCTCGTGGCGCTCTTCGCCGTTCGGCGTTTGGATGGTGAGCGCCTCGAGGTTCCCTTCGCCGTGGCACGCCACGATCTGACTGCGTAAGAGCACCTCGATCACCGGCGACTCGTCGATCCGCTCGACCAGGTAGTTTGACATCTTGGCGCCCAAAGAGTCGCCGCGTACGAGCATCGTGACCTTTGAGGCCCAGTCCGCGAAATGCATCGCCGCCTGGCCCGCCGAGTTGCCGGCGCCGACCACGAAGACGTGCTGACCTTCGAATCGCCGCGCCTCCGTCATGCTGGCGCCGTAGTAGATGCCGCGACCGGCGAGCTCGTCGGCGCCTTCGGCGGGGAGTCGGCGCCAAGACACGCCGCTCGACAGCATCACGATGTGGCTCGAGACCTCGCCACCGTCGCTAAATCGGAGGCGGCGGTATCGACCGTCCACCTCGATGTCGGTCACCTCGACCGGCGTCAGGACCTCGACGCCGAAGCGTTTCGCTTGGGTGAGCGCGCGGTGGGCGAGGTCGGAACCGGAGAGACCCGTGGGGAATCCGAGGTAGTTTTCGATTCGACTTGATGTGCCGGCCTGGCCACCCGGGGCTTCGCGCTCCAGCAGGACTGTCCTGAGGCCTTCGGAGGCCGCATAGACGGCGGCTGCGAGACCCGCAGGGCCACCGCCGACGATGGCGACGTCATAGAAAGCCTGCTCGGCCCGGGTCCCCATGCCGACCGCCTCCGCCACCGCCGACGTCGTCGGCTGGAGCAAGCGGCTCCCGTCCTCCAGGACCACCATCGGCAAGACGTCACTTTCCTGCGCTGTCTCCTCGGCGGCCAGAGCTTCCCGAGTCAAAGAGCGGGCTTCCTCGGAGCCTTCCAGCTCAAAATAGCGGTACGGCACCAGGTTGCGGGCGAGAAAATCACGGAGCTCGTGGCAAGCCGGCGACCAGCGCGAGCCGACGATCCGCAGGCCGCCATAGCCCGGGCGATAGCTTGATTGCCAGTCGTGGAGGAGGTCGTCGAGCACCGGGTAAAGGGCGTCTTCTGGCGGATCCCACGGCTTGAGCAGGTAGTAATCGAGGCGCGACTCGTTGATGGCGCCGATCGCAGCCTCCGTATCGGCGTAGGCGGTGAGCAGGACCCGCTTTGCCCGCGGGTGCAGGACGCGGGCCCGGGTGAGCAATTCGACGCCCGAGAGCCCGGGCATGCGAAAGTCGGAGAGGATCAGGGCGACCGGCTGATCTCGGGTTCGGAGCTCTTCCAGCGCTTCGAGCGCCGCTTCCCCGGAATCGGCGCGGAGCACGCTGTAATCCTTGCCGTAGCGCTTCCGGACATCGCGGGCCACGGCGCGGAGAACCTGGGGGTCATCGTCGACGGTCAGCAGAACAGGTTTAGACATGTCGTTTCTCAACAGGATCGGACGGTTCACCATTCCCGGCGGCCGACTGTGGAGCCGAGTCTTTCGCCGCCACGCCCCGGGATGGTCGTTTAGAGGCCTTCGATCTGGACCCGGGCGTCGTTAAAGCATGCGCCGTCGCCGAGGTCGGTGTAGGTGTCGGGGACGAGGGTATTGCCGGTGTTGCCGCTCTCCGTTTGGCGGCACCACATGCCCTTGGGCAAAGAGGCGACGCCGGGGCGCAGGTCGTCGCTCACCTGCACAGCGCAGTGGACTTCCCCGAATCCGTTCCAGACGCGGACCCGGTCGCCTGAGCGCAAGCCGCGGGCTTCCGCGTCGGAGCGGTGCAGCTCGACGGGAATGGAGTCGGCGCCGAGCTGGCCGAGGGTCGAGCTGATCGTTCGCCGGGTCGCGGGGGAGAGCAGAGTGAGCGGGGCCTCTTCCGTCGCGGGATCCGGCAGGTACCGGTAGAGCTGGCCGCCGCCGTCGAGCGATTCCGGAACGAGGTAGATTTTGCCGTCGACGGTCTGGGGCCTCACGTCAACCATCTGGATTGGCCGGCCGCCGAAGGCTGGCTTCGTCTGACCGTCTCGGACGAGCTCGCGGCGTTGGTCTTCGCTGAGGCCATCGACCCGGTCGAGCGACCCGGGCAGAGCCTCGGCGCTGATGTCGTCGGGTTTCGTGAGGTCCAGGGCCTCCAAGAGGGCCTCGAAGACGGCGACATTCGGGCGGGCCTCGCCCACCGGATCGATCACCGGGCCCACGGTCTGGAGCGCGTAGGCGCCATAGGCTTTGCGCAGGTCGTGGTGCTCGAGGAAAGTCGTCGCCGGCAGGACGATATCGGCGTAGCGTGCGGTGTCGGTCATCACCTGCTCGAAGACGACGGTGAAGAGGTCTTCCCGAGCCAGTCCTTCCTGGACGAGATCTTGACGCGGCAGCGTCGCCACCGGGTTGGCGTTGTAGACGAAAAGCGCGTGGATACCCGTATCGGGATCCAGCAGCTGCCGTCCGAGTCGATTCATGTTGAGGATCCTCGTGTCCGGTGCCGGCTCGTTGATCACCGATTCCAGGCCGAGGGGAAAAGCGCCGGAATTCGACGCCGTGTAGCCGCCGCCGCGCACGCCGAATTTGCCGGCGACGGCGGGCAGGGCGAGGATCGCCGCGGTAGCGCCGCCGCCGTTGCGATTGCGCTCCTGGCCCCAGCCGCAGCGGATGACCGCGGGCGATTCCCGGGCGTAAAGCTCGGCGAAGCTTTCAATGGCCGCGCCGTCAACGCCGCAGACTTCGGACGTACGGGCGATGGGCCAAGCGCGAGCCCTGGATCGGAGCTCCTCCGCGCCCGAGGCGTGCCTACGCAAAAACTCGCGGTCGGCCCCGCCGGTTTCGAAGAGATGATGGATCAGCGCGAGGGCGAGGGGGAGGTCCGTCCCGGGCCTCAGGGCAAGATGGAGGTCCGCCTGCTTGGCGAGGGGCGTCCGCCGGGGGTCGACGACCACCAGCTTCGCGCCGCGGTTCACCGCTTCGCGGATGAAAGGGACGAGGTGAATTCCAGACGCCGACGGATTGGCGCCCCAAACGACCACCAGACGGGCTTCGGGATAGTCCTCATAGGAGACCCCCGCCATCTTGCCGTAGAGGCCGACGGCGGCGGCGGTGGTCGCCGCGGCGCATACGGTGCGAGCCAGTCGGGAGGCCCCGAGGCGCCTGAAGAGACGCGCATCCAGGGTGTCCTGGGTCCAGGTGCCGTTGGAGCCGCCGTAGCTAAACGGCAGGATCGCTTCGCCGCCGTGGGCCTCGGCGACCCGGCGGAGCTGGGCTGCGACCTCGGACAAGGCGACATCCCAGGGCACGGGCTCGAAGGCGCCGTCCCCTTTGCCGCCGATCCGCCGAAGTGGCGTCGGGACCCGGTCGGCGCCGTAGACGTGCCGGTCGTAGCGCCGGACCTTGGAACAGATGAAGCCGGCGGTCACCGGATTGCGGTGATTGCCGTCGAGCTTGGTCAGCCGACCGTCGGTGACGTGGGCGTCGAGACTGCAGCTGTCCGGGCAGTCGAGTGGGCAGGCCGTCCGGTGGATGGAGAATGCAGATTCGGCGCTCATGTGGAGGATCTCCTAGAATTCGCCTGAAATCTTCTCTCGCCAGTGCGACAAAAGCCAGCCGGGCCGGCGGAGTCGCCCCAGAGGTTCCATCGACAGGGAAGTGTTTGGCCGAAATGCGTAGTGGTGACCGTGTCTGAAGACGTTTCGCAGCAGCTGGAGCGCTTGGTCGCAGGGGACGCCGCCGCCGCGGCGTGGCTCTACGACACCTTCGCCGCCGGACTTTTCCGGAGGATTCGCTGGCGCTATCCGCGTCTAGAGCCGGAAGACGTGCTGCACGATCTTTTTGTCATGG
>JBCDKB010000366.1:0-9121 GCA_038747035.1 Acidobacteriota bacterium | reverse complement strand
GACTACCTTTATCGGTGGCGCGGGGAGCTGCTGCGCGACGGCGAGCGCCTCACCACCTTCGACCAGTCGACTTTCCACGGCACCTCGATCGCCCCCGGCGCCGTGGCGTCGCGGAGTCCCGCCTTCCGTCCGAAGCTATCGCCGCGGGCCCGAATAGACTCCTGGATCCTCTCCCGGTTGAGTGATGGCGCCTCCCTGGGGGAAGTGGCGACGGAGCTCGTCGAGCGCGAGCCCGAGCTTCACTCCGACCCCCACAGGGCCCTGCGTGCGGTCAGCGCCCTGGCGGACCGCTATGCGATCTCTGAGTGAACGCCTGCGCTTTCTGAAGGGGCAGGCGGCACACCTGCCGCGGGCCCTTCGGATTCTCGCCCGCTCCAGCGGTTCCCTGCTGCCGCTGTGGGCTTCGTGTCTGGTGGTTGCGGGTTTGCTGCCGGCCGGCTCCGTCTTCTTGACCCGGGAGGTCGTCGATGGTCTGGCGGCGGTGGCGTCGGGAGGCCCTTGGCGTCCCCTCTTGCTGCCGGCGGCGGCCCTGGGCGGCGTGCTCTTGGCGACGGAAGCCGTCGCGGCGCTCAGGCGCTGGCTTTCGCAACTCCAGGCGGAGAAGGTGGGCGATGAGCTCGCGGCGCGGATCCAGAGGCAAGCGCTCGCCGTGGACCTTGAGAACTACGACCGCCCGAACTTCTACGACCGCCTGCATCGGGCCCGCACCCACGCCCACCAGCATCCGTCGGCCCTGCTTGAAAGCGGCGGCAGCTTGGCCCAAAACGGACTGACCCTGGTGGCGATGGCGCTGGTGCTCCTGCCCTTCGGCGCCGTGTGGCCGCTGGTGCTCCTGCTGAGCGCCGCCCCGGGCATCGGCGCTGCGCTGTGGGTTCGACTCGAAGACTACGCGTGGCGTCGACGGACGACGGAGGCGCGGCGTCGCGTCTGGTACCTCGATCACTTGATGACCAGCCGAGAGTCGGCGGCGGAGTTACGGGCCCTCGAGCTCGGCCCTGCCTTCCAAGGGGAATTCGGGGACCTTCGACGACAGCTCCGGGATGAACATAAGCGCTTATTCGGCCGCCGGGCGTTGCTTGAAGTCGCCGCCGGTGCCCTGGCCCTGGCGGCGGCGGCGGGCGTGCTGGTCTTGATGTTCCGGAGGTTCCAAGCCGGTGAAGCGTCCCTCGGCGAGCTCGCGCTTTTTGCGCAGGCTTTCTACCAGGGGCAGCGCATGATGCGTTCGCTGCTGGAGAACGCGGGTGATCTCTACGGCCACCTCTTCGACCTCGGAGACTTCTTCGCTTTCTTAGATCTACCGACCGCCGACGGAGCCGGTGCTGGGCAGTCCGAGTCAGCCCGGCAGACGGGCGAAGCGTCTGATTTCAAAGAGGCGCCGGCGATCCGGTGCCGAGGGGTGTCTTACCGCTACGCGGACGGTGCGCCGTGGGCGCTCGACGGCCTGGACCTTGAGCTCCAAGCCGGGGCCATCCACGCGATCGTCGGACAGAACGGGGCGGGCAAGAGCACCCTGATCCAACTGCTGCTGGGTCTGCGGCGACCCCAGCTGGGGCGGGTTGAGGTTGACGGTGTCGACCTTTCTGCTCGGCCGCCGGAGGACATGAGGCGTCGCACCGCGGTGATGTTTCAAGAGCCCGTGCGATACCAAGCGAGCGCTTTCGACAATATCCGTGTGGGTGACCTCGCCGCCGATCCGGACCTGGAATCGGTCCGGCGCGCGGCCGCGGACGCCGGCGTGGATGCCGTGATCGAAACTCTAGAAGAAGGCTATGGGACCCGACTCGGCGCCTGGTTCCGGGGCGGGCGGGAGCTCTCGAGCGGCCAGTGGCAGCGGGTGGCCCTGGCCAGGGCCTGCCTTCGCCGGGCGTCGCTGTGGCTGCTCGACGAACCGACAAGCGCGGTGGACCTGTGGTCGGAGCAGGAGTTCTTCGAGCGCTTGCGGGCCCTCGTCCACGGCCGGACGGTGGTCTTAATCACCCACCGGCCGAGCGCCGCGAGGTTCGCGGACCGCGTCCACGTCTTGGAGGGCGGCCGCGCCGTGGAAAGCGGGACGCCCGAGGAGCTCCTAGCCCGCGGCGGCCGCTATGCGTCGATGGCCTCTTCCTTCTGAGGAGCAGAGGGCGCAGCCGGGAGTCGGTGCTAGCGGCCGAGCCCGGCCGACGGAATCGGCTTGTGGCGGCGGATGATCGTGTCGAGGGTCCCGCGGAGGCGTTTGGCCACGGCGTCTGCGGAAAAGTTGTCTTCGATGGCGCGCTTGGCGCGTCCGATCCGCCGCTCCACCGGATCACCGCCGGCTGCGATCTCGCGGAGGAGCTCTGCGGCGTGGGACGCGTCGGGGTCGGCCCAGCGGCTGCCGGCGGGGTAGGGGCCCGCCGCGGCCTCGAGCTCGAGGAGCTCGTAAGCGGCCGGCCAGCCCGTCGTGGAATCGAAGAAGTCGGACACCCCGGAGTAGGGGGTGGCGACCACCGGTGTCTCGCGCAGCATCGCCTCCGCCACGGTGAGGCCGTAGCCCTCGGAACGGTGTAGCGAAAGATAAACGTCGGAGGTGGCCATCAGCGAGTCGATCTCTCGTCGGCTGAGGTAGTCGTTCACCAGCCGGATGTTGGGCGCGTCCGCCACCTCGGCGACCAGCGCCCGGTGGGCCTCCGGCGCGAAATCCATCTGTGATGTCTTGATCACCAGCTGGTGAGAGTCGCTCTCGCCGAAGGCTTGCTTAAAAGCGCGGACCGCTGCGGCGGGATTCTTGCGCTCGGCGTACGAGAGGTAGTTGAAGATGAAGAGCGCCACGAAGGCCTCATCGGTGAGGTCGAAATGCGCTCGATCGAGCGGGTCGACGGGGCGCCGGGTGATCGGTAGCGGCATGCGCCGGACCGGGATCGGGGACACCCTCGAGAAGGCGTCGAGGCAGAAGCTGCTCGGCGTCCACAGCTCGTCGAGGGGGCCGAAGGCCGCCTCGAGGTGGGTCGGGAAGTCTTCGAGCTCCCAGAGCCAGAGCCCGATGTTGTAGCGTCCCGCGAAGACTTCGGGGCCGAGGTGGTCGCGGACCGGCTGGACCTGGTCCGCGTTGACCACGAAGAGGTTGATGTCGTGCTCGAAGTCACTCACCAAGCCCTGGTACTCACTGTCCCCCCGCCTCGCGACCACGCCCAGACCGAGGGTGTGGAGGCTGGTGGGAACGCCAGCTCGCTGCAGGGCCTCGACCATCGAGCGCCCGGCTTCCCCCATGCCGGTCTCGGCGTCGAGATAGCCCACTACGTTCACACCTGCGCTGTCGATCACCAGCCGCGGACGGCTGCTCGGGTATTGGGGAGTCGCCGGCGGCGGATCGGGACGCAGCTGCTGACGGATGGCCTTGGCGCGCTGGGCGCCGACGATCCGTTTGAAGAGCCCCTTGGCCAGGCGGCCCGGGCGGCCGTGGTACATCCGCTTGAGGCCGTTCTTGGCCTTGCGCTTCAGGCCCCCGGGCTGAATGACCTCGACGGGACTCTCCTTGGGCAGAGTGCTGAGGAAAGCGTCGTCAAGCTTGAGCTGGTGCCGGCCCACGTCGTGGAGCCACGCCCGATAGGCCGGGAAGTCGGCGCCCGCCGGGTCGCGGAAGGCGGCTGCGAGGTCGGGCCGACTCCTATGGAGGTGTTCGAGGAATGTGCTGAGTCCACCGGGCCGCCGCTGGGCCGGGGCTTGGAGCCGTTCGAAGAAGCTCGGTGACGCGGTAGCCTCGAACGGGTCGGGATAGCGCCGCTGTCCGCCGCTGTCCATCTCCAAGAAAAAGGCGCGAGCCGAGTCGGGGATGGCGACGCCGTTCGAGAAAGCCCGAAAAGCATAGGGCCAGGCGCGGCAGTCGAAGTAGCCGGCATCGATGACCCGCTGCGCGTAGTCTTTATAGAGCTCGGCGGCGCCGCCGATGTCCTTGAGGGTGAATCGATCCTGGTGCTTGGAGACGCCGTCGAGGCTTTCGGGCCGAATGCCGCTGAAATGGAAGAAAATCAGAGGCTGACCGTTGGACATGGGGCCGTCTGGAGTGATCTCGACGGTTCGACCATGGAGGTTCCAGTAGGCGACGTTGTAGCCCGGGTGCCGGAGCACGAAGACGTCTTCGTAGAGCCCGGGAACCAGGTCCATCCACTTTTGATCGACAAAGAGACCGTCTGGAATCCGGACGACGCACTTGTCGAAGAGCCGCTCCTGCCACCATCGCATCAGGCGGCGCCCGGTGGCGTCGGTGCGCAGGGCCACAAAGCCGAGGTTGTAGGTCCCTGATTGGAGGATCGCCTGCTCGCCTGGGTAGGCCCCGTCGTCGATCGGATGCGTCAGGTGCGGGGTCAGCACCACCGAGTGCTCCGCGAGCAGTCCATCGAGCGCGTCGAGGCTGCCGGTGATCAGAATGTCCGGGTCGAAGTAGACAATGTTGTCGAGGCCGTGGGTGTCGGCGAGGTGCCCTAAGACATAGGGTTTGACGGCCGTATTGCATTCGAGCAGCGTGTACTTGAAGAGGAAAGCCCGGAGTTCGGGGATGTTGACCAGGTCCTCCGCCTCGAGCAGCGTAAATTCTTCCTCTTCGGGGTTGATATGGCCGTCATTGCGGTCGACGAGGATGACGAAGAACCGCCCTTGGGGGTGGTGCTCCAGGAATGAGCGGCACAGCACTCGGGCGTAGCAGATGTAGTTCTTGGAGACGATGGTGCAGGCGTTCAGGGCCACGGCGATACTCGAGTAGAAGCGGGTGAAAAAACAGAGCTTGGTAGATCAGGCCCCGGCGAGTCGCCGGAGCTCCAGGTCGACGGCCTTCGCCGTCTGATGCCAGGCGAACCGGCCGACGCGCCCGAGGCCTCGGCGCCGCAGGCGATCGCGGGCGGCACCGTCGGAGAGCAGCGCCTCCATAGTGTCGGCGATCTGGCGTGCGTCCTGCGGGTCCACCAGCCGGGCGGCGTCGCCGGCGACTTCGGGGAGCGAGGAGACGTTGGACGCCACCACCGGAGCGCCGCACGCCATCGCCTCGAGCACGGGCAGCCCGAAACCTTCGGCCAGCGAAGGATAGACGAAGAGGGTCGCGGCGCTAAAGAGGTCCACGAGGTCTTCTTCCGAGACGGAGCCGAGGCGCTTGACGGCCTGCGGGTCGTCTTCGGTGAGACCCAGGTCCAAGTCTTGGAGGCGCCATCCGGCGCCGCCCACCAGGAGAAGCGGGAAAGCAAGGCGCTTTTCGAGTGGCAGCAGGCGATGGGCCTCGAGCAGACGCCCGAGATTCTTGCGGGGCTCGAGCGAGCCGACGGACAGCACGAAGCCCTCGGGGCTCGGGTCCCCGCCGACGATCTCGTACTTTCCTTTGACGCGGTCCCAGGCTCCTTCGCGGCGCCGAAAAGCCGATCCGAGGCCCGGCGGCGCAACGACGGTGCGTTGCGTCGATTCCCCGAAGTAGCGGCGGAGCTCGGCGGCGCTAGCTTCTGAGATCGGCGCCAAAGTGCAGTTGGGCTGAAGGCGAGCTCGGAGCAAGCCTTCGGCGCAGTGGAGCCGGTTATGCAGGGTATGGCAATGGGGATGGCTGAGGAAGGTGAGGTCATAGACCACGAAGAGGCTCGGCGGCGCGGCCGCGGGTAAGCTCCAGCTGGTGGCGAGCAGCGCACCGGTCGCCGACAGGGCGGCCTCCTGCTGAGCTGCCGTCCGCTCGGGCCAGCGTTCGAGGTCAGCGTGGAAGCAGGGCGGAAGTTCCCCGGAAGCGTCCTGGAGGGCGCCGAGGATCTCATCCGCGGAGTCCGCGCCGAGCAGATTGAGCAACGAAACCGCCGGCGGCGCTTCGGCGTCCCGGTAGAGCTCCGCCATCGCGGCGACCAGGCCCCGGGTGTAGGAGCCCAGACCGTCGCGGCTCGCCGCCTTCGAAATATCGAGCGCGATGCGCACGGGGTCAGGGGCTGTCATTCCGCGTCTGCGTCCGATTCGGTGGGGCTTTGTGCGGCGGCGGAGTCGCGTTCAGGGGCAGCGGCGAGCGCTTCGTCGCGCCACCGGAGGAGCTGAAGTTCCAGGGCTTTCGCCTCGCCGGGCGGAACCTCCCCGCGGCCGGCGGCGGCCGCCGTCAACTGGAGGAGATGATCGACGTGGGCTGCGGCTTCTGTGCGCGTCAGCCGATCGTCGGCGATGTCGAGGCGACGCCGGGCCATGTCGAATTTCTGGTCGGCGTCGGCGAACCTGGAGTAGACGACGGCGGCGAGCTCGTCGACTCGGCCGTCGACATACCGGAAGTGCTCACCTTCAATTCGTTCGAGGCGTCGCACGCGCAGGAAGAGATAGGCGCCGCCGAGCGCAACCATCAGCAAACCCGCGAGGGGAAAGAGAAAAAGCAGTGAAATCGCCATCAGGATTCGAGGGAAAGGAGCTCGGGGATGAGCCGCCGGCCGTCGACCGTGACCCTCGCCAGCGTCAGGGGCAGTGAGAACCGCCGCGGGCCCGCGGCCCCCGGGTTGAGCCACAGGCAGCCGCCGCGCCACTCGAGCTCGGGGCGGTGGCTGTGTCCGAAGATCACGAGGCCGGCCTGGCGGCTCCATTCAGCGGGGACGTCCTCGCGTCGGTGCACCATGCGGTAGCTCAGGGACTCCGCGTCGCCGCTGACGGTCTCGGGGAGGGCGCTGAGCGGGCCCGAGTCGACGTTCCCGCGCACGGCCTCGACCGGCGCGATGTTCCCCAAGGACTCGAGAATTCTCGGGTCGCCGACATCCCCGGCATGCAGAATGCGATGGCAACCACGGAGGCGCTCCAGAACCTCTGGGCGCAGCAAACCGTGGGTATCCGAGACAACGCCCAAGCGCAGCATGTCGGCATCTTAACCGATCGGCATATGCTAAAGTTTGGCCCTCCAGAGGATTGGCGTCGCGTGGACTGCAAACGCTTTTTGAGCGTCTGCGGGTCCGAATGTAGACCGCATGGAGTGGTCCGGCTTCGTAACGGGCTTCGGCTTTGCGACGGGCTCGTCCGGTTACACAAGAATCGGGCCCACCAGCCTCCGGTGAAATCGGGAATCGGAAGTTCGTCGTGCTCGGAGCAATATCGCGGGGTGGCCCCGGATCTCGCCACAGACCCGCGGTGCGTAGCCCCAGGCGCAACCGACCACAACCGACATTGAAGAGCAGGTGGAGCGCACGTGATCATCGACAAGCGACGGGTGGACGGAATGGTGTTGCTCAACATCGAAGGCATCATCAAACTGGGACAAAGCGCGGAGTTTTTGGTGCAGAGTCTCGAACGCACCCTCGAGAGCGACGACGGTCACGTTTTACTCGACTTGTCGAAGATCAACTACATCGACTCCACCGGAATCGGTGAGTTGGTGGGGTACCTCTCGAGATTTGCCGCGCGCGACCGCAAGCTCATCCTCGTGGCACCGTCGGAGCGCATCCGCAAGCTGCTCGGCGTCGCCCAAATCGACCACCTTTTTGCGACCTATGACGACCTCGAAACGGCCCTGGCGACGGAGACACCCGGCGCCGCGGCGACCGAGGGCTGAGGAGATATTGATGACAGTGATGACCGACCCCGCAACCTTGGACGTTAACGCCGCGCCCAGCGATATCGTCCGCGGCCTCGCCGAGAAGCTCGGCGACCACATCGTGCTGGACCCCGCAGAGCGTGCGAAGTTCACCACCGACTTCGGCAAAGTCGTTCACCGCATGCCCGGAGCGATCGCCCGCTGCGCCAATGCCCAGCAGGTGGCTGACGTCGTCAAATACTGCCGTGAGCACGGCGTGCCGATCGTCGGGCGTGGCCAGGGCCACACCCAGACCGGTCAGTCGACAACCGACGGCGGAGTCGTGATCGACACCGACGCGATGCAGAAGATCCACGAGGTCAATACCGAAGAGCTGTGGGCCGACTGCGACGCCGGCGTGGTCTGGCGCGACCTCGTGCTGACGGTGGTGCCGATGGGCTTCGTGCCGCCGGTGCTGACCAACAACCTGGGGGTCACGGTCGGCGGTACGACCTCCGTCGCCGGCCTCGGCGTCGCGTCTTACCGCTATGGGACGCAGGCCGACAATGCGATCGAAATCGAAGTCGTGATCGGCACCGGCGAGATCGTCACCTGCTCGATGGACGAGAACCGCGAGCTCTACGACGCCGTGCGTTGCGGACTCTCGCAATTCGGCATCATCACGCGCCTCAAGACCCGGATTCGCCCCTGCAAGCAGAAGATCCGGATGTACCACCTGCTCTATGACGACCTCGGCGATTTCATGAAGGACGCCGAGAAGATCATGACGCCGGATGAGCGCTTCTCGAGTCTCGAATCGCGCTGCGCGCCATGTCCGATTTTCATGAAGCGGATCGGTGACGGCCTGAAGTTGCGCGAGGGCGCCCAGCTCTATGCCTATTGGACTTACCCGATGTTCTTGACCGTCGAGTACGACGAAGGCGAAGAGCCGAACGACGAAGAGCTGCTCGAGGGCTTGAAGTACCACCGGCATATGCGCACGGACGAGTACACGATGCTCGAGTTCTGCCGTCGCCTCGAGCCGGTCTTTGAGATCTGGGATATGTCCGGCAATTGGGAGATGGCCCATCCGTGGATGGAGTCCGTGTTGCCGTGGGATAAAGCGCAGGAATTCATTGAGTTTGCGCTGGACCAGCTTCCGCCGCAATCCCTCGGCCCGGCGGGCCACATCTTGCTCTGGCCGTCCCGAGGCGACACGTCCAACGCCCCGTTCTTCAAGCATCCGGGCGGCGATTTTGTGATGGGTTGGGGCATTCTTCCCGCCGTGCCGCCCAAATTCCTGGATAGGGCCCTTGAACAACTCGACATGGTGAGCAAGCTGTCCATCGGCTATGGCGGTAAGCGCTATCTCTCTGGCTACATCACTTTCGACACGGTTGAAGACTGGAAAGAGCATTTCGGTGAAGAGACGTGGGGACGTTTCTGCGCCGCGAAGAAGAAATATGACCCGGACAACATTCTGAATCCGGGCTTCATCACCTACGAGTAGGGACCGCCCGGCGGTGCTCTTTTCGGGCCGAGCGGCGGGACCCGCCCGTCCTGCCGTTAGGCTCTTCGCCTTTGTGTGTGCGCTCCTATTCGCAGGTCTCGGCCCGTCGTTTTCCGCGGCCCCTTCCGCTGCAACCCCGCCCGGCGAGAGCTCGGGCGGGG
>JBCDKB010000365.1:0-9124 GCA_038747035.1 Acidobacteriota bacterium | reverse complement strand
GTCCGCCGCCTTGACGCCGGCCAGCTTCAAATACGCCTCGTTGACCAACTCCGATGGCTGAAGCGAAGGGCGGGCCTGCCGACGCAGCTGGGCGCTGGCGAGGCGCCGCAACTCGCTGTACACAAGCGGTATCAAGGTCTTGAGCGCCTCTTCGTCTCCGCTTTGCCATCGTTCCAGCAAGACAGAGACCGGCGCGTCGATGTCGGCTGACATTGTCCGAGTATAAGGTCATCGAGGCACGCCAATATCGATGGGGACGTCTCGGCGGTCAAGCGCCTGGAACGCCTGGATCAGCTTATGGTCCCGCTATTGCCAACTGGGAAGTCGTTCGCGTCGTGGTCTGCCAGAAGAGTCCCGCGTACGACACTTGCTCGAATCCTACGTCCCCGTCGACGAACGGCAGCGTCCACCGAGTCTCGCTTCTTCGGGTGTGCTTCAGTCCCTGCCGAAAGGGCGGCGGCGGAACCGGGCCTTGAAAACCCACGGTAGAGGCAGTCGCACGCAGCCTGTACCTCCGAAACCGCGGCCGAACCCCTTGGGCTTTTCACTCCCAGAGGAGCGATGCTTTCGTGGCCTAGATCGCCGCGGCAAAGAATCACGGAACGCCGGAGAGCACTGCGCGGCCCGGCGCCCACCGCAGGGCCTGGAAAGGATCGGACCTGCCCTCCACTCCTCAATCGACACCCCCATGCAAAAGGCTCAAAGCAGATGAAAGCACAACTTATCTTTTTATTGCTGTTTGTGAGCCTCTGCCATGCCGCCACGGCTGGCGTGCCCGAGATGGTCGTGATGGACGACTTATGGTTTGCCATGCGCCAAGTCGGTGAAGAGCTGGCCCTCGGAAAAGACCGACAGGAAATCAAGGACCGTTTGGATCAGAAGATTCGGAATCATCCCAAGGGCCCCCATCTGAGTCTTGCCCAAAGGCTCAGCGAGGATCTTTCGTTCTCCTTGACAGCGGCCTTGGAGGCTTCGAATCACAAGGTCTCGGTTCCGCTCATGGAGACGACACTTTCCTACGCTCTCATCTCCTATTCCTTTAATTGGCCCGCTTTGGAAGATCACCTCGAGAAACATCCCGAAGACCCCTTGGTAAGGCTTCTGCGCCAAGGTCGAAGCACGATCGATCTATTGCTGCCTTTTTTGAGAGACCCGTCTCCGACCCATGCCTACACCCCCTCAAGCGTCAGTCAAGTGCCCAGGATCCCTCGCGTGTGCGACATGGCTTTGGCCGCCATAGAGTTTCATGCGAAGTCTCGCTTCCGTTCCGCCGCGGGTCGTCGCATGCCTTTCCATCAGCTTGGGGCCCGTGAGCGAGAAAAAATCATTCTTCATATCGAAAAATGGTGGGCGGAAAACAAGAATAAGTCGGTCTCTGAAGGCATCCTCGCTCAAATGCCCCACGTGGATTTGACCACCAAGATTTGGATGGCGGTGAATTTGGGGAAAGAGGGCGAGGAATCGGACCGAGAAGAGGCGATAAGGATCCTAAGGTCCATTGTGCGGAACAGTTCCGAGGACTACAGCGTCCATGCGGCGAAATCTTTGGCGAAGCTTGGCGATTTCAGCTCGGTCGAATTCTTCTCTGCCCGTTTGGCGAAGTTGTCGACCCCACCTAGAGAGATCTACAGCGGCCTGATCTTTTACCTGACCGACCATGGCAAACGTCGGGAGTGGGAGATGCTGCACAGGCTTGGAAAACAAGAATTGGAGCAAGGCCTGAAGTCCGGCCACGCGAGAATTTGGCCGAAATTGGTCAATTCCAGAAAAGCCAAAACTTCTCCACTTGCGATCCCCAGTCTGGCGTCTGCCCTAACCCAGACCGAAGCTTCCGGAAGTCGCTCCATCGAAGGATCCAACTCCCCAGAAGCGTTTTCATCCGCTGACATCGCAGCGGAGAACTTACAGAGGTTGACCGGTGTTGAGTTTGGATATCGACCGGGGACCTCGATGGAACAGAGACTGGCCGCCATCCAAAAGGCCCAAGAGTGGTGGAACACTGAAGGCCGCGAGCTCTACACCTATGATTATGTGGAAAGCCTCGCTGATTCAGGACTCCCATGACCGAAAGGCAACCATAAGCCTCGATTCCCAACTCTCATGGACCAGCCGAGACAGGCGCGCATCCGGGTTTCGGGGGAGGCTTCGAGACTCGTCGGAGACTCGTACGGTCAGTCGATCGAGAAGCTCTGCAGCTCCACCGGCCCGAGACCGTTGCCGTTGAAGTTGCCCGGGCCAGCCACCTCACGGCTATCCCACACGCCGAAAGCTGGCGAAGCGCCGTGCCCTTCGACGGGGAGGACATCGTCAAGGGACAGAGACGGACCAGGCGCTCAAATCGCCGGACTCGAAACTGTCGAAAAAGAGGTCGCCCGAATACTCGAAGGCTCCGACGTCACAGGTCGCCGTGCCGTCGGCGTCGCCGTCGAAGGGGCGCTGGGCGCCGCGTTGGTCGACGGCGGCGCAGTCCGTATTCGTGCCGGCGTCGATGGCGGCCGAGCCGTCCAGCAGGGGCAGCGTGGTGGTGAATCCGCCCCGTTGGCCGAGGGCGCTGGCGAGGCCCGGGTCGGCGACGGTCTGCTCGACGCCGCAGGAACCGTCCGAGTCGATATTGCCGCCGAGCAGGCTGAAATTGGGGGCCGGATTGCCGTCGCAGGCGGCGTTCGGGGAAGGGCCAAAGACCACATTCCGGAGATCGGCCAGGCTGCTGAATTGGTAGATATGGTCGCCGCCACTGCTCGCCCGGTTGCCGGCGAAGGTGACTTGACTCAGAGTCGTGTCCAGGGGGTTTCCGGCTGAGAATTGGAGAATCGCGCCACCCAGATCTGCGGCATTGTTGAAGAAGGTGACGTTCGTCAGCTCCACCTGGGTGCTGGTGCCGGTGTAGTCCGTGAGAAAAAGGGCACCGCCGAAGCTATCGTTTGTGATGCCGACGGCCGAATTCGAGTCGAAGGTGACGTTTTCCAAGGTCAAGTTGCAGCCCTGGGAAACCATGGCGCCGCCGAACGCTCCGAATCCCCCGATCTCATCGGTGGCGACGTTTCCGCGGAAGATGACGTCCTTGAGGAAGAGCGAAGGCGGAAGACCGGCTTCCTCGGTATCGCACTCGAGGCCTCCTCCGCCGGAGTTATCGCCCAGGTTCCGGTTGTTTTCGAACACCACGCGCTCCAGGCGAGCGATTCCGTCCGCCTCACCCTGGATATTGAACGGGGAGCTCGATGCGACGTTGTCGGCGAATACGAGGTCTCGCAGGGTCAGTTCCACACCGCTTTCGACGACGAATCCAATCGCGCTGTTGGAAGGCCCGGTGGCGCCGCGAATGGTGAATCCGTCCAGGGTTACGGCGCCCGGTTCGCTCAAGATGACAAAGAGAAGGTCGTCGTCCAGGGGATCGGCCCTTTCGATGATCGTTTCCTGCGGCCCCTGACCGCGGAGGGTCATCGGCACTAAGAGCGTCACCCGGTCGATGATGCCGAGATCGAGGCTCAACTCATGGGTCCCCGGCCCGAGCTCGATGAGAGTGTCGCCCTGGGTCAAGACGCAGCCGCCGAAGCTGGCTTCGCCGTTGAGCGTCGTGATCGCTTCGCGGAGCGAACAGGCCGAGGGGTTGTCGCCGTTCTCGTCTTGGGTGGTGGTCACGGCGAGGGCGCTCAGTCCGGTCGTGGCGGCGAAGGATAGAAGAGAGGTCAGCAGAAAGCAGACCGTCCGGTGGTTCGGGGAGGCTTGGATGTGCATGAAGTGCCTCTGGGCGGTTGTTTGATAGGCGGTCGATGCAGTCGGTTTTCTGAGGCTTTGGGTCGTGGGCTTTAGCGCCTGCACTAAGGGACACGTAGAACAGCCACATCCCTCGTCACGGGTGCTCGCTGATCAAAGGGCCGATCCGGTCGAAAGGCCAAAGCGCGGCCAGGAAGATCATCAGAAAAGAAATCGACGTGACCCAGCCCCCGAGCTGACGCGCCGGAGTCGACTGGAATCGAACCGAAACCCGTAGGGCGTCAGGTGGGACCTCTGTGGTGAGCAGACCGTGCTCGGTGACGCCCGTGATCAGCGGTTCCGTTCCGGTTCTTGTTTCGGCCTCGGCCCGCCAACCGGGGAAGGCCAGGGTTCCCCAGACCGCCGTCCATGGCTTGGAGCCAAGGTTCGATATCTCGATCTCGTAGTGCAGAGATCCATGGCTGCGCTCGAGCAGCTTGGCTCCGGTCGGCAAACTCGCCTCGACGAAGCGCTCGTGGGGGGAAGGGACGAGTCGCCAGGCGGGCCTTAGGCCGTGCACGCCGCGGGGCAGGAAGTCTCCTTGGTAGCCGCGGCCGACCAGTCCGACTTGACGCTCTTTGGCGACGACGAAATCGACGTCGAGTGTCGGTAGCTTGGGCAGGCGCGCCGTGTCGCCCAAGGGAAGGGCGCTGGTCGCGAGTGCGATCAGAGAGGTCGGCATGACGAGCGCGGCGGCCGCGGAGGCGAGTTTTCTTCGGCTCGCCGCGGCCGTCAAAGCCCGGCACAGCGTCTGGGCGCCCGCCGCCGCGAGGCCGGCGAGCAGGAGCGAGCCGGGGCCGAGAAGACGGTGGGGAAATTGAACGTCTCGGACCATCGGGGCGAAGAGGTCCCAGAGCGGCCGGGCCTGCGGCAAGGCTAGGGCCGTGAGCGCCGTCCAGCCGAGAAAGCAAGGGAAGATCCAGCCGGGTGCCGAAAGCTCCGAGGGCCGCGGAGCGCGCCATCGCCGGGCGAAGACTCCCACCACCGCGATCAGCGCCAGCACGAGCGCGGCCGCGGCGTAGCCCGCGCCGAGTCGTTCGCCCGGCAGGGAGAGCAGCGTCTGGATCGGCAGAAAATTACCGCGGTAGTCGAGACCCGCCGCCTGGACCTGCGCGTCGCCGATGGCGCCGCGCTCAAGCGCCGCCGGCAGCCAAAGCATCGAGCTGGCGCCGAGGGCCAGGAGCACGGCGAGCGTTCCGCCGACGGGCCTCGCCCGGCAGGCGCCGTCACCCGACGCCAGCCGAGTCTTCAACCAGGTCGTCAGCCAGGTCGGTATCCAAACCATTCCTAGACAAACGCCGGCGACTACCGCGCCGGTGATCGGGTGGCTGAGGACGGTCAGCGCCAGCAGCGTCGCGCTCGCCGCCAGCCAGCGTCCAGTTCGGGCCGAATCGTGCCGGGCGTGGCGCGCGGCGGCCCACAGGGCCCACGGGGCAAGGCCGAGCGCCGTCAACTCGGCGAAGCTGGCGCGGGAATAGGCGGCGAAAAGCAGGTAGGGCGAGAGCACATAGGCGATCGCGCCGACCGCGGCGGCGACGTGACCCAGATAGGCGTTACGAAGGTAGACGCGACACCACGCGAATGCGCCGGCAGCGGCGGCGACGAGCGCTGCGCCGGTCGCCAAGCGCATCGCCGTCACATAGGAAGCCCCCAAGACCACCCAAAGCTCGGCAAGGTAAAACGGCAGGGCTGGGTAGTAGAGGAATCGCGGATTTCCGAGGCCACCGTTTTGGAACGGCAGCCAGCGGCTGAAGTAGACGCCGCTCTGCACCAATTGGTCGACGTGCACCAACGTATAGAGGTGCGTGAGGCTGTCGGCGCCAAGCGGCAGACCGGGCTTCAGGATCGGCAGCGCCGCCAGCCACACCGCCGCGCCGACGGCTCCGGCCGCGAGCCCCGAGATCAACGCGGAGACAAGCCAATTTGGCCCGGTCACTGTACGGCCGCCGGCCACTCCGACCTATGGCCGGACTCGAGGCTGCCAGCCATAGCCCACCGTCGTGCGCAGGCGGTAGTCGAGCTCGTCAAGAAGATAGTCATGTCGTTGGCGGCCAGGGCCCGGTCGAGGCCGCGTTTGAATCCTTCGGTGGCGGAGTTGACGGTGATCGATGGCAGCGGCGCGATCTCCATGCCACCAAAGTCCAGGGCCGACAAAGTCGACGCCGGTAGCAGGCAAGACAGATACAGATAAGTGAAGGCCAGGAAGACCTTGTGTGAAAAAGCAACAGCTTCCACCGGCAACTCTCCTCGAGTCGTTGGGCGACCCACAGGGCATCGGGCGCCACTATCTGAGAGCACGCAGAAAGCGCCAAGACCTCGTCACGATCTCCCAAGACCTTTTCCATCAGCGGGAATCAAGTCGCCGCGCGCTCCAACTCCCGCGGCGCGAGTCTCGTTCCCCAAAAATCTTCAAGCAGCATCCGGAATCTCGAGCTGCTGCACCGCCTGGCGTTTGGCCGACTCGCCGCGCCGGTCGTACCGGGTCCCGGGGGGACGCCGGCGATCAATCACTGATCAACGAAGCGTTTGTGATCACCGGCGGCTCTGTCACCGAGCTGCCATCGGGCGCCCATCTCTGCACCGATATCGATCAGGGCGCCCGGGGGCGCGATCTCCGTCGACGGCTTCGAATCCGGCGATGTCTCCGTCTGGTCCAGCGTCGAGCCTCCGCTTGAAACATAATCCACCGGCGGGCGACTGGGCCCCAAAGACCGTGGCTGCATCGACTGTGGCCGCATCGATGGCGACCACTTAGACCCCGACTCTCCATCCGGTCTACCGCCCCTGGCCATAAAATAGAGCCTGGAGCGAAGCCGGCCATTCGACATCTAAATGCTGTACCGAAACTTCGAGAACCAAGAACAGATCGACGCGCAGTACGACATTCCGCGTTCGGTCGAGGATCCAACGCCGTTTCGCGCCGACTTCCGAGCGAGGAACGAAGAAGCGTGGCGTCTGCCGGGGGCCCGACTGGGGGTCCCCTACGGCAGAGGTCCCGATCTGCACTTGGACGTCTACCCCGCGGGGGCCGGAGCCCCGGTTCTCATGTTTGTGCACGGCGGTTATTGGCGAGCCTCGAGCGCCCGCGAGCATGGCTACGTGGCCTTGGGCCCGCACGCCCTCGGCGTGAGCGTGGTGGTGACCAACTACAGCCTCTGTCCCTCGGTCACGATGGATGTGATCAGCCGGCAGAACGGCCAGGCCCTCACTTGGATTCGAGAGAACGCCCGTGAATTCGGCTCCGATCCCGATCGATTGGTCCTCGCCGGTCATTCGGCGGGCGCTCAGCAGACGGCCCTCCTGCTGGGAAGCCGAGGGTCCGTTCTGCGCGGCGGCATCGGGGTCAGCGGCATCTACGACCTCCGCCCCCTACGCTTCAGCTTCCTTCAGCCGAAGCTCTGCCTGGACGATGAGCTGATCCTGCAGCAGAGCCCGTTGTTCCAGATTCCGCGAACGTCGCCACCCTTTACACTCATGGTCGGAACCGCTGAATCGGAGGAGTTCGTCCGCCAGTCGCGGGCCCTCTACGAAGCATGGCGAGCCGCCGGGCTGCGCGGTGAGCTGGTCGAGCAGCCCGGCCTTAACCACTACACTTCAGCGGCCCAGTGGGCCGATCCCGGTAGCGCCGCATGCGCCGCCCTCACCGGCCTGCTCGCGTAAGCGGGTCGCAGGGCCTCACTATCGATCAGGTCGCCGTCGACGTTCGGTCTCGTCATGGGGCAGACCGGGAAGCCGAGCGGATTGGGAAGAGTGGTCGCAAAAGAGTTCTGAGTTGCCATCGGCGGCCGTTCGATTCTTGTTATTTTCCTCCCGAGAAACCTGCATCAAAGCGCGCGTTGCCTTGACGGAGAGCGCGCGCAACTCATCGGCCGCGCGCACGTCTCCTTTCGAAGCGCCGTGCGCATCGGCCGCTGGCCTACTCCGCTTCACTTTCGTGCCGGGACAGATCGTTTATCCAAGGCAGCGAGGGGCTTCGCCATGATCAAGATTTTGACTCTCTTCTTGGGCCTCAGCGTCGGCATTCAGCCCGTGGAATTAGAGGTTCCGGACATCCACGCGCCCGGAAGCGACGTCCTCACCAAGGTGGCTTCCGTCGAGGTCCTGCTCGACGGGGCCACGGTCCAGGTGATCAAAGGACCGCCATGGAGCTTCGATCTCGACCTGGGCCCGCAGCTCCTTCCGCACCGGCTGACGGTCATCGGCCGCGATAGCGACGGCCAAGAGCTCAGCCGGGATCACCGGTGGATCAACCTCGACCGATTCGGCTTCGACCCCAAGCCCGACCATTGCGAGTCCCCTTGCCGGGTCACCTCGGTGGCGGTCGAGGTCGACGGCGGGCCACCGCCTGCGGAGGCCATGGAGGGCTGGTTCACGGCGAACGGTGAGCCCCTACGGGTTCTGGCCGTAGATCGCGGGCCGGCCGAGCTCGTGGTGGTGCGGGACCCGGCGGTTCAGGATTGGCTGGTGATCGTGTCGAAAATCTTTTTGCAGGTCGAAGCCGGCGTGCGTTTGCCCCCCGAGCTGAGCGGCGCCATCGTCCATCTGGATCGGGACGCCTTCAACGCGCGCGTCAGCCACTATTTCAGGGATACCCAGTCGAGGCATCGACTGGAGATGGCTTGGGAGTCCTGGCAGCGCTTCTTGCGCTTCGAGCCCGAAACCACGGTGCGCTTCGTCTCGCCGGTGGCGGCTCCGGCGTCGGCGGTGGAAAAGCGTAAGCAGATCTTCAACGTCACGAGGCCGCTCGACGCCGAAGTCGACGGCATGCTCTACCACCTGGCCCGCATCCGGCCGCTCGAATTCGCGCTCCGCATCTCCGACGCCGTCGCCCTCGCCGGCCTCGAGGCCCACGGCGGCCGTGGACGGCGGGCGGTGCTGCTCTTGCTCACCGACGTCGCCTCCGGTCGCAGTCGATACCGCCCGCAGGAGGTCCGGCGCTATCTCGAAGCGCTCGGCGTACCGCTTTACGTCTGGTCGTTCGAGCAGCCCTTCCCCGAGTGGGACAGCACGCAGATCATCGATTATCGAAACCAGACCGCGACCATCTCCCCAGCCAAGTCAAAGAACTTTATGCGCCGGTTCGGGAACGGCTTCGACCAGATCAACCGCGGTCTGGATCGGCAACGGGTGGTCTGGCTCGAAGGCGAGCATCTACCCCAAGACATCCAGCTATCGCCCAAGGCCCGCGGCATTCGACTCGCCGGTTCAGAGAAGGCGGGAAAGATGGCTGAAGAAAAAGTCACGGGCGCGATCGCGGAAGCAGAGGGGAGCCACGATGGTTGAATTCGTCACGGTCTTGATCGGTCTGATTTCGGGGTTCCACGCCATTGAGATCTCCGTCGTCGGCGAGGTGGCCCAGGTCGAAGCGCGG
>JBCDKB010000364.1:0-9162 GCA_038747035.1 Acidobacteriota bacterium | reverse complement strand
TCAGGATCGCGGGAGGCTATGCACCCGAGGGGATCCCTCACACCAGCCCCCCGGACCGGTCAGAGAATCGATTCGAGGATCAGGCGAATCGCCATCTGGACCAGCATGTCGTGCCGCGGCGAGCGTTTATCGAACGCGATGCCGACGGTGTCGCCGCGACGCCAGCGAACCGACCCGGAAAGCGCGAGGGCCCCCTCCCGCAAGACCAGTCCGAAGGAAATGGCCTCGCCGGGCCGCCAGGACTCGGGCGCGCGACTCAAGCACACGCCGCCGAGGGACAGATTCTCAAGACCCATCTCGCGGCGGGCGCCGTCGGCGGTTTCCACCGGCACCGGGCGATTACACCGAATCCGCACCTCCCGGCGACGTCCGGTCTCGAGCACCGAGGCGAGGTCCTCGCTGTGGCGACGGGCCGCCGACATCTGGAGATTGAGCTGGAGGTGGGGGAAGTCTTCGAGGAAGGCGAAGAAGCTGGCCTTCGCGATACGCACCACCCGACTCCTCTCGGAGGCCCGCACCGACGCCGTCGCGCGCCCCGAGCCGAAGAGAGCGATCTCACCGAAGTGGGAGCCCGCGTGCAGACGCGCCAGCAGCTGCACCGGCTGCCCGACCGCGTCGCGATAAACCGCGAGGGCCCCTTCCAGCACGACGAAGAAGGCGCCGACGTCGTCCCCTTCATGGATAACGACCTGGTTGGTCTTGACCCGCAGCTCGACGGCCCCGCGGGCCAGCTCTTCGAGCGCCGACGCAGGCACGTCCGAAAAGAGATCGAGGCGCGAGAGGGCCGACGGAGGCACCGGGTTTTCTGAGATCTCGAGCGGCGAAGACATGGCGGCGGGATGATATCCCGCTTCTACCCGCGCCCGCCGTGGCATAGGCTTGCAGTTCATGAGCACCGATTCCTGCGTCGCCCCTTCCGGCCGGTCCGACGGCAGCTGGCTCACGCTCGCCCGCGCCGTCTTCTCCGTCGCCGCCCTGGGGCTCGTTGCCCTCGCCTGTGCGCCGGCCCCACCCGAAACGAGGCCGGTTGACAGTCGATCGCCCGCAGCTGACGTGCGGCCAGGCGCCGTCCAGTCCACGGTCAGCTCGTCGCCCTCCCCGGAGACAACGACCCCGATTTCGGCCATCCAAGGCCCTGGCCACTTCTCCCCCATGGTCGGTCAGGTGCTGTCGACAACCGGCGTCATCACCGGCATCGGCGACGGTGTGTTCTTCCTCGAATCGACGACACCGGACCGCGAGGACGCCACGTCCGAAGGCCTACGCGTCGCCGTGCCGGACTTCACCGTCGACGGTGAGGCGTTCGCCATGCCGGAGGTCGAGCGCGGGCAGCGACTGCGCGTCACCGGTCGGATCGAGGAGATCCGCGGACGGGACCACGACCTGCCGGTCACGACGCTGCGCCTTTCTGACCTCGGACGCGCCCTGGAGGCCTTACCGGCCTCCGAGCTCCCGGCCCCGGTCCGCCTCCTCGGCGACGGCCGGACCATTCCGAACCGCATCGCCTGGGACAGCGACCGCGGGAAGCTCATCCCAGACACCGACGGCGTCGACTTCTTCGAGGCCCTCGAAGGCATGCGCGTCCGGGTGGAGGATCCCCTGGTGGTCGGCGCCACCCGCCGGGGGGGCGGTCTCTTCATGTGGGCGGAGCGGGGCGGCGGCGCCCCGGCCCTGCACCCGCGGGGCGGCTTGCTGCGACGTGAAGGTGACGCCAAGCCGTCCGCCCTCTACCTCGACCAGGGACTCGGCGCCACGCCGCCGACGGTCGACGTCGGCCAGGGACTCGGCACCGTGCACGCCGTCGTCGACTACGCGCGCGGCGGATACCGCCTGCGCCTCCTCGAGCCCGTCGACGGCCACGGCCATGGACCGACGCCGGAGACGACCCACTTGCGCGGCGACGATTCGCACTTGACGCTCGCGTCCTTCAATGTGCTCAACCTCGCCGCCACCGACCCGCCGGAAAAACCCCGCGCCCTCGCCCGCATCGTCGTCGACCACCTGCGCGCGCCGGACGTGCTCGCGCTGCAAGAAATCCAGGACGATAGCGGCGGCCACGACGACGGCACCGTTTCGGCGGACGCCACTTACCGCGTCCTGATCGACGCCATCCGCGACGCCGGCGGCCCGGCCTACGCCGTGCGCCAGCTCGATCCGGTCAACAACGCGGACGGCGGCCGACCCGGGGGCAATATCCGCACGGGCTTTCTCTTTCGACCGGAACGGGTCGAAGCGGTCGACGGCACGACCAAGAGCCCTCACCCCGAGCCGCGCTTCGTCTCCGAAGGGGGCCGCGCCCGGCTGCTGCCGAGCCCCGCCCGCCTGCTCCATCCCGCCTTTGACCGCGACGAAGGACGCAACCGGAGCGGCACCCGCAAACCGCTCGTCGCCCAATTTCGATTCAACGGCCGAGATCTGTTCCTCATCAATCTCCACCTGCGCTCCAAGGGCGGAGACGACTCACCTTTCGGCGCCCGCCGGCCGCCCCGGCGCGGCAGCGAGGAGCAGCGCACCGAGCAAGCGCAGGCGGTGGCCGAGCTGGTGGACTCGCTGCTCGCCGTCGACCCCGACGCTCGGGTCATGGTGATCGGCGACCTCAATGAGCACCGAAACCGCCCGCCCCTCGACATCCTGGAGAAGCGGCTGGTGAATCTGGTCGAAGACGTGCCGCTCGAGCAGCGCTACACCTATATCTACCGGGGGCAAGGACAGATCCTTGACCACGTCCTGGTCAGCCCGGCGGTGGCCGAAGCGGCGTCTCCGGAGATCGACATCGTGCACACCGCGTCCGAATACGCCGCGGCCCACCAAGCCAGCGACCATGAGCCGCTCGTCGTCCGGCTGCGGTTCGCGCCGTGAGCCACCCCCACGAAAGCCGCGGGATGCCCCCCATCGTCGACCCGAGTCGACCCGTCCTGCTCGGCGTCGCCGGCGGCAGCGGCTCTGGGAAGACCACCGTCGCCAAAGAGATCCTGCGCACGATCGGCGACGATCGCCTCGCGTTCCTGCCGCAGGATATGTACTACCGAGACATCGAGTGGCGCGACGGGGACCACCTGCGCCGCTTCAACTTTGACCACCCCGATTCCATCGACGTCGAGCTGATGGTCGAGCACCTCCACGCCCTCCGCGGCGGCCGCCCCGTCGAGCGGCCGATCTACGACTTCGTCACCTATCGACGCCGGGCCGAGACGCAGACCGTAAAGCCCCGTCCAGTGGTGCTCGTCGAAGGCATTCTGCTCTTCGCAGAACCGGAGATCCGCGCCGCCCTCGACTTCAAGATCTTCGTCGATACCGACGCCGACGTGCGGCTGCTTCGGCGCCTGCGACGGGACATCCATGAACGCGGACGGGATTTTGACGGCGTCCTGCGGCAGTACCTGGAGACAGTCCGTCCGATGCACCTCGAGTTCGTCGAGCCATCGAAGCGATGGGCCGACATCATCGTGCCCGAGGGCGGTCGCAACCAGGTGGCCATGGCGATGGTGACCGCGAAGATCGAAAAACTGCTCACCCGCGCCGAAGCCTTCCGTGCGGAAACCGCCGCCCGGGCCACAGAAGTTGACGACCCGGGCGCAGCGCATGAACCGAACGCGACATCGCAAGACCTTGGCGACGCAGCGTCGCAAGACCTTTGCGACTGAGGACCTTAACGTTGAGTGAACCGAGCTTCTCCCCCGCCCTTTTCGACTTCATCCGCGACCTGTCGGCGAATAACGACCGCGACTGGTTCAACGCCAATAAGAAGCGCTACGAGCGCGACCTCAAGGATCCGGCGCTCCGCTTCATCAGCGATGTGGGTCCGGGGCTGCGGGCGATCAGCCCCCACATCCAGGCGATTCCCAAGGCCGTCGGCGGTTCCCTCTTCCGGATCTACCGGGACGTCCGCTTCTCTAAGGACAAACGTCCCTACAAGACCCACGTCGGCATCCACTTCCGCCACTCAAGCGGCAAGGACGCTCACGCCCCCGGCTTCTACCTCCACCTCGAGCCCGGCAGAGTCTTCATCGGCGCCGGCATCTGGCACCCCGAAAACAAAGTGCTGAAACAGATCAGAACCGCCATCGCGGAAGAGCCTGCGCCGTGGCTCGAGGCCAAAGCGGCCCTCGACCCGACTTTTCACCTCGCCGGCGACTCCCTCAAGACCTCACCCCGCGGCTTTGACGCCGACCACCCGCAGATCGAAGACCTGCGGCGCAAAGACTTCATGGCCATGACGGAGCTCGCCGAGGGCGCGGCCTTCGAGGCGGACTTCCGCGACGCTTTCCTCGGGCACTGTCGGGGGGTGGCGCCGCTCGCGGCCTATCTCTGCCGCGTCCTCGACGCTCCGTTCTAGGAGTCCCGGCCGAAAAATGACGCCCCCGCTACGGACGAGGGCCCGCGCCAACCCACGCACCCAGGCGCCGGACCTCCTTGATAAATTTCAAGGTCCGACCATAGATTCCGAGGCGAGATTCCACACAGACGACGTCGCCGAAACCATGTCCCCGGAGCCCTAAGGAGGCCAGCCATGCAGTTCACCGACGAGCACAATATGTTGCGCGACAGCCTGCGCCAGCTGATCGACGAAGAAATCAACCCCCACGTCGAAGCCTGGGAGAAGGACCAGCTCTTCCCGGCCCACGAGCTCTTCAAGAAGCTCGGCGAAGCCGGCTTCTTAGGCATCACGCGGCCCGAGCAATACGGCGGCGGCGGCTTGGATTGGTCCTACTCGATGGTCATGGCCGAGACCCTCGGGTACATCCACTGCGGCGGTATCCCGATGGCCATCGGCGTCCACACCGATATGTGCACGCCGGCCCTCGCAGAATTCGGCAGCGACGAGATCAAAGAGCAATTCCTCGCCCCGTCGATCGCCGGTGACGTCGTCGGCTGCCTCGGGGTCTCCGAATCGGGCGCCGGCTCCGACGTCGCGTCCATCCGCACGACGGCGCGCAAAGACGGCGACGACTATGTGATCCGCGGCGAAAAAATGTGGATCACCAACGGCTGGCAGGCCGACTGGATGTGCGCCCTGGTGAATACGGGCGACGGCGCCCCCCACAAGAATAAGAGCCTCGTGGTCATCCCCCTCGACGCGCCCGGGGTCGAGCGCTCCCGCAAGCTGCACAAGCTCGGCATGTGGTCTTCCGATACGGCCCAGCTTTTCTTCGACGACGTGCGCATCCCCCAGCGCTTCCTCATCGGTGAGGAAGGCATGGGATTCACCTACCAGATGATGCAATTCCAGGAAGAGCGCCTGTGGGCGGCGGCCAACGCCGTCGCCGGCCTCGACATGGTGATCGACCACACCATCGAGTACACCCGCGACCGCACGGCTTTCGGCAAATCCATCCTCGACAACCAGGTCGTGCACTTCCGGCTCGCCGAGCTGCGGACCGAAATCGAGGCGCTGCGCTCGCTGACCTACCGAGCCACCGAGGACATGGTGGCCGGCAAAGACGTCACCCGCCTGGCGTCCATGGCCAAGCTCAAGGCCGGCCGCCTATCGCGCGAAGTGACCGACGCCTGCATCCAGTACTGGGGCGGCCAAGGCTATATGTGGGAGTCCTCGGTCGCCCGGGCGCTGCGCGATACTCGCCTGCTGTCCATCGGCGGCGGTGCGGACGAAATCATGCTCGGCATCATCGCCAAGTACGAAGGCACGCTCCCCCGTCCGTGAGCGGCGCCCGGGGCCGCTCGGCGACTTTTCTTCCCAAAGCCCCCGGGGGAAATCCCGGATTTCCCCCGGGAAGGCCTGGGTACTAAAATCGCATCGATCGACTTGATGGCCATATTTGGGGCTGTCGGGTGTCCGGAATCGGGACACGCCGTTCGCTTTTGAACACTTGGCCACGAGGTTTGAGAAAACGCCAAAACCCGCGAAACCCTTGGAATTTGGCGCCGTATCCCAAACCACTTTGGTCCGCCGCTCAGAGTCCCCAGGAGGTCAGAATGGACGTTGCACGCCCAGACTTGAAGAAGAAAAAACAGCGCCGACGCCTTTGGATCGGATCCGCCGTCGTCGTCGCTTTCATCGCCCTCACCGCGGGCATTAGCACCCTCGAACCCGCCGCCCGCGAAGTGGACCGCTCGTCTGTGTGGATCGAGCCGGTCGAGCGCGGCGAGATGCTGCGCTCCGTGCGCGGCGCCGGCACCCTCGTCCCGGAAGAGATCCGCTGGATCGCCGCCGAGACCGAAGCGCGCGTGGAGAGGGTCGTCGTCGACCCCGGCGCCACGGTCGAAGCCGGCACTGTCATCCTCGAGCTGTCCGATCCGCAGACCGAGCAGGCGGCCCAAGACGCTGAGCTCGCCCTCTCCGCGGCGCAGTCGAGCTACACGGACCTCAAGGTGCGACTCGAGAGCCAGCTGCTCGACCAGGAAGCGAACCTCGCCCGGGTCAAGGCGGACTATCAAGAAGCGCAGCTCGACGAAGCCTCCAATAGCGAGCTCTACGAGAGCGGCCTGACCCCTGAGATCGACCTCAAGCGCGCCCAGCTCCGGGCCGAGCAGCTGACCGTGCGCTACGAGATCGAGCAAAAGCGGATCCGCAAGTTCACCGAATCCATCGACGCCCAGCTCGCCGTTGAGCGCAATCGCCTCGCCCAAGCCCGGGCGCTCGCCCAGCTGCGCAAGGACCGCCTCGAGTCCCTCCAGGTTCGCTCGGTGCTCGACGGCGTCCTGCAGCAGGTGCCGGTCGAGGAGGGCCAGCGCGTCACCCCGGGCACCAACCTCGCCCGCGTGGCCCAGCCGGGCCGCCTGAAGGCGGAGGTCAGGATCCCCGAGACCCAGGCCAAGGACGTGCAGATCGGCCAGGTGGCTGTGATCGATACCCGCAACGGCAAAGTGGACGGACGGGTGGTTCGCATCGATCCGGCGGTGACCCAAGGCACCGTCACCGTCGAGGTGAAGCTCGTCGGCGACCTGCCGCGCGGCGCCCGTCCGGACCTGTCGATCGACGGCATGATCGAGCTCGAGCGCCTCGAAGACGTGCTTTACACTGGACGCCCGGTCTTCGGCCAGCCCAACAGCACCATCGGCCTGTTCAAGGTCGGGCCGGACGGCACCACCGCAGAGCTCGTCCGCGTCCGCATCGGCCGCAGCTCGGTCAACACCGTCGAGATCGTGGAAGGCTTGAACGAAGGCGACGAAGTGATCCTGACCGACTCAAGCCAATGGGACGATGCCACCCGCATCCGCCTCCGCTGAGCATTGAAAGATTGGAACCCGTAACACCCCCGGACGTTCTGCGTATTGACACCTGAGCGTCCGCTGATCATCTGAATTCTTGATTCCGCGAAACCGCTTGAGACCGACCGAGCAAGCTTAGAGGAGAGCCACACGATGAGCGACCCGTTGATCCATTTAGAAGGCGTGACCAAAGTTTTCTACACCGAGGACGTGGAGACCCACGCCCTCTCGGGGATCCACCTCGATATTTTCCCCGGAGAGTACGTCTCGATTTCCGGCCCGTCGGGCTGCGGCAAGTCGACGCTGCTTTCCATCCTCGGCCTGCTGGACACGCCCACGGACGGCAGCTACATCCTGAACGAGAAGTCGGTGGCCCAGCTCTCCCTGTCCGAGCGCGCCCGCATTCGCAACCGCGAAGTCGGCTTCATCTTCCAGGCCTTCAACCTGATCGGCGACCTGACCGTGTACGAAAACGTCGAGCTGCCGCTCACCTACCGCGGCACCCCCGCCGCGGAGCGCAAGAAGCGCGTCCAGGACGCCCTCGAACGGGTCGGCATGGCGCATCGGATGAAGCATTATCCGGCGCAGCTTTCCGGCGGTCAGCAGCAGCGCGTCGCGGTCGCCCGCGCCGTGGTCGGCGATCCGTCGATCCTGCTCGCGGATGAGCCGACCGGTAACCTGGACTCGTCCAACGGCGAAGCGGTGATGAACCTGCTGGAAGAGCTGCACGCCGGCGGCGCCACCATCTGCATGGTGACCCATGACCCGCGCTACGCTCGCCACGCTGAGCGCAGCATCCAGCTCTTCGACGGCCGGGTGGTCGAAGAAAAAGACGTCGCCGCCTAATTACGCCCCGTCTCGAAGAGACCGAGACAGCGGTTCCTAAAGACACGAAGCGTTCACGTCGAGGCGGGCCGAGGCCCGCCTCGACGGTTTAAGCCGCCAGCCCCACGCCCCGGAGAGCCCGCCGCATGCCCATTATCCGCACCCAGAGCCTCGACCAGTTCGTCGATACTGGCTACGGCCGGACCTACGGGCTCCGCCGCGCCGACCTCGATATCGAGCAGGGCGAATTCGTCACCATCATGGGCCCATCGGGGGCCGGCAAGTCGACCTTGCTGCACATCCTCGGCATGCTCGACAGCCACTGGGAAGGCGAGTATTTCTTCGACGGCCATCCGGTGCACTCGATGAAGCTCAAGCACCGCAACGAGCTGCACAAGCAAAATATCGGCTTCGTCTTCCAGAGCTACCACCTGCTCGACGACCTGACGGTCTACGAGAACCTCGAGGTGCCGCTCTCCTACCGCAAGATCAAGAAGCAAGAGCGCCAGAGCATGGTCGCCGACATCCTCGATCGCTTCCAGATCGTCGGCAAGAAAGACCTCTTCCCGAGCCAGCTCTCCGGCGGCCAGCAGCAGCTCGTCGGCGTCGCCCGCGCGGTGATCATGAATCCGAAGGTGATCTTCGCGGACGAGCCCACCGGCAATCTCCACTCCGCCCAGGCGGACGAGATCATGCAGCTCTTCAAGCAGCTGAACGACGAAGGCACGACCATCGTCCAGGTCACGCACTCCGAATCCAACGCCGCCTACGGAGACCGCGTCATCCACCTCAAAGACGGGTGGATCGACCGCGACGAAAAGGCAGCGTAGTTGAACGCTTTCCGGGATCCTGTCTTTTCTCCAGCGTAGGGGCGGAGCTTGCCCCCGCCCGCTGAGAGGCAGCGACCTTCGACTCAGCTGGACCGGCACAGATCTCTTTCGATCAAACAGCGCAAGTCCACCTTGCCTTTTCCGGAGTAGGGGCGGGGCTTGTCCCCGCCCGCTGAGGGGCAGCGACATATCGACTCAGCTGGCCCGGCCGTTCACAGATCTCTTTCGATCAAGCAGCGCAATCCACCTTGTCTTTTCCGGAGTGCGGGCGGCGCTCCTCTTGCCTTTTCCGGAGTAGGGGCGGGGCTCCTCTTGCTTTTTCCGGCGTAGGGGCGGG
>JBCDKB010000363.1:0-9193 GCA_038747035.1 Acidobacteriota bacterium | reverse complement strand
TCCCTCGCTCCGGACGAGAGTGAGCGTCAAGAGTTCGGCGTCTTCTTGCAGGACGAGATCGAGATCAGCGACCGGGTCACGTGGCTCATCGGCGCCCGATTCGACGATATCGATCCCGTCGGCTCCGTGACGTCGCCGCGCACCAGCCTGCTATTCTCGCCCACCCCGGATCACAACATTCGGATTTCCTACAACGAAGCGTTCCGGGCGCCGTCGTTGATCGAAAACTTCCTCGATACCGCGATCGTCAACGGTCTCGACCTCGGCGAGACCCTCGGCCCGGCCCTCGGCCTGCCGCTGCCGCCGACGCCGTTCTTCTTCCCCACGCTCACGCTCGGTAACCCGCTGCTCCAGGAAGAGAATCTCACCGCCTATGAGCTCGGCTACGTCGGCACCTTCAACGGCGGCAAGACCGTCGTCACCGCCGCGATCTACCGCAACGAGCTCGAAAACGCCACGGACTTCTTCCAGGCCGCGTCCTACGATCCGTCCAACCCGCCGCCGGGCTGGCCACCGGCCCTCTTCCGGGCCCTGCTGCCGCCGGCGGTCACCGACGGTCTTCTGGTGGCGCTGAACCTGCCGTCCCTTTTCAGCTACCGGAATATCGGCGAAGAGATCAACGAAGGCCTCGAGTTCTCCCTCGACTACCGCCCCAGCCTCGACTGGAGCTTCAACTTCAACTACTCCTTCCAGGAAGAACCTGAAGTCGAAGGACTAGCGCCGGGCGAGCGCAATATTCCGCCTGAGCACCGCCTGAACATCGGTCTGTCCTATAACGGCGACGCCTGGTTCTTCGACGCGAGCGCGAATTACGTCGACGAGGCTTTCTGGACCGACGTCCTCGACTCCCGCTTCTGGGGCACCACCGAGGACTACACGATCGTCAACCTCTCGGTGGGCTGGCGCCTCATGGACGAGAAAGTGACGCTGTCGATCCTCGGCAACAACATCTTCGATGAGGATGCCCAGCAGCACATCTTCGGCGACATCATCAGCCGCAAGGTCGTCGGCCAGGTGCGGTTCGAGTTCTGAGCTTAGACCGCTGACCGTGCAGCCCCAGCACATCCTCGTCACCGGCGCCGCGGGGTTCATCGGGCGCCACCTGACACGCCGTCTGCTCGCAGACGGCGTGTCCGTTCGTGCGCTGCTTCTTGCCCACGAAGAGCCGCCCCACTTCTGGCGCGGTGACCTCCCGGGTGCGCTCGACATCGTCCGCGGCGACGTCACCGACGCCGAGTCCATCCGCGGCGCCGTCGCCGGCGTGGACGCCGTCGTCCACTTAGCGGCGGTGGTCGTCGACTGGGGCCCGGAGGCGCTCTTCCAGCGGGTCACCGTGGGCGGCACCGACGTGGTGCTGCGGGCCGCCGCGACGGTCGGCGCCAAGGTCTTGCTGGCTTCCAGCATCGTGGTCTACGGCGCCCAGCTCTACCGCCAAGCTTGCCCCGAAGAGACGCCCTACGGCGTCGGATTGGGGCCGTATAGCCGCGCCAAGATCGCCCAGGAAGAGCTCGCCTGGCGCCTCGCCGACGAGCTCGGCCTGGAGCTCACCGTGGTGCGTCCCGCCAACGTCTACGGCCCCCACAGCGGACCGTGGGTCGAGATGGTGCTGCCGCTCCTGCGCACGCGCCAAGTGACGCTGATCGGGGGCGGCGACTTCGACGCCGGCTTGAGTCACGTCGACAACCTCGTGGAGCTGATGACCCTGGCCCTCGACAAGCCGGCGGCGATCGGCCGCACTTACAACGGCGCCGACGGCTTCGGCGTCACGTGGAGGCGCTACTTCAACGACCTCGCCCGCCTCGCCCGGGCGCCGCAACCGCGCTCGGTGCCCCGGGCCGTCGCCCTGCCACTGGCGGTGGCCAGCGAGGCGCTGTGGCGCCTCATGCCGATCCTGCGCATCCAGCCGACCGCCCAGCGCCCGCCGATCACCCGCGAAGCGATCAACCTGGTGGGGTCCGCATGCCGGATCCCCGTCGACCGGGCGATCCGCGAGCTCGGCTACCGTCCGCAGGTCGACTATGGACGAGCCCTCGACGGCATTGCGGCGACCCTGTCGACCTAAGGCGCGGCCGGTATGCGGGTTGAGCTCGGCCCGACGACGGGCCCGCGACCCGGCGACCGGCCCCGGAGCGTCGCCGTGAGCCTACGCATCGCTGCGGTGGCCGCGGCGGTGTGGTTCTGCGGCTGCGGCGCCGAGGCGCCCCGGCCCGAGGAGCCCCAACCCTTGGGCAGTCTCCGGAACTCGACGGACGCCGGCGCCCTCGAGTCCAATCGTTCACCGCGCCATGACGTCGCGGAGGCGCTGCGCGCGGAGCGCGACGTCGTCCACCATCCGTCCGACGGCGGCGGTCGGGCGTGGATTGTCGATCCGCGCCGGCATCGAGCCGGTGACCGCGACCGTTTTGAGCTAATCTACGAGGCCGGGCCGCTCGGCGTGACCGAGGGCGGCACGGTCTTCCTGCAGATCTCGCCCTTTTGGGGATGGTCAACACCGCAGGTCGATGACGTCAACGGCGCCGGATATACGCGGGTCGAGTTTCAACCCAAAGGCGGCGGGGCCGGAGCCGAGCCAGCCGACGCCCCGACCCTCAACGCCCGCACCGCCGACCGCCAGCTGCTTGCGGTCCAGATCGAGGGGCGCCCGCTCCGCGCCGGTGAGCGGCTGCGGTTCTTCTACGGCGCCGGCCCGGCGGCGGCCGCCGTCGACACCTACGCCGAAACCGCCGAGCACGTCTTCATCGCCGTCGACGGCGACGGCGACGGCTACCGCAAGCTCATCGACGCCCCGCCCACCGTCGACCTCGCCGCCGGCGAGCCGGCCCAGGTGGTGGCCCTGCTGCCGTCGACGGCGCGCCCCGGCGAGGCGGTTCGCCTGCATCTCTCCGTGCTCGACCGACACGGCAACGCCGGCGTCGACTTTGAAGGCGACTTCACGCTCGCGGTCTACGCCCCCGAAGCGGCGGACCCCGTCGATGACCTCGGGCTCGGCGAGAGCCTCCGCGGCGGCCTGCGCTTCGAACGCGGGCACCGCGGCCACCGCACCCTCGAGCTCCGGCCCCGCCGCCCCGGCGTGCTGCGCCTCGCGGTCGAAGGCCCCGCCGGACTCACCGCCCTGAGTAATCCGCTCCAAGTCTCGGAACGCGGACGCTCTATCTACTGGGGTGACCTCCAGAATCACTCAAATTTCTCCGACGGCACCGCGCTCCCCGAAGAGCTCTACGACTACGCCCGGGACATCGCCGCCCTCGACATCATGAGCGTCACCGACCATGACCACTGGGGCCTACGCTTCCTCGACCGTCGCCCCGACCTGTGGCGACACATCCAGGACGTGACCGAGCGCTCCCACGAGCCGGGACGCTTCGTCACCATCCGAGGCTTCGAGTGGACCCACTGGGTCTACGGCCACCGCCATGTGCTGCTTTTCGACGACCGACCCTTCGACATCCTGAGCTCCGTCGACGACGCCTACGACCACCCGACCGAGCTGTGGTCCGCCCTCGCCGATCGCCGGGCCCTGACCATCGCCCACCACTCCGCCGGCGGCCCGGTCTCCACCGACTGGTCGATCGCGCCGCCGGGGGACCTCGAGCCGGTAACCGAAGTGGTTTCGGTCCACGGCTCGAGCGAAGCGGCCGACAGTCCCAAGCTCATCTACCGGCCCGTCGCCGGAAACTTCGTCCGCGACGCCGCCCTCGGTCGCGGCTACCGGCTGGGCTTCATCGGCAGCTCCGACGGCCACGACGGCCACCCCGGCCTCGGACACCTCGCGTCGGGCACCGGCGGGCTCGCGGCGATCCTCGCCGATGAGCTCAGCCGCGATGGCGTTTACGACGCCCTGCGCGCGCGTCGCACCTACGCCACGAGCGGCGTCCGCATCGTGCTCAGGACGCTCTTCGGCGGCTACCAGATGGGCACCGAGGTGCCCGTTGAGGGCGGCGCCCCCGTGCGCACCGACGCGGTCGACGTCTCGGCCCTGCCCCCGGACCAGCTCTTCATCCAGGCCCTAGCCCCTTCGGCGCTCGAGCGCTTGGACGTCATTCGGGGCGCCGATGTGGTCGGTAGCCTCGACTGCCGAGGGCTGCTCGAGTGCAGTACCGCAACACCCGTGGGCGACCTGCGGGCCGGTGAGTTTCTCTACGTCCGGGCGGTGCAGCGGGACGGTCACTTCGCGGTGTCGAGTCCGTTCTTCTTCGTCGAGCCCTGAGCGTCTCGAGGCCGGTGCGCTAGCGCAGCTTCACGGCCAGCACTTCGCCGCCGCCCCGCGACGGTGTGGTGCGGACCAAGAGCACGCCGTTGACGTAGGCCGGGACGGCGCGGGTCGTTTCGCGACTGACCTTGGCGGAGCCGAGGCGCCGGAAACGTTCGGGGCTGGGCGCAATCAGGTCGAGCGTCCCGTCGATGCGCACCGCCAGCAGACGCTCACCGTCATGGAGGAGGTGGGCCAGGCCCAGGCTCTTTTCCGTCCATCGAACCTCACCCGTGGCCAAGTCCACCGCCCGCAGGCGCCCCGTGCCGTGATCTTCCCGCCCGTCGGCGCCGTAGATCGTGCCGCCGATCACCGCCGGCGTCGGATAGTGGCTCGAGAGCTGATCGCCGGACCAGACGACCTCCGGCTCGGGCTTTGAGAAATCGAGCAGCTTGGCGCCGACGCCGTAGGCCGCGGTGATGACGAGTCGGCCGCCCGACGTCACGGGCAGCGCGCCGACCGCGCTCGGCCCCCGCCGCCCGAAAGGCACGGTCCAGATCACGTCGCCGCTCTTCGGATCGAGGCCGACGACCCGCAGCCGGGTCGCCACGACGACCTGATCTCGACCGCCGAGCGAGGCCACGACCGGTGACGAGTAGCTCGCCCGGTCATCGACGGACCGCCAGACCTCGGCGCCGTTCGCGAGGTCAAAGGCCACCACGCCCGCCGCGCCGCCCTCGACCTCACCGCCGACCGCAGCCACCACGAGCTGGCGCTCGCCGACGTCGACGACCAGTGGCGAGCTGCCGAAACCGAAGTAGCCTTCCGGAGCGCCGTAGACCGCCGCGGTCTCCACGCTCCATCGCTCGGCACCGTCCTTGAGGGCGCTCGCCGCCAGCCGGCCGCCCGCGCCGAAGGTGACCACGGCGTCGCCGGCCACCGTGGGCACCGCCCTCGGCCCGGAGTCCGGCAGGATGCCGCCGCGGTAGGTCGCCGGCGAGTCACGCTGCCAGAGCGACGTCCCGTTCTTCACATCAAAGGCCTCGAGCCGCTCCACCGAACCCGGGCGGTGGAAAACCAGCACCCGCCCGCCGGCGACGACGACGCCGGACATCCCTTCGCCGACGCCGGCGCGCCACAGCACCTGGGGATCCTCGGGCAGCTCCGACGGCAGCGGGGTCGCGGTCTGCCCGTTTCGATCAACGCCCAGGATCCCGGGCCAGTCCGCGGCGGCGGGGAACGCCCCGAGGACCGCTCCGAGCGCGGCGAGTAGGATGCACACGGGGCCGGGGACACGCAGTCGGGTAGAGGTTTTCATGTCGACGATTTCGACGGCCAACTCGTGGCGGATCCGTTGATTTTTTTTCGTCGCTGTCCCTTAAAATATTCTTGCATCCGCGGCCACCTCTGTCGCGAAGCCCAGCATGAATCCAAGGACTCCGGAGACGCCATGGCCAGACCCGAACCCAGACTGATCGAAGCGCTTCGCCTCACCGCCGACCGCGTAGAGCGCGGCGCTGCCTATCGCTGGACCCACATGGGCCGCTGCAACTGCGGCCACTTGGCCCAGACCGTGACCCATAAGACGCCCGTCGAGATTCACCGCATCGCCCTTGAGAAGCCGGGGGACTGGACGCAGCAGGCGCTCGACTACTGCCCGAGTAGCGGATTCCCGATGGACCACATCCTCCAATGCCTGCTGGACCTCGGCCTCCACAGCAGCGACATCGGGGCGCTCGAACGGCTTTCGGACACCAAAGTCAACGCCCGCATCCCGGCGTCCCGACGCCCGCTCGACCGGCGCTCCCACTCGGACCTGATTCTCTACCTCCGCACCTGGGCCAACATGCTCGAAGAGCAGTGGCTCGCCGGCCAGGAAGTGCCGAGCCACCTCCCGGTCGAAGTCCTCGTCGCGGCGGACCGTTAGGCGGCCAGTCCCTCCAGGGCCGCCTCTCTCTCACCAGGCCTCTTCTCGGAGCTTTCTTCTCGGCTTTCCGTCGCCTTCTCGGTGACCCGGGAGCATCCTGTCTCAACGACCCACGTCAAGGAGACCCGGATGCACCCCAACGACCGCGATGTCGAGAAGCACTACCCCGTCGACCAATTCGTCGACAAACTCCGCCGCCTAGCCGACTGCCTCGAGAACGAAGAGCCGTTCAGGATCCAGGTGGCGGGCACGCGCGTCACCGTGCCGACGGACGCTGAGATTTCCGTGGAGCACGAGCGGGGGGAAGGAGAAGAAGAGATCGAGTTCCAGCTCAAGTGGAAGGTCTGACGCTGTCCAGCGCTCCGGCCAGATCTGTCTGAATAACGCCGGCTTTTAGATTTATACTGCGCTGGCCGAGAGGCTTTTCATTTTTCCTCCGTCTTGTTGTCCGAAGGCCCTTTGTGCATTGCCGACCGAGATCCGCACCGTCGCAAGCCCAGAACGGCTTTCCCTCAGACAATCCCCACGGAGACAGAAATGTTCCCTAGTGCCACTTCCAAGGCTCGGCTCCGCCGGGCCGCTAGCCTCGCCATCGCCGTCGCGGTCGGATTCGCCGTTGTTCCCCCCGCGAGCGCCCAGCCGCCCGATGACTTGACGCTCGAGTTCGTCGTCGGCGGCCTCAGCCAACCCGTCGCCATCCGCAACGCCGGCGACGGTAGCAACCGACTCTTCATCGTCGAGCAGGGCGGCCTGATCAAAATCCTCCAGAACGGCTCGGTCCTGCCGACGCCATTTCTCGATTTGACCACCCCCGTCACCTCCGGCGGCGAGCAGGGCCTGCTCGGCCTCGCCTTCCACCCCAACTACGCCTCGAACGGCTACTTCTACGTCAACTACACCCGCTCCGGCTCGCCGCTCGACCAGACCGTCGTCGAGCGCTATACCGTGTCCGCGGGCAATGCGAATGTCGCCGACCCCACGAGCGCCACCGAGATCATCGTCATCGACCAGACGTTCTCGAACCACAACGGCGGCGACCTGCACTTCAACCCCATCGACGGCTACCTCTATATCGGCATGGGCGACGGCGGCGGCTGGGACACCTCCCAGGACCTCACGACCCTACTCGGCAAAATGCTGCGCATCGACGTCGACGGCGGTTCGCCGTACGCCATTCCCGCCGGCAACCCCTACGTCGGCGATGCGTCCGCGCTCGACGAGATCTGGGCCGTGGGCCTACGCAACCCCTGGCGATGGAGTTTCGATAGCGCCACCGGCGACATGCTCATCGGCGACGTCGGCGAAGGCGCCTGGGAAGAGATGAACTTCGCCGCCCACAACGATGCCGGGGTGAATTACGGCTGGCCCTGCAGGGAAGGCAACGACGACTTCCAGAGCGCCTTCTGCGACGGCACGGAAACGCTCACGGCGCCGTTCTATGAAATCTCCCATGACACCGGCGCCTGCTCGGTGATCGGCGGCTACGTCTACCGCGGCTCGGAGATCCCCAGCCTCAGCGGCTACATCCTGTTCAACGACTGGTGCTCGGGCGAAACCTTCTTCGCCAACCAGACCTCCCCCGGCGTCTGGACCACCACCCAGTGGGACGACGTCCCGGGATTCAACCTCGTCGGCTACGGCGAGGATGAGAACGGCGAGATTTACCTCACCCTCGGCGAAGAGATCCAGCGGCTCGTCAGCCCGAGCGGCGCCGGCCGCATTTTCCAAGACGGCTTCGAGTCCGGCGACACGTCGGAGTGGACCGCGACCATCCCCTGACCGGGGCTATCCCTCAAGCGTTCGAGCCCCCTTGCCCGCGGCCGTCGGGGAAGGGGGCTTTGGCTTGAAGGCCAAGCTACAGGCGTGACGCCACGAGGTGACTGATCAAGGCGATGACGGCGCCGTCGGCGTCGGAGGACTCGCCTTTGATCCGTAGCTCGGTTTCAAGCACCCGCCACGGCAGCCGCATCAGCTCCTGCCGGTCGATCCGCGACGCCGCCAGGTAGGCCTTGTGCAGCCGGAAAGGGTGCAGGCCCCCGAGGGGATTCTTGACCCCACCTTCGAGCTCTCCTTGGAGCTTGGGGGCGACCCGATCTTTGAATTGGTTAAAGCTGCGCACCCCGGGCTGGGCGCGCACCGAGCGCGCCACGCCGGCGACGGCGGCTAGCTGGCGGCAGAACGACGCCAGGAGTCCAAAAAACGAGAGCCGCTGGCCGATCGGGTCGTCGGCGCCTTCGATCAAGCGCTTATACCGCGTGATCGCCTCGCCGCCGCGGCCGTTGCCGATCGCGTCGAGGATCTGCCAGACATCTTCTTCACCGCGATCCTTCGTGGTCTCTTCCACCAGGCGGCGGGAGATTCTCGTCGCGCCCTGGGCCTGGACCAGCGAGGCGAGCTTGCGGTACTCGCCCGCCAGCCGACCGGTGGATTCCTTATCAACCGACTTGTCGCGGAAGTCCCCGGTGCCGCGTAGGGTGCGCCGGGCGAGCTCGTCCAGCGCCGGCCGCTCGATGCCGACGCCGGTGGACTGTTCGAGCTCGGCGACCAGATCTCCGAGCCCTTCCCAGCCGCCGCGGCGTCCGGCCTGGACCTTGGCGGTCTCGATGATAGCGCCCTGCTCCGCCAGGCTCTTGAGCACGGGGTGCTCCTTGGCGACCGAGGACTCCGCCAAGACCAGGCAGTGTCCGTCGGGCATGGAGCCCTGGACGAGCTCGCCGAGCTCCGCGAGGTCCCCCTCCGCGGCGCCCACCAGGCCGTTGGCGTAGCCCGCTTCGAGCAAAGTCACCAGCTCCGTGCGCAGCTGGGCCATGGCCTTCGGCGCCCGGCCCCGGGGCTTTTTCTTGCGGATCTTCTTGCCGCCCTGGACCGCCCACTTCGGCAGGGCTTCGATCAGCTCGGCGGCGTTGCCCCCCGACGTTTCGGCGCCAAAGACGTGCAGGGCCTGCATCAAACGCGACGCCGCTTCGCGCTGGGGCCCGGAGAGCTCCACGTCGGGGCCGTCGATCGGCAAACCGTCCGCCGCCTGGTCGATGAGATCCGCCGCCGCGGCGGTGTCCGCGACGATCGCCGAGTCCACC
>JBCDKB010000362.1:0-9203 GCA_038747035.1 Acidobacteriota bacterium | reverse complement strand
GCCGATGGAGGCGTCACTCCGGCGCCTCCAGCAGGTAGCCGGCCCCGCGCACGGTCTTGATCAGGGCCGGTTTGCCGAGCTTGCGTCGCAGCGCCGCCACGACCACTTCTTCGACGTTCGAGGTCGGCTCGTGGTCTTCACCCCAGCAGCTCGCCACGATGTCTTGACGGGAAACCACACGCCCGGCGCGGCCGGCCAGCAATTCGAGGATGGCGAATTCCTTGGGTCGTAGGGTCAGCACGACACCGCCGCGCTTCACCTGCCGGCGACTGGCGTCGATCTCCAAATCCCCCACCGTGACCGTGCTTTGCCGCAGCGCCGGCGAGCGCCGGGCGAGCGCGACAAGACGCGCCACCAGCTCCTCCATGGCGAAGGGCTTCACCAGATAGTCGTCGGCGCCGGCTTCGAATCCGCCGACCCGGTCAGCGACCTGGTCCCGGGCGGTCAAGAAGAGCACCGGCGCCGCCAGGCCCTTGGCGCGCCAGCGGCCGAGGAGCTCGATCGAATCGCCGTCCGGCAGCATCCGGTCGAGCACCACTACGTCGTAGCGGTAGGTGGCGAGGAAGGACTCCGCATCACCGCAGTCCGCCGCCTCGTCAACGCCGTGGCCGAGGTGGCGGAGCCGCCGGGCGACGGCGGACCGAATCTCCATTTCGTCTTCGACCACAAGCACGCGCATCGGCCCGAAAGTTAGCACGCCCGGCGGCCTCGCCCGGACCCGCGGCACACCGAACCCGACGCCCGGACTCCGCACCTACGGAGATTCAGCCGACCAGCGGGAGGTATCGCCGGACTCGAAGCCGTCGCGGAAGACTTCACCCGCAGGCGCCGGCTGGTCGTTGGTCACGCAGTGGATGCCGCCGCCGGACTGGGCGATCGCCCGCGCGTCGACCATATGCACGGTGCGGCCCGGGAAGTGCGACTCGAGCAGCGCCTTCAATTCCGCATTCTTCGCCGGATTCGGCGCCGCCATCGCCGCCACGAAGCCGTTGCCCACCAGCCAGTTCGGGTCGCCGTCGTACCACACCACCTCGAGTCCCGCCGCTTCACAAGCCGCCGCCAGATCGAGCTCGATCGGCGAGCCGTAGTCGGCGATGGCGATGGTCTCCGCGTTCAAGAACCGGGCGGTGCCGTCGATATGGCCGGTCGTGCCGTCATCCGGATAGTGGCCGTAGGCCCAGATGATGCGGTCCAGGCCGAACGCCTCGCGCAGGATCTGCTCGTGCTCGCCCTGCGACAAACCCGGATTTCGGTCGTCCTGGCAGTCCCAATTCAAGACCAGCGTGCCGGCGCCGTTGAATTCGAGGTTGCCCTTCTCCAGGATGTAGTCGCGGCGGTCCTCCGCCTGGAGGCCCAGCACCTCGGCGATCCGGAACGGAATCAAGTCGTCGGAGGCGAAGGGGATATCGGCGCCGAAGTTGCCGCCCCAGGCGTCGAATCCCCAGTTCAAAATCCGGGTCTCTGATCCGTCCTGGACATAGATCGGGCCGTTGTCGCGGAGCCACGAGTTATCGATCGGGTAGACGTGCCAGGTCAAGTTGTCGGCGGGCACGCCGCGGGCGTCGAGGAAGGCCTGGGCCGCGTTTCTCGCCGACGCGCTGCCGGCGATCAGGTGGACGGGTTCATAGGCCTGGATGACGCGGATAATCTCGGCGAACTCCGGGCGCATCGAGGCCTCAAACGGCCCGGGCCACTGCATCCAGGTGGCGGCGTGGGGCTCCCATTCCGCGGGAACGCGCGGCTGCGCCGAGGCCGGCCCCGCCACCGCGGCCAGGGCCGGGATCAAGGCGACCCCGATGAGCGCAAGCGTCGGAAGGGCGGGAAGATGGACACAGTCGGTGAGGGTACGCAGCATGACGGCTCCTTTCTACCCCGGAGACTAGGAGACGAACCTGAGATTTCGCTGACGCGCGGCGGCGCCCCGTCCCACCGGGGGCGCCCCAAGCCCAAGATCCTCAGGGATCCGTGCACTCAAAGGCCGACGTATCGGCCACCGGCGCGAAACTGGACCCCTCGTCATTGCTATAGGTCCACACCGCTCCGGTCTCCGTGTCCGTCACCCTCAGATCAACACCGACGTCGGTGAGCCCGGTGGCGAAGACCCAGAAGTTATCGAAGCCGTTGCAGGCGTCGAGCACTTTCAGAACCACTTCGACATTGTCCGGGCCGAAGAACCAGAGAAAGGCGGTGTCGGCGGTCAAGGGTACGACGGATGCGGTTCGGGTCACGCCGTTGAGCGTGTAAGTCCCTTCGACCCGAAAGCGAAGGTTGGTCAAGCAGCCGGCCGTCGACGACGGCGTGCAGGTCTTCTCCGCCCGCGACACCTCGCCGAAACCCACGGGTATCCAGGACGACACCCCCGATGGGGCCGCGGGCGCCGGGACGGGAGAAGCGGCGGCGGGAGTCCGGGCCCCCGACCGCGGGGCGACGGACGGCAGCGGGTCCGCAGAGCACGTCGCAAAGGCCGTCGTGTCGAATCGCGGCACGAAGAGATCGCCTTCCCGGTTTTCATAGACCCGCGAATCGCCGGTGACGGAATCGACCACGGTGATCTCCACACCGACGTCGGTCAAGCCGGCGCTGAAGACCCAGAAATGACCGAAGCCGTCGCAGGCGTCGAGCGTCTTGATCACCACCTCCACGTTATTGGGGCTGAAGAACCAGAAATAGCCCGACTCGGCGGTCAGCGGCACCGCGCCCCCTTGCCCTTGGTTGATGCCTGTCTGCCAGCGCGCCGAGATCCGAAACCGCCCGTCGAGGGTGCATAGCTCCGTGGCGGAGCCGCAGGTGACGTCGCGGGCCAGGGCGAAATCAAATCCGTCGCGGAAGCCGGCCTGGGGTAGCACCAGCTCGCCCGTCAGCAGCACATCGGCGCAGGCGCCCGGCGGACACAGCGCGTTCGGCCACACTTTGTCCTCGAAATTCGTGCTGGTGACCGTCACGTAAGAAGGCTCCCCAATAGCGAGTCGGTAGGTGCCGGCGGGGCCGGTGAGCGTTTCGGCGAGCAGCGCACCGCCCGCGGACCACTGCTCGACCCGAGCGCCCACCACCGGCAGCCCCGTGGACCCCTCGGAGACCCGGCCGGAGACCTCGGCGGCTAGGTCGAGGGCGAAATCGAGCCCGCCGAGGAACGCTCCGCCTTCGACCACAAAGCCCGGCGACGTCGAGAGGTCGCAGCCCCCTCCCGAGCAGTTCTCGCCGCCCTGGACCTGGTCGAAATAGCGGTTGGTAAAGAGGTCGCGGGCGACGGCGCGGTAGAGGCCGTCGGGAACGCCGCCCAGCCCCCATCGGTCGCCCTCGATTTGGGCGATGGCGACCCGTCGATTCGCGGCGTCATAGAGCTCGACCGCCACCGAGCCGTCGGCGATCGACAGGCCCTGGCGATCACGGATTCGGCCGCCCACACCGCCGCCGCGGGGAACCGCCACGTCCACCCGGACCGACTGGTCGAGCTCGACCCGCACCGGGCTACCGGACAAGGGGTCACACCCCTGATCGATGCAGGGCCCGCCGCCGAAGACCAGGTCGGTGTAGCCCAAAGTGTCCAGGGACGGTCGGACCACGAAAAAATAGTCCCCCGGCGGCACGGAGCCGAAGGCAAAAGAACCGTCGAAGCCGACGAAGGCCACCGAGCGCACGAACCCCGCCGACGTCCACATCTCGATTTCCGCCGAGGTGTCCAGGCCGGCGAGGCCGGTGACGGCGCTCCGCACCGTGCCACCCACGTCTCCGAATCGGTCGACCACAAAATCTATCCCGGTCACCGCCGCCGATGCGGACGGCACCTCCACGCGCTGGGCGGCGGCGCGACACGTCTCGTCGATGAAACCGTCGAAGCAGGGCGAAGCGGGCCACAGCTGGTTGATCGCTTGGGCCTCCGAGTTGAATCCCGGCACGAGGAACACGAAATAGGACCCGGGCCGGAGACCGGTGATCGTGTAGTTCGGCGAGGTCCCGACGGGCACAACTCCGACCTGCACCGGCGCGAGGGATTCATCCAAAATCCGAATGCTCGTGCCGCTATCCACCTCGCCACCGTCGCGCATGCGCACCTGGCCCGACACACTCGCGCCCCGGTCCAGTGCAAAATCTTGATCCATAACCCGCTGGCTAAAGCCGACGACCAGCGTCCGCGACGCGTCGAGAAAGCCATCAACCCCGGAGACCGAAAGCTCGACCTCGCCCGGCAAGAGGCCAGAAATGCGGTAGCTGCCGTCGCCCTCGGTGAACCCGGAGCGGCGCCCGTCGGCGGCCGTGGTGCGGACCAGGATCCCAGGGACAGGAGCGCCGTCCGCCGCCGACGTCACGCGACCGCTGATCGAGGAGGCCTCCGGCAAAGCGATGTCGAGGCCGGAGCGGCTCTGTTCAAAAGCGACGGTCACGGTCTCCCCGCGATCCAGGTCGCAGAGCGGCAGGCAGACCTCGTCCGGATAGACCACGCTGTAGAGCTCACGGTTGAAAGGACCGAAGGCCTCCAGCTTGTAGGCGCCGCCGGTTTGACCGGTGAATTCAAAACGACCGTCGACCTCGACCGAGAGCTCCGCTACGCCTTGGCCGTCTTCCGTCAGCAGCCGGACGCCGGCGGGGGCCGAGGTCCCGTCGCCGTCGAGCACCGTGACCCGGCCGGAGAGGGACGCCCCCCGGGAGAGGGTGAAGTCAATGGCTTCGAGGGTCTGCTCAAGCTCGACCTCGAGCAGCTGGCCGTACTGAAAGTCGCACTCCCCGAAGACCGTCGCCGTGCAAGGAATGTTGGGGAAAAGCTCCGGAACAAAAGTCTGGCTGAAGACCGAATCGCCGGCCACCGCGTAATAGCGACCCGCCGGCGTATTCCCGAGGCTGTAGCTGCCGTCGGGGTTTGAAAACACCTGACGGATCGGCTGCAGGTCTTCGGTATAAAGCGTCACCAGCTGGCCGGCGAGCGGATTCCCCGCCGTGTCCCTCACCGTCCCCAGGAGAATGCCCTGCCGACCCAGGGCAAAATCGATATTCGTGAGGGTCCGGCCCCGCTCGATCACGATCGGCGTGGCGTCGGCGGGCGGACAGGGAATATCGACACAGTCGATGCCGTCAAAGGCCTGTTCGACGTAGGGACCGAAAACCGACGCCCAAGCGAAGTAAGTCCCCGGCTGCAGGCCGTCGAGGCGGTAATGGCCGTCAAGGTCTGTGAAGTCGGCGGCGACGCTGCCCGAACCGTCGGCCACCTCGAGGGCCACTTGGGCGATCCCAATCGGCTCCCCGGTCTGACGTTCGACGACGCGCCCCGTCACGGCGCCGCCGAGGGCTAAGCGGATGTCGGGGACCACGGTCGTCTCCCCGAGCGCGACCGTTATCGGCCGCCCTTGGAGGACAGGGCAATCGAAATCGACGGGACAGGGAATGTCGTCGTAGACCTCCGGCAGATACTCGCCGGCGCCGGCCACGGAGAGGAAATAGTCCTGCGCCTGGAGATCCGTGAAGACGAATCGGCCGTCACCGCCCGTGAAGACCACGTCGACACTGAAGTTGTCGGCGCCCTGGAGCCTGACGTCGGCGTTGGCGATCGGCTCCCCCCCTTCCGAGAGCAGCCGCCCTTCGAGCCGTCCGCCCTCGGCGAGGGTCAGCTGGTAACTCCCTTGGTCCGTCAAGGTGCCGGAGATGCGCACGAAGACTTCGCCCGCGGGCAGCGGTGTACCCACGGACAGGGCCGAGGTCTGTCCCGGGCCGCCGTTGTCGTCGCAGGTCAGCTCAAAGCTCGTATCGAAGGGGTCGACGGGACAGCGCCCGTAGATCGACAGGACGGTGTCCAGCGCCGAGCCGGACGTATCGGCGAAAAGCTGCGCCGACGCCGGCGATTCGACCCGATACCAGACATCCCCGGCGGCCCCGAGCTGCACGCACGAGGAGGAGCCGTCCTGCGTCGAACCGACCGTCGTCCCCAGGTAGGTGCCCAAGTCCACGAGCGGCGCGTCAAGGCAGCGATCCGCACCCTGAAGAGCCACGGGCTCGGTCTTCGGGGCCGGGCGCGGAGCCGGAGGCAAGTCGTCGGCCTGGGGCGGGGGCGCGAAAGACGGAGGCCCGGTTTTCACCGCCGCCGGCGCCTCGGCGGCGGCCCACATCCTGCGAACTTGGGCCCGCCAGCGGGCGAGCTGGCGTTGCGTCAAGACCGGAGCCTCGAGCTGGTGGTGCAGCTTTTCAGAAGCGGCCAGATAGCCTTCGAGCTCCTGCAACTCGCCTGTCGAAAGCCGGCCATCCATAGCGCCTTCGACGCGACCGCGCAGGCGGTCGAGCGCCAGGGGCGAGTCCCGGAGCGCCCCCGCGGCCGCGGCGTCGAGCGTCGGAGCGGCGGGCCCGGCCGGTGGCTCCGTCACCGGCGTCCCGGAAGCCGCCGGGTCAGCGGCCCCCCCGTCGGCCAGCGCGGGGGCGCCGAGCGCAAGGCAAGGGACCAGTAGGACAAGACACAAGATCTTCGGAAGACGCATGCAAATACCCTCGCGGTCAAGGTTCAAGACGCCGCCGGCTGGGCGCCGCCGCCAGGTGGCGGCGCGCGGCGGGCTGCCGGCAGGACAGGCGCACTTTGACTATGCCACAAACGCATGGAATACCGTCCCATGAGCTGCAGCGTCAGTGGTTTCAACTCGGAAGGGCCGCGGCGCCGGTTCGCTTCGCGGGCACTCACTCGCCCGGGCGAAGCCCCTCCTCTTGATAAACGGCGCTTACCGACGCGAAAACGGATCTTCCCCAACCAAGGTGGCCCTGGATTTGCTTTCTAGATGGATCGAAGGTCTACCGCCGGTTCGCCACGGGATCTGGCCTCGATCGCACAGCCCACCGTTCGGTTTGGTTATCCTGGCTCTACCCCCCCTAAGCCCCGGCCCGCGCCAAGCCCTCCACCGACCGCCAGAAACGTCACCTCACGAGGACACCCGCAATGCTCACCTCCAGCCAGATGTTCTCCCCGACCTCGCCCCCCCGTCGGCGGCCGTCGCTCCGGGCCCGGCTGTTCTTAGCAGCCCTCGCCGCCGCGACCCTCACGACGGCCTCGAATGCCCAGTCCAATGACGCCGAGGCCACAGAAGCATTCGGCGAGGTCGTCTCCGTCCACGTCGTCAACGTCGACGTGCGGGTCACCGACCGCCAGGGGCGTCCGGTCCAGGGCCTGGCCAAAGAAGTCTTTAGTCTCCGGGAGGACGGCCGCCGCATGGAGCTGACGAATTTTCGCGAGGTCGTTCCGGAGAGCGGAGAGACGGCGGTCCCTGCGCAAGGCGCTGCGGAAAACCCAGCCGCCGCCGCAGAGCTTCCGGGGCTGCTGATCTTTGTCCTCGACGACATCAGCCTGCCGGCCCAGGCGAGGAAGCGCGCCATCGCCGAGATCGACGCACGACTCGAGCAGGGCCTCGGCGCCGAGACCGCCATCGCCGTCGCCACCCTCGGCGACGGCCTCCGCCTCGAGGCCCAGCCGTCCACGGACCGGGCCGCGACCCGCAGCACCCTGGAGACGATCGCCGCCTCGGCGCCGATCGGGCTGACCCGCCAACAGGAGCGCCGGAGCTACCTCCGGGACGTCCTGCGGGAGGTCGGGGAGACCCTGCAGGAGGTCCGCGCCGGCGTCGTCGACACCGAGCAAGGCGTGCGCTACCTCAACAGCCTGATGCGGCAAGTCGAAGGGGAATCCCAGCGCCGTCGGGGGGAGACCCTGGCCACCTACCAGGGTCTCGCCTCCCTGCTCGACGCCCTCGCTTCGATCGACGGCCGCAAAGCGCTGATCTTCCTGAGCGGCGGCCTCGAAATGCGTCCGGCCCAGGCCGAGATCGCGGTGATTCAGGACGCCCTGTCGGAGCTGTCCACGCGCTCCCGCGACGGCCTCAACACCAATTTCTCCAACAACCCCGATTCCCTCGACGCCCGCTCCGCCGCCCTCGGGGCTCTCATCGACCAGGCCCCCCGCCGGCCTTACCGGAAGCGCCAGGAAGATCCGCTGCCGGATGAGCTGGGCACCATCACCGCCCTCGCCGCCGACGCCCGGGTGAGCGTCTATCCGTGGCGTATCCACGGCAACCTCGGCGTCTCCGACGCCAGCCTCGGGGGCGAAGCCGGACTCGGCGCCAGCCCCACCGTCCGCGGGCTCGGTGAGGCGAGTCGGAACGAAGCTCTCCGCTTTCTCGCCGAGGAGACCGGCGGCTCCGCGGCCATCGGATCGGGGCTCGGCCCGCTTCTGGTGCGGGCCGAAGACGAGCTGACCGGCTACTACTCCCTCGGGTTTTCGCCGGAACACGGCGGCGATAACCAGCTCCACAAGCTGAAGGTCAAAGTCCGCGGCCGCGGACTCAAGATCTGGTACCCGGAGTCCGACTTCGCCCGCGCCCCCGTGGACTAAAACCCCGGTCCCCTCCGCGGGAACCTGCTCCAATTCCGAAGCGACCATCGAAGCCGCCGCGGGCACAACAAAGCTTGCGACGGGCACGACGGAAAAGATGCACAGCTGTCGCTGAAAAAATGCACAGTGCTCACCGAAAAGATACATTCGTCCTCCCCCAAGGCATGGGACAAACCTCTGAAAAAAATTCAGTAAGTCATTATTTTTCAATAACTTAAGGATCCAATCGAAGAAAGCGCCAAAGATAGGCTTTACGGCCCGGCGCTTTGACCGCCCCAAGCATCTCCACTACCCTCGGCCTGATCTCTCGACTGCTCTCGAGCACCTCGAACGCCACATCCTTTCCGGTCAATAGCAAAGGATTTTTAGATGACGACTCAGGCCGAATACTCGACCGATGTGACCCCCGAGCCGAAAGAAACCGCCCGACTCCGCCGCAAGCTCGCGGCCATGGCCCGCCCGGATAACCGCATGGCGTGGACCCAGCTGCTCGGCACCGCGATTCCTTTCATCGCCGGCTTCGCGCTCATGATCTGGTCCATCGATATTTCCTACTGGCTCACGTTGGCGCTGGCGATTCCGATGGTCGGTCTCTACATCCGGCTCTTCATCTTCCAGCACGACTGCGGCCACGGGGCTTTCTTCCCGTCGCGCAAAGCTAACCACCGCCTCGGATCGGTGATCGGCGTGTTGACCCTCACGCCTTATTACTACTGGCGACGCACCCACGAAGCGCACCACGCCGGCCACGGCGACCTCGAACGCCGGGGCCTGGGCGACATCACGACCCTGACCGTCCGCGAGTACCGCTCGCTCCCTTGGCACAAGCGCATGGGCTATTGGCTCTATC
>JBCDKB010000361.1:0-9242 GCA_038747035.1 Acidobacteriota bacterium | reverse complement strand
CGCCGGCCGACGCCCGCCGGGCGGCCGAACCGGCGGAGGCCAACAGACCGGCGGCAGCAAGACCAGCAGCTCCAAGAAGGCTACGAGCCTCCAGGACCTCGCCGGCAAGTTCAACCGACGGCTTTGAGCTACTCGATATAGCCCAAGCTGCGGAGCTGTTCGAGCTCCTCCGCGCTCATCTCCGCGGCGAGGGTGGCGTCGTCGAGGCGCTGGTTGGCGGCCCAGGCTAGGAATTTCTTGAGCTCGGCCGCCAGCCGGGCCGTGTCGTCGGGCTGCGCTGAGGCGAGGTCGTTTTGGTCGAGGGGGTCGGCGATGCGATCGTAGAGCTCGGTCGCGTCGTCGTCTGGATACCAAACGAGTTTCCACCGGCCGTCGGTGAAGGCGTAGCTCGCCTGGGCGTCCGGGTCATCGCGGACCGGGAGCTCGGTGACGGCGGGGCGGGGCCGCAGCTCGGCGCCGTTGAGCAGGGGCTTGAGACTTCGACCTTGGCCGCGCTCGGGAATATCGAGACCCGCCAGGTCGAGCAGCGTCGGCATCAGGTCGATGGTCTGCACCAGATCATCGACAACCAGGCCCGACGGCACCCCGGATCCCCAGAGCGCCATCGGCACGTTGGCGACTTCGCCGTAGACCGTTTTGCCGTGCCAGTGCTCGCCGTGCTCGAGGAACTCCTCGCCGTGGTCGGACACGAAGGCGAAGAGCGTCTGGTCGCGCACGCCGAGCTCGCCGAGCCGGGTCATGAGGCGGTCGATCTGGGCGTCGAGTCCGCGGATCGAGCCGTCGTACCAGGCCTTTTCGTGGTCGACGAAGCTCTGCTCGTCGACGCCGGCGGCGGCGAGCTCGTCGCGGCTCGGCGCCATGAATCGCCGGAGCAGGGGGCTTACGATCTTCGGCCGGACCCGGTCCGCTTGGGCGGCGAATCGCTCCGCGTCCTCGGCACTCGCCCACATCGAGTCGAACGGCGCCTCCGGACGGAACGGGCTGTGGGGATCCATGGCGTGGATCAAGGCGAACGTCGGGCCGTCACGGTGCAGCTCGAGCCACTCGAGGTAAGCGTCCACCCAGGGCCGGGCGGTCTTGGACCGAAAGGAGTCCTCCGACCTGGTCGCGAGGGCGCCGGTCTCGTGCATGACCTCCACGCCCTGGTGCAGATTGGTCAGCTGGCCGGAGAACGGTACGGATGAAGTCGCGAAGGTGGCGAAGCCGGCGTCGCGGAAGACTTCGGCGAGCGTCGTCTCCCCCGCCGAGATGCGATCGTGGAGGTCGACGACGCCGGTGGTCGACGGGTAGAGGGACGTCAAGATGGAAGACACCGACACCTTGGTCCAGGTCGACTGGGCAACGGTCGACCGGAAGCGCACGCCGTCGGCCACGAGCTGGGTCAGCGCCGGGGCGGTCTCTCGCCCGTAGCCCCAGGCCTCGAGGTGGTCAGCGCGCAGGGTGTCGGCGAGGAAGAGCACCACCGTGGTGGGCTCTTCCGCCTGCGCCGCCGTCGAGCGCACGGTCGGCGCGCCCCACATGCCGAGCTGGCCGGCGTCGCCGGCGGTGCGCAGGCGAATTTCCACGTCTTGCCCTGCCCACGCCCCGAGGTCTAGCCGCAAGCTCGTCCACCGGTCCACTTCGTCGGCTTCGAGATCCGCTAGCGTCTCTACGCCGTCCGCGCTCGCCACGTCGACGGCGAAGCGCGGCGATTCCGCGTCGACCGTGCCGACCGAGAGGTCGAGCCACGGCCGGTCCGGGAGCCGGACGGGGAATCGCAGGGTCTCCGGCGCGCGGCTGACCAGCGTTTCCCGGAAGACCTCGCCCAGCCCGTGCCAGCCCGGCCCGGACTCGATCGTCGCTAGGCGCTCCCTGCGGAAGACCAGGCGCACCGACTCGATGGCGAAGTCCGCACCTTCGACGTTGGTCGGCCGCACCAGGAGGCGACGGATGTTGTTTTGGGCCGGGCGCATTTCGAGGAGAAAGACGCGGTCCAGAACCACGGAGAAATTTTGCGCCTCGACCGCCGTCGAGGTCATCGCGCTCGCAATCGGCCAGGACTCCACCCGGGCGAGCACCGCCGGCATCGGCGGCCCCGGCTCGAGCACCGGGTGCGCCGCGAGCCGCGTGCCGGCCGAAGCTCGAAGACGCATCTCCACGGACCACAGCTCATCCTCGACGCCCTGTGGATCGGCGAAATCCAGGGCGATGACCGGTGCCTTCGAGGTCGACCGGCCGACGAGCTTTCCGTCCTCGACGCGCAAACCCTCGATCCCTTGAATCGCCGACCAGGCGGCGAGGTCCCCCGCCGAGCCATCGAAGCGGACCTCGCTCCGCGCCGGCGCCGCGGGCGGAGCCGCCGGGTCATCGACCAGCACATCGCCCCAGCGCTCGACGAGCGATAGGGCGCGCGCCGAGGCCCCGCGGCCGTCACCGTCGACGGTCCCGGAATCACAGGCCGAAACGCTAAGCAGGACGACGACAGCGGTCGCCGCCCCGCAGAAGAAACGTCGTGGACGCGTGGCGAACATGGAGATCTCCTTGGGTAGTCCCTAGAGTCTCCCACAGCGCCGAGCGTACGGCCGATTTCAGGCCGCCCGGCGCACCCTCTCCCCGGCAAAAGACCGGCCGACGGAGGCTTCGACCAGACGTCGCGCCGAATGCAAAGCGAAACAGATCGGGGGGCTAGGACGTAGTATCGGCGAGCCGGCGAGATCGATGGACTGAGGCCGGCCTGAAAGGACGACGCCATGAGCTCACCCGCCGGTTGTTTCAAATACGGCTGCATCGGCTGCCTCTCGATCACTGCCCTGGGCTTCGGATTGATTCTCTTCCTATCGACGCTGCAATTCTTCGCGTCGACCGACCCGGAACCGGTCGAACGTCTCGCCGAGCAGGTCTTGCCGACACCGCCCACCTCGCCGGAGCCACCGACCATCGACCCCGACCAGCCCGACGCCGTCGAATTCGCGCCGGTGCCGGAGCTCTCGCCGGACCAGGGTGTCGGCACGTTGATCCTCGACATGGCCATGGGTGACTTCACCATCCAGCCCGGTCCGCCGGATCAGCCCGTGCGCATCGAGGCTGACTTCGATGCGTCGAAATTCGAGCTCAAGGAAGACTGGACCCAGGGCCTGAACGGCAACTGGACCTACAAAGTCTCCTTCGACGCCAAGGGGGGCTTCTTCGGCCTGCTCTTCGGCGGCGGCGGCAACGTCAACAACAACATCACGGTCACCGTGCCGCGCGGCCACCCCATGCGCATCGCTGGCTCGATCAAGATGGGTGAATCCAAGACCGACCTCGGCGGCCTGTGGCTCGAGAGCTTCAATGTCGACTACGGCATGGGCGACCACTTCGTCGAAATCCGCGAGCCCCTGGTCGCGCCTATGGATGACTTCACCGTCGTCGGCTCCATGGGCGAGCTGGAGATCCGCAACCTGGGCAACGGCAGCCCGCGCGAAGTCGATGTCGAACAGGGTATGGGGGAGCTCTTCCTCGACCTCAAGGGCCCGTGGCGCAACGACGCCGAGATCAAAGCTCAATTCTCGATGGGCGGCTGCCGCGTTTGGGTCCCCGAAGACGTCCGCATCGACGTCACCGGCGGCGCCGTGTCCATGGGTGAATCGCGGATCAACCTCCCCGACGTCGCCGAGCTGCCCGATGATGCGCCGCGCCTCGATCTTGTCCTCGGCGGCAGCATGGGCGAGGTCACCGTCGAGTACTGAGATCAGTCAAAGGCGAGCGCTCACCGCGCCACGCCGCGCCCCCGACAAGACAAAGCCCCTTTTCCGCGACGGCGGGAAAGGGGCTTTTATGCTGGGCCTCGCTGAAGCGAAGCCTCCGCAGGCTATTCGCCTTCGGAGATGCGCTTAGCGCCGAGGGTCCGCAGGCGCAGGGCGCGCAGGCGGATAAAGCCGGTGGCGTCGGACTGGTCGTAGACGTCGTCGGCTTCGAAGGTCGCCATCTCCTCATCGTAGAGGGTGTGGGTGGCCGAGCGGCGTCCTTCCACGCTCACGTGGCCTTTGTAGAGACGCAGGCGCGCCTCGCCGTTGACCCGCTCCTGCACCGCGTCCATGAAGTGCTGGAGCGCCTCGCGCTCGGGGGAGAACCAAAGACCGTTGTAAACGATCTCCGCGAAACGCGGCACCAGCTCATCGCGCAGGTGCTGGACCTCGCGGTCGAGGGTGATCGACTCCACGGCGCGGTGGCCGTCGAGCAGGATCGTGAAACCCGGCGTCTCGTAGCAGCCGCGGCTCTTCATGCCGAGGAAGCGATTTTCGACGATGTCGACTCGGCCGACGCCGTGGCGACCGGCGATCTCATTGGCTTTTTCAAGCAAGGCCACCGGATCGAGCTCCTCGCCGTTGATCGCCACCGGATTGCCGCGCTCGTAGCGCACGGTCACCAGCTCCGGCTCCTCGGGCGCCGACTGCGGATTGGTAGTCATGCGCCACATATCGTCCGGCGGCGCCGCCCAAGGATCCTCGAGGATGCCGCCTTCGTAGCTGATGTGCATCAGGTTGGCGTCCATCGAATACTCGGGCTTGCTGCCCGCCGGCAGGTCAATGCCGTGTTCGGCGGCGTAGGCCAAGAGATCTTTGCGCCCCTTAAACTCCCATTCACGCCACGGCGCGATGATCTTGATGTCCGGTCGCAGGGCGTAGGCCGCCATCTCGAAGCGCACCTGGTCGTTGCCTTTGCCGGTCGCGCCGTGGGCGATGGCGTCGGCGCCGAAACGCTCGGCGCACTTCATGAGGCCGTCGGCGATCACGGGTCGGGCGAGCGCGGTGCCGAGCAGGTAGTACCACTCGTAGACCGCGTTGGCGCGCAGGGCGGGGAAAATGGTGGTTTCAGCGAAGGAACGTCGGAGATCTTCGATCACCACCTCGGACGCGCCCGTCGCCGTGCCGGCGGCGCGGACGGCGTCGATCTCCAAGTCGCCTTGGCCGACGTCGCCGGTATAAGCGATGACTTCCGCGCCATAGGTCTTTTTGATCCAGTGCAAGATCACCGACGTGTCGAGACCGCCGGAGTAGGCTAAAACCACTCTTTTCGGATTTTTATTTTCCACCATGACTTTTCTCCGCCGCGACGACCCCGCCGCGGCTGACCAGAGTTCTCGAGAACGCGGTACCGGGCTATTTGGTGCCGTAGAGTCGGTCGCCGGCGTCGCCGAGTCCGGGCAGGATGTAGCCCTTCTCGTTCAGACAGCGATCCACGGACGCCGTATAGACCGGCACGTCCGGATGCGCGGCGTGGAAAGCCTGGAGACCCTCCGGCGCCGCGAGCAGACACATAAATTTGATCGACCGGGGCCCGAGCTTCTTGACCTCGTCGGTGGCCATGATCGCGGTATTCGCGGTCGCCAGCATCGGGTCGAGCAGGAGCACTTCGCGGTCTTTGAGATCCTCGGGCATCTTGAAGTAGTACTTCACGGCCTCGAGCGTCTTCGGATCTCGGTAGAGCCCCACGTGGCCGACGCGCGCGGACGGCAAGATTTCGATCATGCCGTCGAGCATGCCGATGCCGGCGCGCAGGATCGCGGTCAAGACGAGTTTCTTGCCTTCGATCACCGGCGCGTCCATCGTCTCGAGCGGCGTCTCGATCCGCATCGTCGTGAGCGGCGCGTCCCGGGTGATCTCGTACGCGAGCAGCATGCTGATTTCCTTCAGCAATCGTCGGAAATCCTTCGTGCTGCGCTCAATGACGCGCATCTGAGTCAGCTTGTGCTGAATCAAAGGATGGTCAACGACGATGGTCTGCTCGGTGGGCTGGCTCATGGGGCTCGTCTCTAGGGCTCGTCTCAAGCGTTAGACGGATTGCCGTTTTCACGGCCGCCGCATGGTACCGCAGACGCCGCCGAAACGCGACGCCGTGTTACGATCCGCCCGATTTTTCAGACGGCGGGCCCCGCGGGTCGGCCCGTATTTTCCCTAGACGAACGTCCCACGCCGCGCTTCCGCGCGGCCCATCCAGACGGCCTACGCGGCCACACCCAGGAGGAGCTTTCGATGGCTGACGGCGAAACGACAGTGATCGGCAAGGGCATCAAGATCAAAGGCGAGATCACCGGCTCGGCGCCCATCGAAGTGCTCGGCGTGTTGCACGGCACCGCCGGCACCGAAGGCGTGCTGCGGGTCCGCGAGGGCGGTGAGGTGGAAGGTGAAGTCGCCGCCCGTGAAGTCCACGTGGACGGCAAGGTGCAGGGCCAGATCACCGCCGAAGAGCGCATCGTGCTCAACGGCAATAGCCGCGTCCAGGGCGATCTGGTGACGAAAAAGCTCGCCATCGCCGACGGCGCTGTCTTCGAAGGCAGCGTCAAGATGCCAAAGAGCTGAACAGCGCCTACACGCTCTTTCGGGACCGGTCGCATCGCCGGTCCCGCAGGCCGCCCCCAGCGAACCCCGGGGCCGGCGTCTTCCTCCCCCAGTGACTAGCGCGAGCGCGCGACGATCACGTACTGACGCGGCAGCTCTTCTTCGAGAATCTCCGCTGAAAGTCCGCCGGCTTCCAACTCGGCGACGACTCGCTCCGGCGATAGCCGGTGCTTCTTCGGCGGTCCCTGCTCGGATTCCAGGGTGAAGTCGACGATGATCAGCGAGCCGCCGTCCGAAAGGATCTCGCCAATATGCCTGGCATAATTCGGCCGCTCGTCCAGGTGGTGCCAGGTATTGACGACCAGCAACCGGTCGAGGGACGAAGGATCCATGCCGAGGCCGTCCCGCGGCACGAGCTGCGCACGCACCTGGGAGAGCCCGGCCTCTTCCGCCCGCTTTTGCATATGCGCGACGAGGCTCTCTTCCACATCGAGGCCGAAGACCCGACCGTCGGGGCCGACGGCCGCCGCGAGGTGCGGCAGGAAGTAGCCGGTCCCGGCGCCCAGGTCGGCGACGGTCAGGCCCGACTCGAGAGCCATCAGCTCGATCACGTGCTGCGGCTTTTGCCACGCGTCACGTTCCGGCGCGTCGAAGATGGCGCTCCAGCGCTCGACGTCGCTGAAGTCATGCCGGTGTCCGGGGGAGTGGAGGTCACCTCCGGCGTCATGACCGTGGCCACCGTGGGCGTGGGCGCCGTGGCCGTGCCCTTTCTGACCGTGGACTTGATCGCCGGACTCCCCTTCTCCGTGCTGGGCGGTGGACGGGGCTGGGGAGAGCAGCATCAGGAGCGCGGCGGCAAGCGACAGCAGGGAAGACCGAATGGACGTCATGGCGAACTGGCTCCAGGGTTGAAGACGGATTGCGCAGCTGAGGACGGACTTCATTCTAAAGGCCGACCCGCCGCCGACCCGTCATCGGAAGTCGATTCGTAATCATCTTAGAATGGGCACTCGCCGATGAACCTAGACCGAGGACGCCCGTGAAGATCCGAGACCTCCTGCTCTATGCCGCCGCCACTTTGATTGGCCTCTTTGGTCTGCTCATGGTCCTGGGCGCCGGCCTCAACCTCAACGACGAAGACGAACGCGCCGCCAACGCCGCCATCGGCGTCGCGCTCGGAGTGCTGCCCATAGCCTTCTCCGTGTGGCTGGTGCGGTTCACGCACCGCACCTCCAAGAGGCGCCAGAGGGAGGAGCTCGAACGCCACGTGCTCTACCTGGCGACCCAGTCCGACGGCCGCCTGACGCCGGCCCAGGTCGCCCAGGCCACCAACTTGACGCTCGATGAATCGAAGGCTTTCCTCGACCAGCTCGGCGTTTACGGCTATTGCCAGATGAGTCTTGCGGACGACGGGCGGATTTCCTACACCTTTTCGTCCTAGGGCCCTCTTCGAAAGAAAGCCCGCCCTAGCGACATTTCAAGCGCCTCCGGAGGCACCAAAGGTCCGGAGGCGGCGCACCCGATTTGGACCCGGGCCACGGTCGACGGTCGTCCACAGACCCAAACCGCTGGCCCAGGGATCCAAACCCAGGTGCTAGAGATTCGCCGCCATGGCCTTCGACATGCGATTCTGGCGGCCCTTGGCCCGGGAAGAATTGATCGGCTTCGTGGCGATCGTCACCATCCGCCACAGCACCAGGTCACCGTCTTCGATCTCCACCGGCGGCGGACCGCCGAACGGCGCCTGCTCATTCTTGGTGTTCTTCTGGACGAAGTTTTCGTCGAAGATGTAGTACTGAAGGATCTGCTCCTGGAAAGCCTCTTCACTTTGCTGCAGACGGTAGAGGCCGGAATCCAGGCGCCCGTTCGGCGACTTGTTGTAGTCCACCGAGACCGATTCGCAGAACTCATCCGGAGTCGGCGCGGCCGGGCTGAAGAGGAAGGACGTCACCCCCGGGATTTGGCCGCGCACGGCTTCGAGCGCCGCCGCCTCCATCACCTGGGCGACGGTAGGATTGGCCGGCACACTCACTTTGATTTCCTGGGTCACGGCATTTTTGTAGGTCGCCCCAAAATAGATTCCGACGATCCGGAAACGAACGCTAATCTCAGACATCTTGTCTCCCTAACTACGATCACGGACAGATCCCGAACGACCGCACGGCCTGGGCTCAAGCGCGCGGACAACCCGATGGCCTACGACTGGCCTCGGTGCTGTCGGGGTTGCCGTACAACGCGCGGGGTGAACGCGCGAGGGACCATGCGAGGGAGACTTTTCTCAGATTTTTTGTGACGACCTGCGAATTCAGGTCCCGCCTGGACTGGAAGTCTCGGAAGACTCCTGATCAGACGCCCCCTCCATCCGGTGCCGCAGATCGACCCGAATCACCTCGCGATCATTTCGCGTGATGATGTGACCATTGGCGTAGGCCGGGTGAGACCAGTGCACGGCCTTTTTCTCCCGGCGCCCGATCGGCGACGTCGGCTCGATCAGGTCGGCCCGGTCGATCTCGCGGTATCCGTCCCGCGAGAGGGTGGCGAGGATGAGCTCACCCCGATCGTTGCTGATGAAGTAGCGATCCCCGCTGCGAACAAGAAAAGCCGCCGCCCACCGGGCCTTCTCGACCACCGGCGCCATCGTCTCCCAAAGCCGCTCGCCGGTCGCGAGGTTAAGCGCACGCAGCTGGCCGTAGCTGCCGACGCCGTAGAGCGTGTCGCCGTCGATTACCGGCGTCGTGATGAGCGCATGGAGCCCGTCGGTATCGACTTCGCTCGAGCTCTGGCCCCGCCACAGCTCCCGGGCTCCGTCCTCGCCGCCGAGTTCCTGGAGGACCGAGCCATTGAAAAACGACGACCCCACCAGCCGGTCGCCGGACAGCACCGGCGACGCCACCGTCAACCCGAGGGTCACCTCGAAAGGGACCCGCCACAGCTCGTCGCCGG
>JBCDKB010000360.1:0-9249 GCA_038747035.1 Acidobacteriota bacterium | reverse complement strand
GGCGCCCCGTCTCGCCGCCGGCGGATCGCGGCGCCGGCGGCGAGGTCGGGCGCGACCTGTGGCACGCCGCGTCGCCGGACGGCCGGGCCGTCGCCCTGGCGACGACGGAGTTTCTCCGCCGAGCCCTCAGTCAGGACCTGCGCAGTGACACCGCGCCCGACGGCACCGCCCTCGACGTGATCGCCCCCGGCGAGGAGTTCGTCGACGGGTTCCTCGTGACCGTCCCGGTCGGACCGTGGATGCCCGAGTGGCACCTCGTCGTGCGCCCCCTCGACCAGGGACTCTTCGACGCTTCCGCGACCCGACAAATCCAGGCGTACGTGCTGGTCGGCATGCTGGTCATCGTCGTCTTTGTGCTCGTGGCGCTGCTCGCCCTGCGCTGGGTCGGCCGCCAGCTCCACCTCACGCGCCTCAAGAACGACCTCCTCTCCACCGTGTCCCACGAGCTGCGCACGCCGCTGGCGTCGATGCGACTCCTGCTCGATACGCTGCTCATGGCCGAGCCCTCGGCCGAAGCCCGAGGCGCCGGGGCGGCCGCGGGTGACGACGAGCCGCCCCTCGAGCTGCCCCCCGAGCGACGGCGGGAGTACCTTCAGATGATCTCCGCCGAGAACGCGCGCCTCTCGCGGCTCGTCGAGAGCTTCCTGACCTTCTCCAAGCTCGACCGCCGCGACCACCGCTTCGCCAGGCGAGACGTCGACCCGCGGATCCCGGCCGAGGACGCGGCGGCGGCGGTGGCGGACCGGTTCCGGGCCGCGGGCTGCGCCCTCGAGTCCACGGTCGACGGCGATCTCCCGGACCTCGTCGCGGACCCCGAGTCCCTGACAACGGCGCTCGTCAACCTGCTCGACAACGCGTGCAAGTACTCAGATCCTGGGGCCGCCGGCGGCGAAGACGGCCTGACCCTGGACGGCCCGGCCCGGCCCGTGGATCGAACGGTGTCGTTACGCCTCTACCGCGACGGTCGACGCGTCGCCTACGCCGTGTCCGATACCGGCATCGGCATCCCCCGGGCCGAGCTCGGGCGGATCTTCAATCGCTTCTACCAGGTGGACCAGCGACTCCAGCGTCGGACCGACGGCACCGGCCTCGGCCTGGCCATCGTCAAAGCGATCGCCGAGGCCCACCGCGGCACCGTCAGCGTCGACAGCGAGCTCGGCGAGGGCAGCACCTTCACCCTCCGAATTCCGATCCAGGGAGCCTGACCATGCCTACGGAAACCGTCCTGATCATCGAAGACGACGCCGTGCTGCGCCGCGGGCTTCGGGACAACTTCGAGATGCGCGGCTACCGCACCTTGAGCGCCGGCGACGGCCAGGCCGGCCTCGACGCGGCCCTCGAGCACGTTCCGGATCTGATCATCCTCGACCTGATGATGCCGCGCAAAAACGGCTTCGAAGTGTGTCGCCAGGTGCGCGCCGCCGGCCTCGACATGCCGATCCTGATGCTCACCGCCAAGGATCAAGAGGCCGACATCGTGCGCGGCCTGAACCTCGGCGCCGACGACTACGTCACCAAACCCTTCAGCATCCGCGAGCTGCTGGCGCGCTGCGCCGCTTTTCTGCGTCGGCGCCGCACGGCGGAGCCGGAGCGCTTCGCTTTCGGAGACTTCGTGCTCGACCTCGGGAGCCACCGCCTGCTGCGGGACGGCGTTGAAGTCACCCTGGCGCCGAAGGAGTTTCGCCTGCTGGAGCTCTTCGTGCGCCGGGCCGATCGGGCGCTCACCCGCGATCAGATCCTCGAGGACGTGTGGGGGCGCGACGTGCTGGTGACCTCCCGCAGCGTCGACCGCTGCATTGCGACCCTGCGCGGCAAGGTCGAAGACAACCCGGCCCGGCCGCGCTGGATCCGCACCGTCCGCGACGTCGGTTATCGCTTCGAGGCCGGTTCTGGCGATCCCTAATCAGCCGAGCTCGATCGGCACGGCTCGATCGGCACGGCTCGATCGGCCGAAGGGCCTAGGTCGGACGACTGAGGTCCGGGCCCCGCCCGCCTGCTAAGCTTCCCCCATGTCGACTCTCGCCTCCGCCTTCCGCCGCAGCTCGACGTGGCTGCTCCTGCTCTCCGCCGCCCTGCTCTTCTCGGGCTGCGACGCCCTCAAGAAACAGGCCCGGGAGCAGTACTACAGCTACCTCGAAGACGTGGGGTTTGAGAAGCGCGACCTGCTCGTCAAGCGAGTTGACCGCGCCCGCGACGCCCAGGAAGACGCCCAGGAGGAGTTCGAGGACGCGCTCGAGCAATTCCAGGCCCTGGTCGGCCACGAAGGCGGCGAGCTGGAGGCGGTCTACAACAAGCTCAAGGGCAAATTCGACGACGCCGAGTCGCGGGCGGAGAAGGTCAATGAGCGCATTCGCAAGGTCGAAAACGTCGCCGAGGCCCTCTTTGAAGAGTGGCAGACGGAAATCGGCGAGCTGAAGAACGCCGATTACCGTCGCCAAAGCGAATCCAGCCTGCGGGACACTAAATCGCGCTACACCCAGCTGGTCGGCAAGATGAAACAGGCGGCGTCGACCATGGACCCGGTGCTCGCCAAGCTGCGGGACCAGGTGCTCTTCCTCAAGCACAACTTAAACGCCCAGGCCCTCGGCTCCCTCGAAGGCGAGGCCACCAACCTCGAAGCGGACGTCAGCCAGCTGATCGTCGAAATGCAGGCGTCGATCGCCGAGGCCGACAGCTTCATCCGCGACATGACCAAGAAGCCCGCCCAAAGCTGAGGACACGGCGCATGGACCTAGCCCCCAAGGGCAACGAGCGCCTGCAACATCACCTCCGATTCCTGCTGCGCGCCTACGTCGTCAGCTGGATCCTGGCCTACCTCGGCGTCTACCGAAACGAGGCCGTGGCCCATTTTCTCGCCGACGGATTCCTCGCCGGCGTCCACAAGATGACGGCGGTGTGGATGCTGAGCGGATTCATTTTCGTGCCGATCATCGCCGGCTACTTTCTCTACCGGCGCGCCCTCGAATAGCGCCGACTCGGGCAAGTATCGCCGCCCCCGGCAAGGAGTTCCCATGACTTCCCAGACGCATACGCCCCTCCGCACCTGGCCGGCCCTCGTCATCGTCGCCCTGCAATGGATGGCGGCCTTCGGCATCGGCCTTTTCTTCCCCGCGACCATGGCCCAAGGCTTCGGCATGATGGGCGGGCCGTCCCTCGGCACGCTGGCGCTCTTCGCCTGGTGGCTCTTCGGCAGCCGCGCCACTCGGCGCGAAAAAATCGCCGGCCTCCTCGGCTTCCTCGCCATCTTCGTGGCGACGGCGGCGCTCGCCCATCCGTCGACCGTGCCGATCGTCCTGGTGGTCTACGGCATCTGCGCTATGTGCTTGGGATTCGCCCTCGCCGCCACCGTCGCCAAGGCCTGGGAGCCGACCCGTCGCTTGACGGCGATTCTGCTCGCCCTGGTGGTTTTTGGCGGCGGCTGGACCCTCATCCGGTCCGACGGCGTGGACGGCCATATGAACCAGGCCTTCGCCTGGCGCTTCGCCCCCACCGCCGAGGAGAAGCTCTTGGCCCTAGGCGATGACCTCGACGCGCTCACTCCGCCGGCGGCCCCGGCGCCGACGGACGGCGCGCCGTCGGCCGAATCGCCCGAGCCGCTGACCGAGTCAGCGGACGCACCCGATGGTGACGCGGACGCCGCCGCCGGCGAAGGCGAGGCGACGATTCAGGTCGCCGATCTGCCGGCGGACGATCCGCCGTCGACGGAAGGACCCGATGAAGCCGCAGCGGCGCTGCCCGAAGAGTCCGAATCAGCAGCTCCCGGCGCCGAGCAGATCGCGGAGGCTCCGGCGCCGTCGGCGTGGCCCGGCTTCCGCGGACCGGACCGGGACGGCGTGATCCGCGGATTCCGCATCGCCACGGACTGGACCGCCGATCCTCCGCAGGAGCTGTGGCGGCGGCCGGTGGGCCCGGGCTGGGGCTCCTTCGCCCTCGGCGACGGCCTGATTTTCACGCAGGAGCAGCGCGGCGAAGAAGAAGTCGTCGCCGCTTACCGCACCGACACCGGCGAGCCCGCCTGGATGCACCGCGACACGGCCAGATTTTGGGAGTCGCTCGCCGGCGCCGGCCCGCGGGCCACGCCGGAGCTCGCCGACGGCAAGCTCTACGCCCTCGGCGCCACCGGCCTGCTCAACGTGCTGGACCCGGCCACCGGCGCCAAGCTGTGGAGCCGCAACGTCGCCGACGATACCGGCGCGTCGCTGCCGGACTGGGGCTTCTCCAGCTCACCCCTGATGGCCGACGGCCGCGTCGTCGTACACACCGGCGCCGGCGACGGTAAGGCCCTCGTCGCCTACGACGCCGCCACCGGCGAGCCGGCGTGGTTCGCCGCCAGCGGGGCACAGAGCTATAGCTCGGTCCACCCGGCTACGATCCACGGCGTCGAGCAGCTGCTGATGCTGACCAACGAAGGCGTCACCAGCCACAGCCCCGCCGACGGCTCGCTCCTCTGGGAGCATCCGTGGCCGGCGTCCGGCGCGCGCTGCGTGCAGCCGGCCTTCGCCGCAGACGGGGATCCGCTGCTCGGCACCGGCTTCGGGGAAGGCCTGCGCCGGGTCGACGTCAGCCGCGACGGCGACACCTGGACGGCGACGGAGCAGTGGACGACCAATCGCCTGAAGCCCTACTACAACGACTTCGTCGTGCACCGCGGCCACGCCTACGGCTTTGACGGTCGGATCCTGGCGGCGGTCAACCTCGACGACGGCGAGCGGGCCTGGAAGGGCGGCCGCTACGGCCACGGCCAGCTGATCCTGCTGGCGGATCAAGACCTGCTGATCGTGCTCTCCGATAAAGGCGATATCGCCCTGGTGCGGGCCGACCCGGCGGGCTTCGAGGAAGTGGCCAAGATCCCGGGCATCAAGGGCAAGACCTGGAATCACCCCATGCTTTCCGACGGCGTGCTCTAAGTGCGAAACGGCGAAGAAATGGCCGCCTTCCGTTTACCGGCGGCGGCCACTGAAGCGGCGGGGCCCTAGCTCAAAAAGACCTGAGGAGTCCCGGCCCCTTGGGAATTCGACGCCGCCGCGCCGGCCCCGGGGCGATCACCGGGGCGGGCGGCTCTATCTCAAGACCCGGGGGCTTTGTCCTCGTCTTTTTCTTTCGGAGCCCGCTCCTTCAAGTCCTTTCCGTCCTTGGACTTCGAAGGCCCCCGGCGGAAGTTGATCGTCAGGTTGTAGGCCACCTCGACCGGTTCGCCGTCGAGCGTCGCCGGCTCGAATTTCCACCGGCGGATCGAGTCGAGGGCCGCCTGGTTCAGGCCGCCGGGCTGGCCCTTGAGCACCTTGAGCCGGGACACGTCGCCGTTGACGGTGATCACGGACTGGACGATCACCGGCCCCTGGATGCCCTTCTCCCGCGCCTCCGGCGGATAGATCGTCGGCACTTTCTTGATCGCGATCGGCGGCTTGACGTCGCCGGCGACCCGCAGGAGCTTGTCGACGGGCGCCCGGCGGCCGGCGGCGTCGGGGGCGATGACCAGAAAGAGGTAGGGCGCATCCTCTCCGTCGAGGCCGCCGACGACGGCCTGTTTGCCGCGCTTCACGGTGACCGGCGTATCGATGATCAGCTTCGCCCCTTCGGTGAACTGCACGGCATAGCTGGCGGAATTCTCGTTATAGCCGAGCAGCTTGGCGCTGACCTGCACGTCCGACGTTGAAACCGGGGCCGGCAGCGGGTGCAGCTCCCCGGACTCGAGGGCGACCCGGGTTTGGTAGCGCACTTCGACTTCATCGAGCCGCAGCGTCCAGGCCAGATTGTCCGCGACCTGCTGGAGCCGGGCGTTGCGCACGAGTCGCCGGGCTTCCTCTTCCCCGCCGTCGCCCGCGAGGACCTCGTCGAGGCGGGCGTCCGACTGGGCGGGGATCACGATGCCCGGAACCACCAGCACCCCCTCGTCGGCGCCCTCGGCACTCGGGTGGCCGATCAGCAGGCCGAACTCCGTGGCGAGTCCGCCCTCGGCGGCGGCGGGACCTGCCCAAAGAAGGAGAGCGACCAGGGGCAAAACAAGCCTCGCGATGCGGCCCGCGGCCGACTGTCGGCGATCAAGGGACGCGGGGTGCTGGCCAGACACGGTGTGATGCGAATGCGGGGTCATATGTTGGATCCTCCGGCCCCGGCGGGCGGTTGGACGGTAAGGTAAAGGGGGGTCTCAGCGTCGAGCCACATCAAGACCACGGCTTCTGGAAGCGGTTGCACCTCAGCCGCCCCCGGCGGGTCGGCTTGCGGCGGCGGGGTCGGAGCAAAGCGCAGCCCGACGACCATCGCCAGCGCGACGGCGGTGGCGACGTTCGCCCACGCCCACATCGGATGCGTCCGACGCACGGCAGCGGCGCGGCGCCGGGGCAATCGACTGAGGACCTGGGCCGCGGCGTCCGCCGGAGCCGTGTCCGGAGCCTTCCGCGCCAGGGCGACGAGCGCTTGGTCGAATCGGTCCTGGGGATCTCTCACGTCACGGGACATCGTTCACTCCGGTCGAGTCAGTCGCTCCCATCGGATCCCCCACTTCGGCGGAAGTGTCGGCTCCGAAGGATTTGTAGGCGTCGGCCATCGTCCGACGCAGTCGTTCCCGCGCCCGGCGGCGGTGGGAGCGCACCGAGGCGGCGGTGATGTCAAGAATCTCGGCGATCTCGCCGTCGCTTTGGCCCTCGACAACGCTCAGCGCCATCACCGCCCGCTGCCGCGGCGCGAGGCCCCGGAGGCAGCGCTCCAGGTCGAGGCCCGAGTCAAGGTCGGGCCGCGCCGAGGGCTCGACGGCGGCGCTAAGCGGCAGCCAGTCCCGCCATGAGCGCCGACGGTGCAAGCATCGACGCATCACGATGCGGGTGAGCCACGGCGAGAACGATTCGATATCGCGGAGGCTCGCCAAGCGATCCCACGCCACCACCAAAGCGTCCTGGACGACGTCCTCGGCCGTGGCGTCGCCGACCACGGTGCGCGCCAAGCCGACCAGTCGCGCCCAGTGGGACTCGACCAGAACCGAATAGGCGCCCCGGTCACCGGAGGCGGCGCGTTCGACCAAGGGGGTTTCGCTCGTCGTCATGCCCTTAAGAGTCTCCCCCGGGGCGAAACCGTGTACACAAAGAAAATTTTCCTCGAGATTTTCCAGCCCCCGGCCCAAAGCCACGGGCCTCGCCGCCTAGTCGGCGTCGAAAACGACAATCGTTTCGAAACTGCGTGTCAGAAACGCAAAGGCGGCGGCGTAGCACTCCCCAGACCATAAACCCCCGAGCCCCGGGGCCATGAAATCAAAGGAGTTACTACGATGCTTTCTATTAGTGAACGCCCGCTTTGTCGCCTCGTTTTTTGGTGCAGCGTCCTGGCGCTGCTCGCCGCATCACCCGCCGCGGCCGAAGTCCAGTGCCTCTACGCCATCGACATCGGCGGCAACTCGAGTCACGTCACCACGCTCTACGACGTCGATCCGCAGACCGGCCAAGCGAGCAATCCGCGGAGCACCGGCATGCCCGGCGCCATCGGCCTCGCCCTCGGCCCGGACGGTTTCCTCTATTCGGTGACGCTCAATTTCCTCAACCAGCCGTCGGCGCTTTATCGCATCGACCCGGTGACCGGCGCCTCCACGATGATCGGCCAGCTGGGGCTCAGCGGCTCGCTGAACGAAGGCGATATTGCCTTTGACCCGAATGGCACGCTTTACGGCATCGGCAATCAGCTGAAGTTTTTCACCGTCAACACCTCCACCGGCGCCGCCACGTCCCTGCCCAACGTCGGTGGCTACAACGCCGACTACTCAAACCTCGCCTTCGACGGCGGCGGTACGCTCTATGCGCTAGACAACACGATTTCGGCCGGCCAGTTGACCAACACCTGGCAGACCATCAACCCCGGCTCCGGGGCCATTCTCACGTCGCAGAACCTCTCCTACTTCGCCGGTCCGCTCGGCGGCATGGACTACGACGGGGACGCCGACGAATTTCTGATCATCGATAGCAAGTTCCCCGGCACCAGCTTGCCCGGAACGAACTCGCTCTACCGCGTCGACGCCCAGGGAAACCGCACCCTGGTCGGCAGCCTGGGCGTGAACAAAGCCTTCAGCGGCCTGGCCGCCTGCGGTAGCGAGAAGAGACCCGACCTCATCGTCGACAAGGTGCTCTTCTCGACCACCTGCAAGGCCGGCTTCCTGATGAAAAACATCGGCGACGGCGACGCCAACGGCTACTTCTCCTTCAAGACCTGGCCGCTCTCGAACCCCCTCTGGGGGCCCGGTCCGCACACCGGCTGGGGCGCGGGCATCAACGGCCTGGCCGCCGGGCAGCATCAGATGCAGGTCTGGCAACACATCGAAGTCTACGGTCCGCAGCTGCACGTCGAAGTCGACCCAGGCAACAGTATCGCCGAGAGCGATGAGAGCAATAACGTCAAGATCGTCGACGTCCCCCCGCAGTGCATCCTCCAGCCCACGAGCTGCACGCCGCCGCCTTCTGACATGACCGGCTGGTACCCCTTTGACGAGACCGGCGGCGTGCTGGCGCTCGACATCATGGGCCTGCACTTCGGCACCAAGGTCAACGGACCGACGCCGACCGCCGGCAAGGTGTCCGGCGCCCTCAGCTTCGACGGCACCGACGACTACGTCCAGGTCGCGCATACGAATAACTTCAATATCGACGGCCCCGGGGCCACCGAAGCCTTCTCCATCGACGCGTGGATCAAGTCGACCGGCGCCGGCGGCACGATCGCCTCGAAGCGCATGGGTAGCGTCTACCCCACCCACAGCCTCGGCTGGAGCCTCTTCGTGGGGAATGACACGCTCTACTTCGCGATGAGCACCGACGTCACCTCGCCCTTCGCTTTCATCGTCCAGGCGACCAACACGATCCAGAGCGACACCTGGCACCATGTCACCGCCACGCTCGACCACGCCGAAGAGTCTGTTCGCCTTTACGTCGACGGCGTCCTCGTCAAGGACACGATCAGCTATCCGGCCATGGTCACGGCCAATACGGCGCCGCTCTTCATCGGCGCTTACCAGGACACCGATACCGGCGAGATGGCGGGTTTCTTCGAAGGCGCCATCGACGAGCTCGAGATCTTCGACCGCGCCCTCGAGCCCCACGAGGTCTTCTTGCTCCACGCCGCCCAGGAACTCGGCAAGTGCAAGTCGCACTGCCCGGTCTACGCGTCGCTTGAGACCGGATCGGGCGGCGTCGTCGAGGCGGCGGAGACGGCCCACGTGATGTACCGGGTCCGCGACGAGCGCCTGGAGCGCAGCCCCAACGGCCGCTATTTCGC
>JBCDKB010000359.1:0-9281 GCA_038747035.1 Acidobacteriota bacterium | reverse complement strand
GCGGTCAACGCCGAGCCCCAGTCTCCGTCGACGGCGGAGGAGCCCGCTCGGAAGATCTCCGAGGAACCGGGCCTGCTGGCCGGCGCCGTGAACGTGGGCTTTGACGACTGGCCGGGTTCTAAGCACTCATCCGCCGACTGGGTCGCCGAGGAAGCGGCCGTCCTCGAAGCCGCGGCCACCCGCGCCGGCTACCCGGACCGCGACGCCGTCGATTTTCGGCAGCTCGCCCGGTGGGGCTTTGAGCCGGAGATCTTCGGGGCCCTCGGCGACGCCGGCCTCGCTTTCGCGCCCGCCGACCTCGAAGCGCTGGCGCGCTACGGCACCGACGCCGCGGACATTACGGCCTTGGCCGAGGCCGACGACTCCCTCGACGCAGCGACGGTCCGCGACCTGCTGCGCTACGGCGTCGACGGCGACGACATCGCGGCCTGGCGCCGGGCGGGTTATGCCGACATCTCCGTTTCCAAGGTGCTCGAGCTCGCCCGCCGCGGCTTGGACGGTGAAGACGCGGCGGCCTTCGCCGCGATCGGCTACACCGACCTGAGCTTGGAGGAGCTCGCGCAGCTCGCCCGCCACGGCCTGGACGCCGAGGACGTGGCGGAGTTCACGTCGGCGGGCTTCGAGAATCTGAGCGTCGAGGACCTGGTGATGCTCTCCCGTCACGGAATTGACGGTGAGGACATCATGGAGTGGCGCCGGGTCGGCCTGGGCGACCTGAACCTGACGAAGATCGTCAGCCTGGCGGGCCAGGGTCTTGACGCTGACGACGTGCAGGATTGGCGTCGGGCGGGCTACTCCGATCTCTCGTTGGATGAGATCGCGCGACTCGCCCGCTACGGGATCGGCGGTGACGATGTCGCCGAGTTCAAGGCCGCCGGGCTCGGAGACCTCAGCCTTCAGGACATCGAGCGGCTGTCCCGCCACGGCATCGACGGTGAGGACATCGTCGAGTATCGGTCCGCGGGGCTCGGTGAGGTGGGTTTGGCGGAGATCGAGCTCCTCTCTCGCCACGGTCTCGACGCCGAAGATGTCGCCGAACTCCAGGGCGCTGGCCTCGGTGACCTTTCGATCAAGCAGATGGTGAAGCTCGCCCAGTTCGGCCTCGACGGCGACGATGTGACCGAGCTGCGTCGCGCCGGCCTCGGCGAGCTCGACCTGGACGGGGTCATCGGTCTCGCCCGCCACGGTATCGACGGTGACGACGTCGAAGAGCTGCGCGCCGCCGGTCTCGACGAATTGACCTATAGCCAGATCATCGACCTGGCGCGTCACGGTGTCGACGGTGACGACATCGAAGAGCTCCGCGACGCGGGTCTGCGCGGGCTGACTCCGGAGCAGGCCATCGGCCTCGCCCGCCGCGGGATCGATGAAGACCAGGTGCGGGCGGCGCGCCGCGCCGGCAAGGAGCTGTCGTACGAGGGTCTGGTGGCGATGGCCCGATCCGGTGAGCTCCATCGCCTGGAAGATGAGGAAGATTTTGAAGACGACGAGTGGGAGGAAGACTGATGCTGAACGCGATCACTTTCCGGCATCTCGGCCTCGGTCTGGCGGCTGTCCTGTTTCTTATCGGCGGAGTCGCCGTCATTCCGGCGGCGGCGGCCGGGGACCTCGAGGGGCGTTTTGACGCCGAGCTGCACGGAGACCGGCTCTGGCTGCGCCTGCAAATGGGCAGGAGCCTCAACTTCGGCAGCTCTTGGCCCGCGCGTTCTTTCCGCGACCTCGGCCAGGGGCGAGCGGAGCTCCGACGGGAGGCCGGGGTCTTCCGATTCCAGAACCTTCGGCCGTCCGCCGAAGGGAAGCAGTCCGGGGTGTTCAGCTTCCGCCCCGATCCGGCCTACGTCGAAGCCCTGGCGAAACGCGGTTTCTCCGACGTGGGGAGCCGCAAGCTCCTCGAGCTCGCGTGCCTCGACTTGACGCTGGGTTTCATCGACGATCTCGCCGAGCTCGGCTACCGGGAGTCCCTCGAGCGCCTGGTGGAGATGCGCATCCACGGCGTGGACGGACGCTATATCCGAGAACTGGCGAACGCCGGCTACCGGGAGCTGCCCTCGAAGAAACTGGTGGAGATGCGCATCCACGGCGTGGACGGCGCCTACGTGCGGGAGATCGGCGACGCCGGTTTCCGCGATCTCTCGGCTCAGAAACTGGTCGAAATGCGTATCCACGGCGTCGACGGACCCTTCCTGGCGGCCCTCAAAGGGGCCGGATATGGGGAGGTCCCCATGCGTCGGATCTTGGAGATGCGCATCCACGGCGTCGAGCCGACATGGATCGACCAGCTCGCCGCCCTCGGCTATCGGGAGCTGACGGCGCAGAAGCTGGTGGAGATGCGCATCCACGGGGTGAGCCCGACATGGATCCGGGAGCTCCAGGAGTTGGGCTACGGTAGTGACGTCGTGAGCGCACGTCAGCTGGTGGAGATGCGTATCCACGGCGTCGATCCGGGCTGGATTCGAAGCCTCGGAAAGCCGACGATGAGTCCGCGGGAGTTGATCGAGAGAAGGATCCACGGCGGCTAGGGAAGGGGCGCCCAGAAGCCCGCTAACCGTTTCTGGTTACTTGATTTAGGAGGCCCGCGGCAACGCGGGCCTTCGCCGTTGGGGAGAGTCATGGGTGGGGCGGTATCCAGTTGACACCCACCCCCTCCGTCCCTATACTCCGAGGTTCCGAGTTCTCAGGCTTTTCGCAGACGGACGACTCGACCATCGCCGGCACGGCCGCAGGTCTCCATAGATCGACGGTCAATCCCACTGCCGCGGGTGACGAGTCCGGTGATCTCGCCGAGGGCTGCGGCGCCCCATCTTGTCCATTCCCCAGCTGTAAGTAGCCAAGGCTCTCAGAGAGCCCGCCGGACCCGCGATGTCGCTCCTCCCGAAGGAGCGTCGGCGTCGCCCCCAGCCTAAAAAACTCGGTCGCCAGACGGCACGTGGCAGGCGTTGTGCGCCTGTTCTCGATAGAACAACGGAGGCTTTTCCCAACCATGCAACAAGTGAACGACGAAACGACAAACACAACTGGCTACGGATACGACCCGGCCGATGACGCCGAGCTGGACTACGAACAGCTTGTCGCGCTCTACGACGAGAGCATGCGCCACCTGGAGGAAGGTGAGATCGTCACCGGCATCGTGGTTGACGTGACCGATAGCGAGGTCGTTGTCGACGTCGGCTACAAGAGCGAGGGCTTGATCCCGCTCCAAGAATTCCAAGACCGCGACGGCAAGGTCGACGTCTCATCCGGCGATGAGGTCGAGGTCCTGCTCGAGAAGACCGAGGACACCGAAGGCCACGTTCTCCTGTCGAAGATCAAAGCCGTGCGCATGCGCGTCTGGCAGCAGATCGAAGAGGCCTATAAGAACGGCGAAATCATCCACGGCCGCGTGGTCGACCGCATCAAGGGCGGCCTGACCGTCGACGTCGGTCTGCGCGCCTTCTTGCCGGGCTCCCTGGTCGATATCAAGCCGGTCAAGCACCTCGAGTCCTTGAAGGGCGAAGAGCTCGAATTCAAGGTCATCAGCCTCGACCGTCGCCGCAACAACATCGTGCTGTCGCGCAAGGCCGTGCTCGAGAAGGAATTCGCCAAGAAGAAGAAAGAGACCCTCGAGAAGCTCGTCGAAGGCGCCCGCCTGCCGGGCGTGGTCAAGAACATCACCGACTACGGTGTGTTCGTCGACCTCGGCGGCATCGACGGCCTGCTCCACATCACCGACATTTCGTGGGGTCGCGTCAACCACCCGTCCGAGCACTTCTCGATCGGCGACGACATCGAAGTCGTCATCCTCAAGTTCGATCCGGAATCCGAGCGCGTCTCCCTGGGCTACAAGCAGCGTTCCGAGGATCCGTGGACTTTGGTCGACAAGAAGTACCCGGTCGGCGTCCGCGTCGCCGGCAAGGTGGTGAGCCTGGTCGACTACGGTGCCTTCGTCGAGATCGAAGAAGGCGTCGAAGGCCTGATCCACGTCAGCGAGATGTCGTGGACCAAGAAGGTCGTCAACCCCTCCAAGCTGCTTGATGTCGGCGACGAAGTGGAAGCGATCGTCTCCGAGCTCGACATGGACCAGCGCCGCATCAGCCTGTCGCTGCGTCAGACCGAGCGCAACCCGTGGGAAGAGCTCTCCGACACCTACCCGGTGGGTTCGATCATCGAAGGCAAGGTCCGCAACCTCACGGACTTCGGCGCCTTCGTCGAGATCACGGATGAGATCGACGGTCTCATCCACGTGTCCGATATGTCGTGGACCAAGCGCGTCAAGCACCCGAGCGAAGTGCTCAAGAAGGGTGACCTGGTGAAAGCTCGGATCACCAATATCGACGTGTCGAACCAGCGCGTCTCACTGTCGATCAAGGAGTTCCTCCCGAACGAATGGGACAATTTCATGCAGGACCACTCGGTCGGTGACACCCTCGACGGCAAGATCGTCAACGTCACGGACTTCGGCCTGTTCATCGACATCTTCCAGGGCCTCGAAGGTCTGTCCCACATCTCCGAGATCGACCTGCCGTCCGGCGGCCGTCTCGAGGACTTCTACAAGACCGGGGACTGGGTGTCTGCCCGCGTCCTGCGCATCGAGGAAGACGAGAAGAAGGTCGGTCTCACCATGCGCGGCGTGCCGCAGCCGGATGAGGCCGAAATCGCCGAGCTGGAGGCCGCGGCCCAGGCCAACGCCACCGAGAGCTACGGTATCTCCGAGGAAGAGGCTGCGGCCCAGGCCGCCGCTGAAGAAGCGGACGGAGCCGATGAGGCCGTCGAAGCTGCCGACGAAACGGAAGCTTCCGAGGAGGTCGCTGAGGTTGAAGCTGAAGCTGAAGCCGCAGAGACCGACGAAGAAAACGCGGGCTGAGGCCGCGCCGCGGGAGGCTCGACCGCAGCCGCGGTCGGGCCCTCGTTTTGAATTCCTCAGCAGAACCCCGGCGACCACTATGGGGCCCGGGTTCGAGATGGAGCCCCCGCGCCGGCGGGGGCGGCACGGACCGGATTCCTGTGATCTTGGATTCCACTCGGCGGTCGCCGCGGTTTAGAATCTGAGGTTCGGACTCACACACACACGGAGGGCGACATGTTGACGAAGCAGGATGCGATGACCAAGGCGGAGTTGGTGGAGGAAGTCGCGGGGATGACCCAGCTGACCAAGAAACACGCTGAAATCATCGTCAACACCGTTTTCGGCAGTATCGTCGATTCCCTCCGTGATGGTTCGAAGATCGAGCTCCGGGGCTTCGGTAGCTTCCGCGTGCGCAGCCGCGGCGCACGCATCGGCCGCAACCCCAAGACCGGGGCCAAGGTGGAAGTGCCGGCGAAGCGGATCCCCTATTTCAAGCCCGGCAAAGAGCTGCGGGAGATGCTCAACCCGTGATCGGGTCGCCCCGGGGCCGGTGATTGGGTTAGTCTTCGCCCGTTCAGCGAGCGTTTGACACCCCCCAGCTATGTCGACACGTAGATCCGCCAAGACGACGGCCCCACCCCAGCTTCCCCTCGCCAACCCGTGGCTGGCGATCCTCGCCGCGTGGTTGCTCCCCGGGGGCGGCCACTTCTTCTTAGGACGCCGCGGACGGGGTGGCTTCTTTTTCGTCCTCGTGCTGGCGTGCCTCGCCATCGGCGTCGCGCTCGGGGGCCACCTGCCGTGGCAATTTGAAGGCTCGCCGCTCTTCATTCTTGCCTCCATCGGCACCTTGGGCGGCGGTCTCCCGGCCATCGCGGTCAAGCTTTCCGGATACGTCGGCGACCCGACGGGGGCCGGCCTCGAGTATGGCCGCGCCTTCATCATCACCTCCGGTTTGATGAACTGGATGCTGGTTCTCGACACGTGGGATATCGCGTGGGGTAAGGAACTTGAAGCCGAGGATAGCGGTGGGGCGGAGGAGCAGAGCGACGGAGGGGAAGCGTAGGTGAATCATCTCTTGCTGATGGCCCTCTACGCCGCCATCGTCGGCCTCTTCTTCGCCGTCGTGGCGCGGCGCGCGCGCCGCGCGCAGATCGTGCTTTTTTTGCAGATTTTCCTCGGTCTCGTGCTCGGCGGGATCGCCTTGGGCTGGCTGATGTTCTTTTTCCCGGCCGGGCCGCCGACGCCGGGCTGAGTGGGCGCCATGGCCCCCCACGACGCGGCCCCCCAAGACACGGGCTCGCCGGACACGGCCTCCGACAGCCAGGTCTTGGTGGTCGCCGGGGAGACGTCGGGCGACCTGCACGCGGCGAGGCTTGTTTCGGCCCTGGCGGACCGGCGTCCTGAACTCAGGTTCTTCGGCCTGGGGAGCCATGAGCTGAAGGCGGCCGGTTGCTCGCTGGTGGCGGATAGCGCTGAGATCTCGGTGGTCGGTATCGTCGAGGTCTTGAAGATCTACCGCCGCGCCCGCGAGATCTTCGAGGCGCTGCTCGCCGAGGTGGACCGCCGCCAGGCGAGCCTGGCGATCCTGGTCGACTTCCCCGAATTCAATATGCGCATCGCACGGGAGCTCAAGAAGCGGGGCGTCCGGGTCATTTATTACATCAGTCCCCAGATTTGGGCCTGGCGCAAGGGGCGGGTCAAGGCGATTGCGCGCGACGTCGACCTGATGCTGGTGCTCTTCCCGTTCGAGGTCGACTTCTACCGGGGCCACGGGGTCGACGTCGTGCACGTCGGCCATCCGCTGGTCGATGAAGTGCCCCGCCGTCCGACGGCCTGGGAGACGGCGCCGCCGTCGGCGATGGAGCCGGTGACGCTGGCGCTGCTGCCGGGCTCGCGCCGCAGCGAGGTGCGCGCGCTGCTACCGCAGATGGCGGGGGCCGCCCTCCAGCTGCGTCAAGAGCTCGAATCCCGAGGGCGCGCCCTGCGCGTCCGGCTTATCCAGGCGCCGTCGATCGCCGACGAACTGCTGGCGGAGATCCTAGGACCCGACGCCGATTTCTTCGAACGCATCCGCTCGGACCGCTTCGACGCCATCGCCGGCTCCCATTTAGCACTCTGCGCCTCCGGTACGGCGACGGTGGAAGTGGCGCTGCTGGAGGTCCCGATGGTGGTGCTTTACCGCTTGAAGTGGACGAGCTATGTGCTCGGTCGACTGCTGGTGGACCTGCCGCATTTTTGTATGGTCAACCTGGTGCTCGATGAGCGCGTGGTGCCGGAGCTCTTACAGCGGGAGACCGCGCCGCCGGTGGTGACGGCGGAGGCCCTGCGGATTCTCGATGATCCGGCGGCGCTCGCGAAGATGCGTGGGGGGCTGGCGCGGCTGCGTCCCGCCCTCGGCTCCAGCGGCGCCAGCGAACGGGCCGCGGAAGCGATCAGCCGACGCATTGGCGGGCTCTCGGCTGAGGCCCGAAGTGGGGAGGGGGCATGAAAGTCGTTCGTTTTCTCGCGGCCTACTTCAAGCCCTACATGCCCCAGCTCTTCGGCGCGCTGCTGGCCGCGTTGGTCTACGCCTTCGCGAGTGGCCTCGGCCTGGTTGTTTTCCAAGTGATCCTTTCGGATGTCGTGCTCACCGACCAGACCGTCGGCGAGGCCTTCGGCGTGCCCGCCCCGGAAGCCGACGACGGCGGCGGCGCCGCCATGGAAGGCGAAGGGGAGGACGGCGTAGGGGAGGACGGGCGGTGGAGCTGGTTGCCCTTCGACCTCGATAGCCTCGACCTGCACCAGATCCTGATGGACGGTTACGAGTCCCTCAAGACCGCCTTCGGCATCACCGAGGAGACAGTCGTCTACTTCGTGCCCTTGCTGTTGGTTCTCGTCATTACGTCCCGCAGCATCGCTCGCTTCGTCAACGGCTACCTTTTCCAGGTGGTCGGGCTCGGCGCCACCAACGACCTGCGCAACGATCTCTACGATCGGATCCTACGCCAGAGCAGCCGTTTCTACAGCCGACACCCCTCCGGCGAGCTTTTGAGTCGCGTCGGCAATGACATCACCGTTGTCCAAAATGCGGTGTCGACCCGCTTTGTCGATTTCTTCCAGCAGGTTCCGACGTTCATCATCACAATCTGGATCTTGGTCTCGCTCAATTTCGAGCTGGCGCTGGTCCTCTTCTTCGTAGCACCCGCCATCGCCCTGCCGATCGTGCGCTTCGGCAAAGGCATGCGCCGCACGAGCCACAAGAGCCAGGAGCGCCTCGCCGATTTGTCGAATCTGGTGGCGGAGTCGGTGCGCGGCCACCGCGTGGTCAAGGCCTTCGGCTCCGAAGCCTTTGAGCTCGCCCGTTTTCGCAAGGCGGCGTGGAGGCACCTGCGGGTCAAGCTCAAGGCCCAGATGCTGACCTACGCATCGGGGCCGGTCATCGAGACCTTGGCGGCTATCGGCGCCGGCGCCTTTTTGGTCTACGCCGGCCGAGCCGTGCGCGCAGAGCAGCTCGAGGCGTCCGACCTGGTGACTTTCCTCGTCGGATCGATCGCGCTCTATGACCCCATTCGCAAGCTCAACAAGGTCAACCTCGCGCTCCAAGAAGCGCTCGCGGCCGCCCAGCGGGTGGAGTCGGTGATGCTCGAGGAGAACGAGATCGTCGATGCTCCGGACGCTTCGGAGCTCGCGCCGCTGCGCCAAGAGATCCATTTCGAGCAGGTGAGTTTCGCCTACAAGGACCAGACGGTGCTGCACGGCATCGAGCTGCGGATCCGCGCCGGCGAGGTCGTGGCGCTGGTGGGTAAGTCGGGCGCCGGAAAGTCGACTCTGGTCAATTTGCTGCCCCGATTCTTCGACCCGTCGAGCGGAACGGTCCGCATCGACGGCATCGATATCCGCGGCGCGACCCTCGACAGCTTGCGGGCGCAGATCGGCCTCGTGACCCAAGACACGGTGCTCTTCAACGACTCGGTCCGCAACAACATCGCCTACGGCGCTTCGGAGGCGCCCCAGGACGCCGTGGAAGCAGCCGCCCGCGCCGCCTTTGCCGACGACTTCGTTCGCCAGCTCGACGGCGGCGCCGGCTATGACACGGTCCTCGGCGAGTCTGGCGAAGGGGTGTCCGGCGGCCAGCGGCAGCGACTCGCGATCGCCCGCGCCCTGCTTAAGGATCCGCCGATCCTGATCCTCGATGAGGCGACGTCCCAGCTCGATACGGAGGCGGAGTCGCTGGTGCAGCAGGCGCTGGCGAACCTGATGAGCGGCCGGACCGCGCTGGTCATTGCCCACCGCCTGTCGACGATTCAGCGCGCCGATCGCATCCTGGTGATGGACAAGGGACGCATCGTCGAGGAAGGGAAGCACGACGAGCTGCTCCGCCAGGGCGGCATCTACAAGCATCTTTACGACCTGCAATTCCGCGACGAATGATCCGTCGCAGCAAGGAGTCCCCAGCGTGCGCAGTATGACCGGATTTGGC
>JBCDKB010000358.1:0-9318 GCA_038747035.1 Acidobacteriota bacterium | reverse complement strand
GCTGAAGATCGACACTCCGACCGGAAGCCCGTGCACGAAGCCGGCGGGCACGGTGATCGTGGGGTATCCGGCGACGGCGGCGGGGGTGGAGCTGCCGCCGCCGAAATTGTCGCCGTTGACCAGGTCGATACGCCAGGACGGTCCGTTGGTGGGCGCCACGAAGGCGTCCAGGTTGTGCTCGGCGATGACCTTATCGATGCCCTCCTTGCGCATGATGCGAAGCGCCTTGGCGCGGGCCTCGAGGTAGGCCTCGTCGCTGAGGTCGCCTTTTTCGGCGGCCTGTTCGAGGATCTCTTGGCCGAAGTAGGGCATCGAAGCGTCGGCGTTGGCCTGATTCCACTCGATGAGCTCGTCGAGACTCTTGATCGGCGCGTCGTCGCCGAGGCTGGCGAAATACTCATTGAGGCCCGCTTTGAACTCGTAGAGCATCAATTGATAGGAGGAGTCTCCGAGGTCTTGAAATCCGGGGAGCTCCACGGGATCCACCAGCTCGGCGCCGAGCTCGGAAAACTTCGCGAGCGCTTCTTCCATGCGGGCGTCGACGTTCGGGTCAAACCCGAAGTGGCCGCGGCTAACGCCGAGGCGCACGCCCGAAAGGTCGCCGTCGCCGAGAAATTGCGTGTAGTCGGCGTGAATATGCTCGGCCGCGGCGGGGCCGGCCGGATCCTTAGGGTCGGCGCCGGCCATGGCGCCGAGCAGGATGGCGGCGCCTTTGACGGACCGGGTCATCGGGCCGGCGGTGTCTTGGGTTGAAGAGATCGGAATCACCCCCGTGCGGCTCACCAGGCCGACCGTCGGCTTGAGGCCGACGATGCCGTTGTGGGATGACGGGCATACGATCGAGCCGTTGGTTTCGGTGCCGACGGCGGCGGCGACCATATTGGCGGCCACGGCGACGCCGGATCCCGAGCTCGAGCCGCAGGGGGTGCGATCGAGCGAGTAGGGGTTGCGGCACTGGCCGCCGCGACCGCTCCAGCCGCTCGACGAGCGGGTCGAGCGGAAGTTGGCCCACTCGCTGAGGTTGGCCTTGCCGATGAGCACGGCGCCGGCCTCGCGCAGGCGAGCGGCGAGGAAGGCGTCTTCGGTCGGCTTTGAGCCGGCGAGGGCGAGGGAGCCGGCGGTGGTGGTGGTGCCGTCGTGGGTGGCGATATTGTCCTTGAGGAGGATCGGGATGCCGTGCAGCGGTCCTCGCACCGTGCCTTGGCTGCGCTCCGCGTCGAGGGCGTCGGCGATCTCGAGCGCTTTCGGGTCGGTCTCGATGACGGCCCGGAGAGTTGGGCCCCGGTGGTTGAGCGCCTCGATGCGTCCGAGGTAGGCCTCGACCAGCGAACGGGACGTATAGCGGCCGTCCCCCAGGCCATCGGCGAGGGCGCCGAGGTCGACCTCGGCCAGGTCAAAGGGCGCTGAGGCCGGATCGGTTTGGGCTTCGGGGGCCGGGGCGGATGGGGTTTGGCAACCCACCACATGGGCCGCTGCGGCGAGCGCGCCCACGGTGAGAAAGCGGCGTCGGTCGAGTCCGAGGGACTCGAAAAGATCCTCGCGAGACATGTTTTCTCCTGTGACTGGAGCGCGGATTATCGCACGCCGTCGTCGCCGGTTGGCGGCTCGGCCGGCGAGGCGGGCGAAGCGCCCGCGTGGACGTCCAAGCCGCCGGCCTCCGCGGCCGGATCCCGTATCGCGACGGCTTTGACCAGCGGGCTCGAACGGAGGGAGCGGGTATCGCCGCCGTCGCTGGTGAGGCAGTAGGCCCCGAGGCTCACGACGGTGCTGATGACGGTGACGGCCGCGAAGAAGCTCAGGAAAAGCAGGGCCCCGAGCTTCAGGGCTCGACTATAGGTTCGCGGGCTTGCGACGTAATCCTCCGGATATTCCACCAGCCCGACGGCATTGACTCTCGGTGTTTCCATGCCGTGGGTACGTTCGGCGCGTCGCCTCGGCTCACTCCTGACGCAGCACGACCTGGGGATCCACACGCGTCGCTTGGCGCGCGGGGAGTAGGGACGCCGCGGCGGCGGCCGCGGCCACCAGCGCCGCCACGGCGGCCAGGAATCGAGGATCGCCGGCCGAGACTCGGTAGAGCGCTTCGCCGAGCTGGTGCTCGAAGAGGACCGCCAAGGCGCCTGCGCCGATCCATCCGAGCGCCAGGCCGGCGGCGACGGTCGCCGCGACGTCGCTGGCCAGCCAGGCTAGGACGTGGCGACGGTCAGCGCCGAGGGCCATGCGCACGCCGATCTCGCGGGTCCGCTCACCGACCCGGTGGCTGAAGAGACCGTAGACCCCGACGGCGGCCAGGATGAGGGCGAGGCCGGCGAAGACCGCCATCATCAGCGAACTGAATCGACTCGTCCGGAGCTGCGTCTCGAGGTGATCGTCGATCGTGCGCCATGCGAAGAACGGGGTCGAGGCGGCGTGGGGCTCGACGGCGTCGCGCAGCGCGAGGAGACGCTCGTCGAGGGAGCCGGAGACGCGCACTGCGCCGGAGATATTGCGGGTCGGGAACTGGTCGAGGGGAACGTAGAGGTCGGGGTCTTCCGCCATGCGCTCGGGGTCCGGGCGCAGCGTCCGGTGGCGCACTTCGTCGACCAGGCCGACCACCTCCACCCACAGCGTGTCGGCCTCGACCTCGGTGGTGGGCGGTCCGAAACGCAGACGCTTGCCGAGGGCGTCTTCATGCGGCCACAGGCGCTCGGCGAGGCGACGGGAGATCACGGTGAAGCCGGGGCCCTCGAGGGGCTCGCCGACCCGGAATCCCCGTCCGCGCACGATCGGGATACCGAGGGTGGCGAAGTAGTCGCTCGACACGACGTGGCTGTAGCTGCGGTGGCCGCCGCCGTAGGCGTCATCTGGCTGCGGCACCGCCCCTTCGGCGGCGACGACCATCGCGCTATAGCCGCCGGTGAGGGGGACGTCGCTGGCGAGCGTCGCCCCGTCGACGCCGGGGACGCCCTTGAGACTGGCGAGGAGCTCGTCGGCTCGGCTCAGCAGCTCCAGGTCTTCCGCCGGCGGCAGGGTCGCGTTGAAAAAGACCAGCTGTTGGGCGTCGAAGCCGGGGTGGATCGCGCTCCACTCCCGCCAGCTGGCGGTGAGCACCAGGGCGCCGGCGGCGACGATGAAGGCGAGGGCGATTTGGGCGCCGAGTAGGGCCCGGCGCATCGGGTGGCCGCCGCCCGGGACCGTGCGGTCGCCGTGGCGGGCGGCCTGCAGGCTCGGGCCGGCGTCGAGCCAGGCGGTCACCGCGGCGAGCGAAGCGCCGACTCCGACGACGCCGCCCAGGGTCAGCAGGACCACGCGCAGATTCACGCCGAGGGCGGCCCACTCCGGCAGCCGGATCGGGCTGAGCCGATCGAGGACCGGCAGGCCCCAGGCGGCGAGCAGCAGGCCGAGGCCGGCCCCGGCGAGCGCGAGCAGGGCGATTTCCAGCAGTTTCTGACGGAAAAGGTGCCACGGCGACGCGCCGAGGGCGAGGCGGATCGCCGCCGGTCGACGCCGCCGTAGGGACTCGACCAGCAGCATATTGGCGACGTTGAAGACGGCGAGCAGCAGCAGCATGGCGACCGCGGCGCCGAGCATGAGGACGGGCTGACGCAGGTCGCCGACGGTGTCGTGACGCAAGCTCAAGACCTGGCCGCCGTAGCCGATATTGCTCTCGGGGAATTCGACTTCAAGGGCCGCAAAAACCGCGTCGACCTGCTGCTGGGCGGACTCGAAGCTGGCGTCGTCGCGGAGCTTGGCGACGACGCCGTAGCTCCGGGAGTGTCGATTGTTGAAGGTCTCCGGGCCGAAGTGCAGGATCGGCAGCCACACGTCGGTCCTGGAGTCGTCGCCGAAACCCTCCGGCATCACGCCGATCACGGTGAAGAGGTCGCCGTCGAGCTCGAGCTGGGCGCCGAGGGCCCCCGGATCTCCACCGAAATAGCTTTGCCACAGTCCGTGGGACAGGACCACCTCCGGCGGCGCCGCGCGCTCCAGGTCCTGCGCCCGTTCGGCGGCGAAGACGCGGCCGACTTGCGGGGTCGAGCCGAAGACTTCGAAGAAGGCCGGTGAGACCCAGGCGCCGCGGACCCTCGCCGCTGCGGATTCGCCGCCGCCCACGACGAATGAATTGTTCGAGACGGCCGCCATCGCCTCGAGAGCCGGCGCGCCCGAGCGGACGGCGACGAAATCCGGATAGGAGAAGGTCCGCCGCTCTTCGACGCCTTGGCGCTCCACGGTCTCGTAGAGCGAGGCCAGCCGATCCGCGTCGGGGTAGGGAAGCGGCCGCAGCAGAACGGCGTCGGCCACGGAAAGTAGCGTCGTTTGGGCGCCGAGGCCGAGTGCGAGCGTCGTCACTACGACGAGGGTGAAGGCCGGCCGTCGGAAGAGCGAACGGGCTGTGAGTTTAAGGTCGCGGATCATCGTGGCGCCTCGGTGTTCTGAAGTCGTGGGCGTGCGTCTCTCGGGCGTGCGTCTCTCGGGCTTCTGTCTTTTAGGGCCTTGCGTCACAGCCGGAGGACGCCGGCCGATCTGCCGCCCTTGCCCCACTGGTTAGCAAAGTCCGTGCCGCCGCGAGGCCGAAGGGCCCGTTGCGGGATTCAACCGCCGGCGGCGCGGGTCACTAAGGACGAGTCGCGAGTCGTCGGTTTGGCGGCGTCCGCGGTTGGGATGGGCGGATCCCAGAACCGGACGACGTCGCGATGAATGGCTCCAGAGCATTAGGAGATTGTGCTAAATTTGAAAGAGCTTCCGTCCGTCGTGAATATTTCTCTTCTTAGGTGCGCACATGAGGGTTTGTGGTGAACCGAGCCGACTTTTTGTACGGCCATGCACCGGCGGTGCCGCCTGGGCCAAAGTGCCGTGAAGCCGACTCCTTCAGCTGATCCTCCGCGCCCGGCGGCACCGAACGCCGCCCGCGGGACCGGGCGCTGGGCCCTGAGGAGCCGCCGCGTATTGGTCGGCCGACGCCTCGTGGACCGCGCGGTGGTGATTGACGGCGAGCGCATCGTCTCGATTCTTGCACCTGGGGACGTGCCCGCGGACATCACCGTCGATGACGTCGGCGACCACGTGGTGATGCCGGGCGTCGTGGACACCCAGGTGCGTCTCGCGGATCCCGGTCGGGCCGAGTGGGAAGGCTTCGACCACGGCACCCGCGCCGCCGCCGCCGGCGGCGTCACGACCCTGGCCGACTTGCCGCTGCCGTGCAATCCGGTCACGGCGACGATCGAAGCCCTGGAGGCCAAGCGCTGGGCCGCCCAGGGCCAGCTCCACGTCGATGTCGGGCTGCAGGCGGCGCTGCTGCCGGGCTACCAAGATCAGCTCGAGCCGCTGATCGACGCCGGCGTCGTCGCGTTCCGCAGCTTTTTGACGGATCCGGGGGTGAGCGATTGCCGACAGGTCGGCGAAACCGACTTGGAATCGGCGCTGCCGGTCCTCGAGCGCCGGGGCGTGACGCTTTTCATGCACCCCGAGCGGTCGCCGTCCGGCCGCCCCAAGAGGGGCCCGGGGACCGACCCGCGTTCCTATGCCGCCTACCGGGCGTCGAGGCCCAGCACATGGGAACTTGACGCGGTGACGTTGATGGCCCGGCTGTGTCGACAGACCGGAGCCCGTGTCCACCTGATGCCGTTGACCAGCGCCCACGCCGTCGAGCCGCTGCGCGCGGCCATGGATGGGGGCCTGCCCTTGGGGGCGGGCACCGCGCCCCACTATTTGAGCTTCGCCGCCGAGGAGATCCCGGACGGCGACCCGCGTTTCAAGTGTCGTCCGCCGATCCGCGGCGATGAGCACCGGGAAGGCCTCTGGCGGGCCATGCGTGACGGCGTGCTCGATCTCGTCGCCTCCGACCACTCGCCGGCGCCGGCGGCGAAACGTTGCCTGGAAACCGGGGACCTGCGCCGGGCGTGGCCCGGCATCGCGTCTGTGCAGCTGCTTTTGCCCGCCACCTGGACGGCGGCCCTCGGCCATGGCTTCGGATTGCCAGATATCAGTCAGTGGCTCTCTTCGCGCCCGGCGAGTTTGCTGGGCCTCCGGGACCGGAAAGGCCAGATCGCGCCGGGTCTCGACGCCGATCTTGTGATCTGGGATCCGGAGGACACCTTCGACGTGCACGGCGCCGACCTCGAGCATCGCCATTCGCAGACGCCGTGGTCGGGCGCCCGGCTCTTCGGCGTCGTGCACCGCACGATCGTACGGGGTCGAACGGTCTATGGCGCCGCCGGTTTTGCCGCGGCCGGCGGACGGCTGATCGAGCGGTGAGGGGCCTCGTGAACGGGACTCTAGCGTCCGATGGCGCCTGGGCGCCCTTCTCGTCAGGCGCGTGAGCGCGGGCCAGTGGGGCTCGAGCTGAGGCCACGCAGCGTGAGGGGATGCCCAGGACGCCGACAGGCGGCACGAGTCCTAACCTGAGCCCTACGCTATGATCGTCGGGTCTTCCTGAGACCACAGACCATCGCTCCATGCCGTCGGCGGCGCGGCCCCCATCTACGCCGGCGGTGCCCCACGTGCGCCTGACGTCGCTCGTAGCCCCCCGGCGTCGCTGCGCCTCGCTGCGCGGGGGAGCCGAATGGCGGGCTCAGCGGGGTCTTGAGAGCACATGACATCGGAGTTGGACAACGGGCGCCCTGGGCGCGAGAGGAGAGCTTATGGAGAATCGGGTTTGGGGTTCGTCTGCGGGCCTATGCATGGCTATCTTGGGCCTCGCCTTGGCGGGGCTCGTCGCGTGCGCGCCGCCGCCGCCGACGGTGTCCGGGGTCGAGCCGGCGGGCGGACCGTCCGGCGGCGGCACCGAAGTGACGCTGAGCGGCGACGGCTTTAAAGTCGGGCTGGTGGTGACGGTCGGCGGCCGGGAGGCGGAGATCAAAGGACTGGGCCCCGACGGCCAGAGCTTGACCTTCATCGCTCCGGGCGGTCCTGTCGGAGATCAGCCGGTGATTGCGAGCCACGGCGCCGACGGCGATCCTTCGGAGGCCGTGAATTTCACCTACCAGCCGGTACGCATCGTCGGCACGACGCCGGGAGGCGGCGCGACGATACCGTGGGCGGAGCGTCCGGAATCCGTGGAGCTCACCTTCGACCAGGCGCTGGACGTCTCCGCCGCCACGATCGCGGTACGTCCGCCCGCCGTCGAAGGCGAGGAGGAAGACGAAGAGCCGCTCGATGGGGTCGCCAACTACGATAAGGACGCCTCCAAACTCACCTTCACCGCCACCAAGAAGGTGGGGGAGGGCGAGCATTCCGTTCTCATTGCGGGCCTAAAGGACCTTGCGGGAAATGAAGTGTCGCCGGTGAGCTTCAACTTCACCGTCGGCCCCCGTCCGGTGGAGCGGATGCGGACCGCCTCCCGCGGCGGCCGCTCAGGCCCGAGCCGGAGCGGCGGTTCGAGTGGCTCGGGGGGACGGACCTACGACGACGGTACCCTGGAAACGTCCTATTTCGGCGGCGATCTCCGATTCGTCGATACCCGCCGCGTGGACTACCTGTGGGTGAAGGATGGCTTCTCGTTTGAAGGGCGGAAGTTCCACTTTCGCCCGTGGGCCGATCCGGAGTTCATCGGCGAAGATGCGGAGGATCGCGACGCCGAGGATTTTCGACTCGCCCGTCAGATGACGCCGGAAATCCCCCAGGCTTTCGTCGACATCTTGACCCACACCTGGCGCGGGCGGGCCGAAGCGTCGACCCGAAGCGGCGACATCAAAGTGACGGGCCGAATCGTCGACTGCAGCACCGGTAACGTCACCGCGAAAGTGCTCGTCGGATTCGGCGCCGGCGCCGGCTACACCACCTTCGACATGAAGTTCACCGACGCCCGCACCGGCCAGCTGGTGGCGGCGCTGCACCATCGGGTGGTGAGCGGAACGGCGTGGTCGACCACCGATAGCAAGCTGGTGAAATGGATGGAGCGGTTTGGCGAACAGATCGCCAAACGCGACTTCGGCGGCCTCTACGAGCGCGGCAAGGTGGCGGACGACTGACCAAGAGTCTCCGGACCCGCGGCGCGAAGGGCGCTGCCGCAGGTCCGGGGCGGAACGAGACCTAACCGACGTGCATCGGCCGGTTGTCGGCGTCGCCGGCGTAGAGCGTCATCCGGCGGGTCCAGGATCTGAGGACCGAGCCGGCGGTCGCCGGGCGTTCTGCGGTCCCGTAGAGCTCGCCCCGGAGCAGGCCAGCGCCGAAGACCTCCCGGATGCGCGGCAGGCCGAATTCTTCGGGCACCACCACCAGCGGCCGGGCGGCGTCGCCGCCTTCTTTGTGGAGAGCGGCGAGCAGCTTGCGGGCGAAGTCGTGCCCGTAACAGGTATCGAGCACCAGGATGGGCGCGGGAAGGTCCGCCGCCCGTCGGGCGAGCAGATTCGCCAGTCGTTCAGCGCTCAGGGTCCCTTGGGGCAGCTCGAGCGACGTGCCGTCACTGTGGCCTTCGAAAACGAACGTCACCTCGGGGGCGCGGCGCACCAGCCAGTTGAATTGCCGCGCGTCGAGGTCGCTGGCCCCGGGTAGCAGCCGGTACAGCTCGGCCGCTTGATTTTCTAGCACGTGACGGCTCGCGTCTCGGCCGAAAGCGAGGCGACCGTCGGGCAGGGTCTCCGGCGAAGCCGCAAAAACCACGTTTCGACCGGCGAAGAGCGGCGTCGATTCGAGGCGACTGCGGGTCTCGAGGAGCCGGTCGATCTCGACCTTGACCGTTGCCGCGGTGGCCCGCAGGCCCCGCAAGTGCAGGTTCCGCGCGACGATGACCTTCGTCTCCATGAGTCGCGCCGCCATCGGGATCTCGCCCACAAGCGAAGGCGTCAGCCAGACGTTCTCAATCTGCGGCAGGATGTCGGCGAGGGCCGGATCCGCGGCGACATCGCCCACGGAAAATTTGAGGTTATGGAGCTGGAACGAGCGCCTCGTCTTGCTGGGGAATGCCCCGAGGTAGAGCTCGACCTGCTCCTCGGCGTCGAGGGTATCGACACGTTTGATCAGGTGGTAGATCACCGCGCGGCGCAGGGCCGGCTCAGACGCGGCGAGGGGATCGGCGGCCGGTTTTTCGACGCCGGCCCCCGTCAAGGTCAAGGCGAGGGCCAAGGCACAGCTGACGGACATACAAACCTCCCCAGCAACTCACAAATGTTCGGGACTCGAGCCCGCAACCGGACGAAGAAAAATTCACCTAAGAGGGCCGGAGATTACGTCAGCCACCCAGCTTTGGGAAGGTTTTTCCGAGTCGATTTACGCAGCGCCGTGATGTCCCGAGGAGGGACCGCGCGGAAGTCCTGAGCTGTGAAGAGGTTCCGTCGAAATGGCCGAAGGGCGTGGAGTTGGCGGGCCCGTCGCCGTCTCGGCGTGGACGGCTTGTGGACG
>JBCDKB010000357.1:0-9347 GCA_038747035.1 Acidobacteriota bacterium | reverse complement strand
GCGACAATTCGAATACCCGCAACCTGTCCTCGGTCAACGGCACCGTCAACATCGGTGATCAGGTGACCGTCGACGGCGACGCCTCCACCGTCAACGGCGCGCTCCGGGTCGGCAACTCGACGGTCAGCGGCGATGTCGAGACGGTGAACGGCAGCATCAAGCTCAGCGGCTCGACGGTCGAACGCAATATGAAGACCATCAACGGCAGCATCAAGCTCTACGCCGGCAGCCGCCTGCTCGGAGATATCACCATCCAAAAAACCCGCGGCCGCTACAACTGGAGCAAGGCCCTCAAAATCGAGCTGCGGGACGGGTCGGTCGTCGAAGGCGATATCATCAACGAAGATCCGGATCGCGAAGTCGAGGTCTACCTGCGCGACGGCTCAGCCGTCAACGGTAAGATCGAAGGCGCCGAAGTGATTCGGGATTAGCTACCGGACGCTCCGTCGGTCGTCCGGCTCGTCGGCCGGGGTCAAACCCCGGCCACCGCGCCTCCGGTGGGGGGCGGGAATGTCGATCCCACGACTTTTGTTACGGGGCTTATGATGATTGAAAGAAATCCGCTCTCACTCGCCTTGCCGATCGACGCTGAACCGGCCACCGACGTGCGCCGCTTCACCTTCGCCCTCGGCTGATTCTGGGGCCCCGACTCCCAGTTTGGGAGTCTCGACGGCGTGATCGCCACCCGCGTCGGCTATGCCGGCGGCAGCACCCAGGATCCAACCTACTACGACATCGCCGACCACACCGAGGCGATCGAGATCGTCTACGACGGCGGCCGGCTGTCCATCGACACGCTGCTGGAGCTTTTCTGGCAGGGTCATGATCCGACGCGCCCCGCCTTCAAGGACCAGTACCGCAAAGCGCTCTTCGCGGAGAATCAAGAGCAGCTCGCGCTCTTTGAGCGCAGCGTCGCGCGTCAGCAGGCCAGGCTCGGCCAGACGATTTCGACCGAGCTGATCTACCGCGCGCCGTTCTACGCCGCCGAGGATGACCACCAGAAGTGGTTCCTGCGCCGCCACCCGCAGCTCTTCGCCGAGATCGTCGCCCACTACCCGACGGAAGACCACGCCGTGCTCTCGACCGCCGCCGCCCGCCTCAATGGCTACCTCGGCGGCTCCGGAAATCCGGACCAGCTCGAGCGCGACATCGACCGCATGGGTTTGAGTGAAGGTGGACGGAGCTACCTGCGCAAGTCCACCGGCGGCGGCCGGGGGCCGACGGAGCTGATGATGCTGGCGGCGTTCGGCGGCTCCTACTACGACGACGAGCCTTATAGCTGCTAAGGCGACCAAGGCACCGGGGAGGGTGCGATAACAGCCACCGCCCGGCCTGCGGGCGGCGGCTGTTGATCATTGCGCCGAGTAGATCTGGATCTCCCGGAGCTCCTTGAGGCGGTCGCGGAGCATGGCCGCCTCCTCGAACTCGAGATTCTTCGCGGCCTCGCGCATGCGCTTTTCCATCTCTTTGATCTGTACCCGCAGGGGCCGGTCGTCGTGGCCGGGCTCCGCCACCATCGACGCCCGGACACCGCCCGCCGAGTACATGTCGAGCTGACTGAGCTTGACCAAAGGCGAGTGAATGTCCTTGATGATGGTCTTGGGCTCGATGCCGTGCTCAACATTGTGGGCCTGCTGCTTTTCCCGCCGACGCTCGGTCTCGTCCATCGCCCGACGCATCGAGTCCGTGATGCGGTCGGCGTAAAAGATCACCCGTCCGTCGGCGTTGCGGGCGGCGCGGCCGGCGGTCTGGATCAGAGAGGTCTCGGAGCGTAGGAAGCCTTCTTTGTCGGCGTCGAGCACGGCGACGAGCGCCACTTCGGGCAGGTCGAGGCCTTCGCGGAGCAGGTTGATGCCGACCAGGACGTCGAACTCGCCGCGCCGCAACGCGGTGACGATTTCGACGCGCTCCAGCGTCTCCACGTCCGAGTGCATGTAGCGCACGCGAACGCGAAGCTCTTGGAAATATTGCGTCAGCTCCTCCGCCATGCGCTTGGTCAGAGTGGTGACCAGGATTCGCTTGCCGGCGTCGGACACGGCGCGCACTTCGCCGAGCAGGTCATCGACCTGGCCCTTGGCGGGTCGGATCTCGATCGGCGGGTCGAGCAGTCCGGTCGGGCGGATCACCTGCTCCGCCACCACGCCCATGGCCCGCTCCATCTCCCAGGGCCCGGGCGTCGCCGACACGAAAATACGCTGGCACGGGACCTTGTCCCACTCCTCGAATGTCAGCGGACGATTGTCGAGCGCGCTCGGCAAGCGAAAGCCGTGGTCGACCAGGGTCTGCTTCCGCGCCCGGTCGCCGTTGAACATACCGCGCACCTGGGGCACCGTCTGGTGGGACTCGTCGACCACCAGGAGCATGTCTTGGGGCAAGTATTCAAGCAGCGTCGGCGGCGGATCGCCCGCCGACCGCCCCGTCAGGTGCCTCGAGTAATTCTCGATGCCGTGGCAGAAGCCCATCTCTTGGAGCATCTCGAGGTCGAAACGGGTACGCTGCTCGAGACGCTGGGCTTCAAGCAGCTTACTCGCGGACTCGAGGTATTCCAACCGGTCCCGCAGCTCGTCGCGGATCGACTCGATCGCCCGCTTCATCTGATCTTCGGGCGTCACGTAGTGCGACTTCGGGTAGACCGACAGCCGCTCAAGCTCTTGCAGCACGTCGCCGCGCAGCGTGTCGAAAAGACTGATGCGCTCAATCTCGTCGCCGAAATACTCGATGCGGATCCCCACTTCGTCGTAGTAAGGCAGGATTTCGAGCACGTCGCCGCGGGCGCGGAAGGCGCCAGGGAAAAGATCGAGGTTGGTGCGCTCGTATTGCATCGAGACGAGCGCCGCGAGCGCCGCGTCGAGCCCTTCGTCGTCACCGACCTCGAAGAAACGCAGCATGCTCTGGAAGGTCTCCGGAGCCCCGAGGCCATAGATGCAGGACACCGACGCCACGATCAGGACGTCGTTGCGTTCGAAGAGCGACTTCGTGGCCCGCAGGCGTAGTCGATCAATGTCTTCGTTGACCGAGGTTTCCTTCTCGATATACGTATCACTCGCCGGCACGTAGGCTTCCGGCTGGTAATAGTCGTAATACGAGACGAAATACTCGACGGCGTTATTCGGGAAGAAGCTCTTGAACTCTTGGTAGAGCTGCGCCGCGAGCGTTTTGTTGTGCGAGAGTACAATCGTCGGCCGATTGATCTTCTCGACCACCTGGGCGATGGTGAACGTCTTTCCTGACCCGGTGACGCCGAGCAGGACCTGGTCACGCTCCCCAGAACGAAGGCCATCGACCAGTTGGTCGATGGCCTCCGGCTGATCGCCCTGGGGTGTGAAGGGCGAAACGATCTCGAAGTCGGGCAACGCTTAATGGCGTCCTAGGGAACGGAGCTCAGCCGTCTTCGAGACGGAAGGAGATCTTCATGTTGACGCGGTAAGCCGTCACGCGCCCGTTCTCCACGACCACTTTCTGCTCGTTGACCCAGGCGCCGGTGATGTCGCGCAGGGTTTGGCTCGCCCGGGCGATGCCGGTGTTGATGGCATCTTCGAAGCTTTTCGGGGATGAGCTGCTGATTTCAGTAACTTTGACGACGCTCATGGCGAGTCCTCCTGGGTGTTCGGACCGGGTCTTTGGGACCCCGGCGGTGAAAATGGACGTTCTGTCCTACGAGTCTAACGGATCGATGGCGCCCTCCCGGCGGGCCGCATCAGCGGATGCCGCGGGCTTCGAGGGCCCGGATCTCCGCCGCCCACGCCTCGCGACCGCCGTCGGCGGAGCTGGGCAGCAGCCGGCGACGGGTGCAGTTGGTCAGCGCCTGGAGGGTTTGATAACGCCGGGTCTCTCCGATGTCCGCCGGAATCATGTCGGCGACCACGTCGAGGATGCCGTCGATATCGAGCTCCCGGCCCTGCTCCTCCGCCAAAGCGACCTGCGCTTTGAGCTGACCGCGCAGGGCGGCGAAGGCGGCTGAGGAGTAGCCGGGGGTGGCGGCGTCGAGACGGTCCAAGTGCCCGCCGTCCGGATCCCCCTCGGTGACGGCGCCGAGCACCCAGCGCAAGAAGGCGCGGCGGTCCTCCCCTTCCGGATCGAGCACCGGCAGGATCAGATCGCCGACGCGCCCCGGACGTCGGATGTCGGGCGACAGGAGATGGATACGTGCGGTCATCAGCAGCCAGAAGACTTTTCCGCGCAGCTTGGGGTCCGACATCATCTGCTGGATCTTGCCGGTCAGCCGACGCTCGGTGGCGTGGGTGCCGGCGCCGACGCCGCCGAATTGGGTGTCCGCCTCGTCGACGAAAATCACCACTTTGGCGAGCGCCTCGAGCACCCGACGGAGCCGCTCGAAGACCACGTCGGTTTGGCCGAACCACTGGCTGCGCAGGTTCTTGAGCACCACCACCACCATATCGAGCTCGGCGGCCACGGCCTCGAAGATGAAGGTCTTGCCGCCGCCGATCGGCCCCGCCACCGCCGCCCCCGGCAGCGCCGCCGGGCCTTTGGTTTGGAAGCGCGGGATGAGCTCAGTGCGCAGGAATTGCTTCAGCTCCTCGAAGCCGACTACATGCTTGAGGCGGTGTTCGGGCTTCTTGATCTCGACGACGTCTTCGCCGAGCTGGGACTGGATGAATTCTTCGACCTTGGCGACCACGTGGTCCCGCTCCAGCCGCTCGCCGCCGTGGGCGGCGCCTTTGAGCAGCTGGTCGAGGGCGTGGATCGATAGACCGGCCGACAGCTCGGCCACTTCACCTTCGTCCCCCCACAGCTCGACGTCAACCCCGTGGCGCGCTTCAAACCAGCGCAGGAAGTGGGCGCGCGCCGTCGCGTCGGGCGACGGCACCTCCACCTCCAAGAGCTGGGGCAAGCGGGCGATGCGGTGGTGAACCAAGCTGCGCGACTCGGCCAGCAGCACGACCGAGTCCGCCGCTTCGAGGAATCCGGGGTCCGAAAACCAGTCCTGGCAGATGGCGATGCGCCGGCGATCGGCGTCGGAAAGCGACGTGATCGCCCCTTCCGGCAGCGCCAGGTCCGCGGCCTCGACGAGGATAATCAGGTCATCCTCGAGCGCCTTCTTGCCGTCGAGCTGGTAGCGGGCGCAGACGCAAATCTGCCGCAGCAGCTCGAAGGCCACCGTCGGATTGCCGATGGCCTTCTTGAGGTTGTCGTCGAAAGTCTCCGAGAGCGCATCGACCTGCCGGTCCACGCGCCGGCCGCCGAGCATGCGGTCGATGGCGAGCTGCTGCTCGTCCCGCCCGGTCCGCCAGCGCAGCCAGGCGTCCTTGAGCTTCTGTCGATCACCATCCCGGGCGAAGCGGATCGGCCCGTTGAGCTCGTAAACGAGCAGCATCTTGCCCGAGACCTCCCAATGGCTCTTCAGGAAGTCCACCAGCGGCAAGAAAGCGCCCGGCTCCCGCTCCCCGTCGATGCCGGCGTCGCCGGACACGAAGAAGAGATCGTGGATATTGCCGGTGAGCAACATCGCGCGCGCCTGGCCGGAGTTTAAAACCCGGCCGGCGCGACGCAGAAATGGGTAGCTGGGCTTCACTCGGGCAGCGAGGTCTTGGTCGCCGGCTCGGGCGTCGCCGACTCGGCTTCGTCCGCGAGGCCGATCAGCGCATCGAATTCACTCGCGGCCTCGGTCTGCGCCGCGTACTCGAGGAATTCAGCCTCCTGGCGGGCGGTGTCGGTGCCGGCGAGCTCGCGCGAAATCTGCGCTTCCGCCTTGATCTCCTGACGCAGGTCACGCATCTGCTGCAGCTCCTGGGAGGTGCCATCTTCGGCGATACCGGCCAGGGTGTCAGCAATATCCTTTTCCTGCTTCGCCGTGATCATGTCGGCCACGGCTTCCGACGACTCGGTGCGGATCTTCTCGAGGTCCCGCTTCAGCGACTCGAGCTGGAGCTTGTGATCGGCGATCGTCTTCTTATAGGTGTCGACGTCGGACTCGATCTCTTCGACGCGGCCCTGCTTCTCATTGAGGGTCGAGTTGAAGTCGTTATAGGCCGCCAGGCAGCGCTTGTAGTCTTCGTTGGCCTTGATCGCCTCGGGCGAGGCGCCCGACGCCTTGAGCTTCTCCGTCACCTGCTTGGCCTTGGCCAAGGCGCCCGCCTTCAGATTCTCGAGCTTGGTGATCTCTTCGTTGAGCTGTCGCACCGCGGCGACCTTCTTCTGCTCCTGGGCGATGATCTGGGCCACCGCCTGCTTGTACTGCTGGATGCGAGCGGTCTTCTCGCGGATGATGTCGTCGTATTTCGCACGCACAACGTTGGGGTTCGTATCCAGCGTGCGGCGTGCGGCGTCAATCTGGCCCGTAAGCATGTAACCCACGGCTTTCAGCCAGCGGCCGATGGCTCCAAACATGGTGCGGTCTCCTCGTCGATAAATCGGTCGATTGGAATGGGGATTCTAGCGTCTCTTGATCGGGCCCCGGGCCCGAAGGCTCGGTCGCCTTAAGGGTCACGGGTTGGCTGGCCGGGCGGCGAACCGTCTGGGGCTTCGGCCTCGCGGCGGGCCCGCCGGCCCACGGATTCAAAATCATCGTCGGCCCACCGGTCAACCTCACCGTCGAGGCGAAGCAATTCCTCATAGACGCGACGGTCCATATCCATCGCTTCGACGTCGCTTTTTAGCATGCGCGCGTGTTGGGCCGCGATGGTTTTCTCGATCAGGCCGATGGTCTTTTCGGCCTCCGCCAAGCGCTGTCGCCCTTCCTCGTCCAGGTGATCCTGCTCGGACAGCACCGTGAAGTTCTCGACGATACGGAGCGACTTGGGCAGGTGCACCTCCAAGAACTCGGTGGCCACCTCCACATTCGAAGGGTCCCGCTTCAGATGACCGTTGATGTCCCGAGTAAGCTGCGCGATACGGCGAAGCTGCTTGCGCATCGGATTCTTGTGCCGGTCACCGAAATGGTCGAAGCGGGCCGCCTGCGCCCGGATATCGCGCACCGTTTCTTCGAGCCGGACGCGGGATATCCCTTCGGCGACTTCCGCCGCAGACGCGCCCGGAACCACCATTCGAACGCCGACGTAGGCGGCGGCGGATATCCCGAGCAGTACCGGGAATGCGAGGTTGGTGAACACCGCGAGGCCGACGAGGAGAGCGCTGGCGGCGGCGCCGGAGACGAGCTCACGTTTGAGCGATTTCACGGATCTTAAGTTTCCTATGGCCGTAACCGGGTGGAGTCGGCGGGCGGTGGCGGTATCGCCGCAGAAACGCTGCGGGTGTCCACCTCTAGCGTGCCTCGGATCGGGTGCACGGTCAACCCTACGCGGCAGCGGCGTGCCCTATTCTCGGCGCGTTCTCGAACGCGGCCGGATGGCCGTCGGGCGGCGATCCGGCTAGCTCCCGAGCCGGGCGATCCAGTCTTTGATGCCGTCGTCGAGACCTCGACGATCCTTGTGGCGACGTTCAGCGATCTCCACCAGCCGCGTCACCAGTGCCGCGGGCTTGAGCCCGGCCCGTTCCCAGAGTTTTGGATACATCGAGATGGCGGTAAAACCAGGCAGCGTATTGATCTCGTTGATGGCCGCCCCGGCGTCGTCCAGCAAAAAGTCGACCCGCGCCATGCCCCAGCCGCCGACGGCTTCGAAAGCCTCGACCGCCAGCCGGCGCAGCGTGGCCTCCACGTCGGGGGCAAGGTCGGCCTCATGGATCAACTCGGCGCCGTCTTCGAGGTATTTGTCCGCGTAGTCGTAGAAGTCGTTGCCCGGAACGATCTCGCCGATCCCCGAGGCCTCCAGCGCGCCGTAGCCGAGCACCGCACATTCGAGCTCCCGGCCCTGGACGGACTTCTCCACCACCAGGCGATCGTCGAAGCGCAGGCCGTGCCGCAACGCCGCGTCCAGGTCCTCAGGACCCGCGACCTTGCACACACCGACACTGGAACCGCCGATCGCCGGCTTGACGAAAAGCGGCCAGCCGAGGCGCTCCACGCGCGCCGCCACCGCCGACGGATCCGCTCCATAGCCGCGACGATCGACGGCTTCGAAGTCCACCACCGGCAGCCCGGCCGCGCCCAGCACGTGCTTGCTCAAAAGCTTGTCCATGCACACCGCCGACGACGCCACGCCCGTGCCGACGTAGGGAAAGTCGAGCATCTCGCACAGCCCCTGGAGGGTGCCGTCTTCGCCCCACGTTCCGTGGGCGATCGGAAAGATCACGTCGACGTCGTGGTCGATGAGGTGACGCAGACTCGCCGCCACGGAAGCGTCCGGGCTCGCCAAGGCGTCGAGCTCGCCGTCGAGGGCCCGGCGTCCCAGCTCGGGGGCGACCCAGGCGCCGGATTGGGCGATGCCGAGCGGCAGCACGTCGTAGCCGGCGGCGGCGAGGGCCTTGTCCACGGTCCGCGCCGACACCACCGACACCTTGTGTTCTACGCTGCGGCCGCCGAAGACCAATCCGATGCGTTTTGCCATGGGCGAAATCTATCAGCGGCGGCCGTCCGATAGGCGCCGAAGGTAAGGCGAATTGAGGCTGGCTAGAGACCTAGCCGTGGTCAAATGATGGCGCCGCGCAGCCCGGGTCTCAGGAGTCGCCCGTGAAGCCCGAGAGACCTTCGATCACCTTGAGCATGTCGAAGAGGCGCCGTCGAAAAGGCGACGTCGTCGGGGCGCCGAGGGCGGCGCGTTTGATGCTCTTCAGCAGCGTGTCGCCGGCCGCGTCCTCGGCAGCGAGCCGCGCTCCGCGCTTGACCAGATGGCGCGTCGTATCGCCGAAGATGCGGGCGTGGGGATCCGGGTTGTACACGTCAGCCTGCGCCGCGAACATCAGCGGCGTGCGACCGGCGGGGCCGTGGCGCCGCTCCAGGTCGGCGCCGGCGTCGAGCAGGGCGTCGATGGTCTCTTGCCGCCCGCGCGACGGAGACTGGGCCGCCTTCAAGAGTGCCGTCTCTTGATTCTCCGAGGTATCGGCCTGGTCCACCTCGACGCCGCGGTCGAGCAGCGTCCGCACCACCGCCGCTTCGCCGGCCATGGCGGCGAGCATCAGCGGCGTCTCGCCTTTCTCGGTGAGCTCCTCACCGGTGATCTCGCCGAAATCCACCATGCGCTTGCTGCGCACCGGCGCGGTGCGCAGCAGGATGGCGAATCGTTCGATGCCTTCGTAGGCCATGGGATCGACCGGCACCGGCGCCGCGTCGACCTGCTTGAAGAGCGCTTCGAAGGCGGCCGTGGCGTCGGCCGGAGACCGCAGCTGATCGAAGTCCGGGAGTCGCGACGGTTCGGCGGTCGGACGCACCGGCCGCGGCGGAATCGACGGCTTCGACGAGGCCCGGGCGGCGACGATCCGCGCCCGGCGCTCGGCGCGGCGTCGCTCCCGCTCTTCATCCTCTCGACGCCTCTTCTCTTCTTCCTGGCGGC
>JBCDKB010000356.1:0-9422 GCA_038747035.1 Acidobacteriota bacterium | reverse complement strand
CGCGGTGCCCTCACCGCCGCTACTGCTTTCGGTGCAGGAATCGTGCTTGTTGCGATCTCGCGTCGGGCCGTGATCTTCATGCTCAGCAGCGTCGACGAGCCCGGACACGGCGCCCTGCCCCCCCGCACCCGCGGCTTCCACCGCTTCGTCGGCGACCTCGCCGAGAGGCGTCCAGACCCGGCGCCGTGGGCCGTACCCGTGGCTCCCCGGGCCCTCCGGCTGCCGGGGGACGCGGAAGAGTCGCGGGGTGCCGTCGACACCGAAGCCGACGTCGACGTGCATCGCCGGCGGGTCACCGGCGAGCTCCACCGGCGCGCCGGGCGGGTCCCCGGGGATGCGTCGCTGCATGACGTCCTGGTCACCGCCCTCGCCCTCGCTTTAGCGCCGTGGCGGCAGAGCCCGGAGCTCTACCTCGACCTCGAGCACCACGGGCGCGGCGGAGAGCTCGACTTCTCGCGCACCGTCGGCTGGTTCACGGCCGCGTATCCGGTGGTGCTGCGCCTGCCCGACGGCGCCCCGGGGGACGGCGGACACGTCGACGCCGGCCGCGCCTTCGACACGATCTCACGGCAGCTCGCCGAGGCGGGCGGCGCCGACGGTCACGACTCGCTCCATGACTTCGGCGTGCTCAAGTCTCTGGAAGACCGCCCGGAGCTCGCCGCGGCGCCCGCACCGGAGGTGCTCTTCAACTACCTCGGCCGACGGGGGGCGAGCCGCGGGGACGGCAAAGAGCCGATCCTGCAGCCCGTCGCCGGCGCTTTCGACGGCGCCCGCGCCGGCGTCAATCCGCGCGCCCACCGCCTCGAGATCAACGCCAGCCTCGATGACCGCGGCCTTGAGCTCGAGTGGATCTACCCCCGAACCCGCCGTTCCCTCGTCGACGGCGTCCCCGGGCTCGCCGACGCCTTCGCCCGCGAGCTCGACCGGGTGCTCGATGCCCTCCGCCGACGCGCCGTCGACCCGGCGGACTTCCCCGACGCCGAAGACGCCTACCCGCTGAGCGCCCTCCAGGAGGCGATGCTCATCCATCGTCTGGAGGACCTGGACGCCGACTCGGGCACGCTCGTCGTGGAGGCGACGCTGCGCGGACCGCTCGATCCGGACCGATTCCACCGGGCCTGGGCGGACACGGTCGCCCGCCACCCGACGCTGCGCACCGGCCTGCGCTGGGACGGTCTCGAGGCGCCGGTGCAGCTCGTCGCCCCGGCGGACTCCGTCGCCGTCGAGATCCCGACGGAGGACTGGCGGGATCGCGCCGACGCCGTCGAGCGCGCCCGCGACGACCTGCGCCGCCGCGGCCTCGACGTCACCCGGGCGCCGGCCATGGCCTGGCGGCTCGGCCGCACCGGCGACGGGGAGCACACCCTCCTCTGGGCCTGCCACCACCTGCTGCTCGACGGCTGGTCCACCGCGCTGGTGCTTCGGGAAGTGCTCGAGCGCCACGCCGGCCGCGACCCGGGCCCGGCGCCGCGACCGCCCAAAGACTGGATCGCCTGGAGCCGTCGCCGCGAGCCCGTGGACTTCTGGCGCGACGGGCGCATGGAGCCCCGCCGCGTCTTGAAAGCGTCCCCGGTGTGCGCACCGGCGAAAGCGGGGCCGCCCGATCTCCGGAGCGCGACGGCGCGGGCGTCGCTCATCGATCTCCCGGGATGGATACGCCGCCACGGCGTGACCTTCGGCAGCGTCGCCGCCGCCGCCTGGGGTCTCATGCTGCGGGAGGCTACCGGCAACGAGCACACCTCCCTCGGCTTCACCGCCTCGGGCCGCGGCGGCGAGCTCGACGGGGCGGAGTCGATGGTCGGCATGTTCACTTCCGTGCTGCCGATGACCTACCGCGTCGACCCGCAGGCGTCGCCGGCCAAGCTCGCCCGCGCCGTCCACCGGCGCCAAGCGGCGATGCAGGCGCTGCCGCCGCGCCCACTCGCCCGGCTCTTCGACCTCGGCGGCGTGCGGCTGCTGCGTCCACCCTTCGACACGCTGCTGACGGTGGCCAATTTCCCCACCTCGCCGTCCGGGTCGCCCGCCGGCGAACCCGAGCTGCGCCTCGCCGAGCTCCGGGGCGGGGTGACGTCTAATTTTCCGCTCACCACGGCCCTCATCCCCGCCGACGATTCCCTGCAGGTCGAAGCGCGCTACGACGCCCGGCGCATCGATACCGATCGGGTCGAGGCGCTGCTGGAACGATTCACCGCCCTGCTCGAAACGCTGCCGCAGGAGCCCGAAACGCTCGCCGACTGGAGGCACCTCGCGCCCCGGAAACTTCCGGAGCCGGAAACGACCCGACAAGCACCCGCGGCCGCCGCCCGTCCCCTCGGCGGCACCGGTGCGGCGGGCCCCGGGACCGACACCGAAGCGCAGCTCATGCGGCTGTGGAATGACTTGATGGCGGTCCAGGAATACGGCGTCGACGACAATTTCTTCGACCTCGGCGGCCACTCCCTGCTGGTGCCGCAGATGCTGCTGCGCATCGAGCAGGACTTCGGCGTCGCCCTGCCCCTGGGCGTGGTCTTCGAAGAAGCGACGGTGCGCGCCATCGCCCGCGCCATCGACGGACGCCGCGGCGGCCGCGCCGTCGACTGGCGGCCGCTGGTGCCGATTCGACCCCGCACCGGCCCCGGCGGCGAGCCGCCGCTCTTCATGGTCCACGGCCTCGGCGGTGAGGTCGGCTGGTTCTACGGCCTGGCCAATTTCCTCGACGAGGCCGTGCCGCTCTACGGCCTGCAGGCGCCGCCCGAGCCCCACGACGAGATCGAGTCGATGGCCCGCCGCTACCTCGACGAAGTGCGCAGCGTGCAGTCACAGGGGCCGTACCGCCTCGGCGGCTACTGCATCGGCGGCGGCGTCGCCTACGAGATGGCGCGCCAGCTCGAAGCCGCCGGCGAACAGGCGTCGCTGCTCGTCTTGATCGACAGCGTGCCCCAAGCCCACATCGTGGACCAGCAGGCCGCCGTACCGCTCGCCGGCCGGGTCAAGCGGCTGCTGCAAAAAGATCCGCGGGAGATGGTGCGCTCAACCCGCGACTTCGCCACCCAAGCGGCCCGCAAACTGCGCTCGAAGCTCGACAGCGAGCGCGACGACCGCCCCCTCGAGCTCGACGACGTGCTCGACATGACGACCTTGCCGCAGGTCTACCACCGGCCGTCGCGACGCCACTTCCGCGCCATGCGCGACTACGAGCCCGGCCCCCTCGGAGGCGACGCGTGGCTGCTGCGCACCGCCGATCCGCGCTTCGGCGAAGACTTCGGCTGGGGCCCGCTGGTGGCAGGCGAGCTCCACGTCGAGCGCATCCCCGGCCGCCACATCGACGTCCTGAAGGAGCCCCACGTCCAGGTGGTGGCCGCCAAGCTGAGCCGGGCCTTGGGGAAGGCGTCATGAGGGGGGACGTCACTACGGGGGATGCGACTAAAGGGGACGACGCGACGCGGTCGATGACGATCCTCTACCTCTCCATCGGCATGGCGAGCCCGCTCTCGATGAGCCTCGAGCTCTGCCGCCGGCTGCGCGACCGGGGGCATACGGTCACCTACGCCAGCCACGAAGACCTCAGCGACCGGGTCGGCGCCCACGGCCACCACTTCATCCGCCTCCACGACCCCGAACCGACGTCGCCGATCCGGCTCCGTCGAGCCCTGGCGGACGGTCGCGAACAGTGCCGTCGACGGCGGGCGTCGATCGACGACGACGGCCCGGTCCGCCTGCTCGACGCCGTCAAGCCGGACCGCATCCTCGCCGACGTGGAGATGCACGTCGCGATCCTCAAGCTGATCGAGCCGGCGCGCACCCGGGGCATTCCGCTCCTGCTGACGATGGCGATTTTCCCCGTGCATCCGGCGCCCGGGCGACCGCCGCTGCACGTCACCGACCCGCCCGCCGACGGCGCGCCGGGGCGTCGACGCCTCCGTCGAAAGTGGCGGCGGACCCGGCTCGAACGCACCCATTTCGAGTGGAAGCAGCGCCTCGCGCGCTGGCGTCGCCTCGAGCCTTGCCCGACCGTCGGCTATTTCTGCTTTGATGTTGACGACCTACGCGACGTCGCCCGGCGCCACGGCGTCGACCTCGGGCGCGAGACCACCCGCCGCCACTGGCTGCGGCCCTTCATGTACACCCGGCTGCCGGTGCTGTGCTGGAACGCCCGCGAGCTCGACTGGCCCCAGGGCTCCCCGCCCGAAGAGTTGCCGCAAAACGTCCGCTACGTCGGGCCGATGGTGCAGCGCCCCCGGTTCGCCCAGGACCATAGCGACGATCTCGACGAAGAATTCCGCGCCTGGCGACGCTTCGACTCGGAGCGCGGCGCCGACCGTCCGCTGGTCTATGCCTCCCTCGGCTCCTTCTGGGCCGGGGATGTGGATCTGCTCCGCGGGATCGTCGAGATTTTCGCGCGTCACCCAGCGTGGGACCTCGTCCTTGGCCTCGGCCGTCAGGCCCGGATCGACGACCTCGGCCCGCTGCCGCCGAACGTGCTCGCCTTGCCCTGGGCGCCCCAGGTGGAGGTGCTCGAGCGCGCCGACGCGGCGGTCGTGCACGGCGGCGTCGCCACCCTCAATGAGTGCGCCCTGCTCGGCGTGCCGACGGTCGTCTATTCGACCGGATTCGTCGAACAACATGGCAACGCCGCCCGCATCGGTTTCCACGGTATCGGACGCGTCGCCTCCACCCCCCACGACATCAAACCTTCGATCCGCCACGTGCTCGAGGACCCGGCCTACCGCCGGCGTCTCGACGCGCTCCGGCCGTCCCTCGAGCGCTATGCGCAGCAGCGGGTGGCCCTCGGGCTCATCGAATCCGCCGAGGTACTCCCCGCGTGACCGACCCCCATAGCGATTCCCGCAGCGCGCATCCGGATCCGAGCGCCGACGACCTCGGGCGCATGTGCGAGCGCCTCGAGGCCGAGCTCGCCGAGATGGCCGGCGGTCGGGTGCTGATCACCGGCGGCGCCGGCTTCCTCGGCTACTACCTGGTGCGCACGCTGATCCACTACAACGCCACCGCCGAGCGCAAGATCTCAGCCACGGTCTACGACAATTTCTCCCGCGGCGTGCCCGAATGGCTGAGCGAGCTCGAGTCCGAGCACCTCGACCTCGTGCGCCACGACGTCACCGACCCGATGCCGGCGGACGCGCCGCCGTTTGACTGGGTCATCCACGGCGCGTCGATCGCATCACCGCTCTACTTTCGCCAACACCCGCTCGAAACCATGGACGCCAACGTCCTCGGGCTGCGCTACCTGCTCGACCACGGCCTCGCCCAAACCCGGGCCGGCCATCCGGTCCGCGGATTTCTGTTCTTCTCGTCGAGCGAAATCTACGGCGATCCCGAGCCCGAGCACATCCCGACGCCGGAAACCTATCCCGGTCGGGTCTCCTGCACCGGCCCGCGGGCCTGCTATGACGAGTCGAAGCGCTACGGCGAAACGCTATCGGTGAATTTTCACCGACAGCACGGCCTGCCGGTGAAGGTCGCCCGGCCGTTCAATAACTACGGCCCCGGCCTCAAGATCACCGACCGCCGCCTGCTCGCCGATTTCGCCCGCTCGATCCTCGACGGCGAGGACCTGGTCATGCACTCCGACGGCTCGCCGACCCGCACCTTCTGCTACGTGGCCGACGCGGTGGTCGGCTATTACAAGACGCTGGTGCGCGGACAGAGCGGCGAGGCCTACAACATCGGCGCCGGCTCCCCCGAAATCTCCGTGCGCGACGTCGCCGCCCTCACCGTCGACGCGGCGCGCGAGCTCTTCGGGTACCGGGGCCGCGTCGTGCACCAAACCCACGACGATCAGCACTACCTCACCGACAATCCCCAGCGCCGCTGTCCGGCGGTGGAGAAGGCCCGCCGGTCGCTTGATTTCGAGGCCGAAGTCTCCCTCGAAGACGGCCTCCGCCGCATGCTCCTGTGGTACAAAAATCACCCCACGGCGGTCGATGCTTAGCGCTCGGACCTCCGGGATCCCCCGTCCCGGCCTCCGAGCCCCGAGCCCGCCGCCGCGCAAGATGAAAAGGCACTTCAGGCTATGAAAGTCGCCGTGATCGGCACCGGATACGTCGGCCTCGTGACCGGCGCGTGTTTCGCCTCCAAAGGCCATGATGTTCGCTGCGTCGACCTCGACGCGGAGCGCGTGGATCTGATCAACCGCGGCCGCGCCCCGTTCTACGAACCCGGTCTCGAAGAGCTCCTGCGCCAGACCGTGGGTACCCAGCTGGAGGCGACGCTCGACCTCGACGCCGCCGTGATCTGGGCCGACGTCACCCTGCTCGCCGTCGGCACGCCCTTTGACGGCGAACGCATCGACCTGCGCCAAATCAAAGCCGCCAGCCGGCAGGTGGGCCACGCCCTCCGGGAACACGACGACTACGCCCTGGTGATGGTCAAGAGCACCGTGCTTCCGGGCACCACGAACGACGTGGTGCGCCCGATTCTCGAGGAAGCGTCCGGCAAACGGGCCGGCCACGACTTCGGCCTGGCGATGAACCCGGAATTTTTGCGCGAAGGCCAAGCCGTCGCCGACTTTTTGCACCCGGACCGCGTCGTCATGGGCGGCAAGGATCCCCGCTGCTGGGCGGTCCAAGAAGAGCTCTACCGCGACTTCGCCGCCACCGACGTCGTGCGCACGGACAACGCCACGGCGGAGATGACGAAGTACACGTCCAACTCGCTCCTGGCGACGCTGATTTCCTTCTCCAACGAGATCGCCAACCTGTGTTCGACGCTGCCCGACGTCGACGTGCTCGACGTCATGCGCGGCGTGCACCTCGACAAGCGCCTCTCCCCCATCGACCCGGTCACCGGCGAACGCTCACACCCCGGCATCCTCGCCTACCTCATGGCCGGCTGCGGCTTCGGCGGCAGCTGCCTGCCCAAAGACGTGAACTCCCTCATCGTCTTCGGCGACGACCGCAGCCAGCCGATGCCGCTCCTGCGCTCCGTGCTCGACATCAACGCCGGCCAACCCCTGCGCATCGCCGATGTCGCCGTCAGCGCCCTCGACGACCCGAAAGCCTCCACCGTCGCGGTCCTCGGCCTCGCGTTCAAGCCCGGCACCTCCGACATCCGCGAGACCCCGGCGCTCCCCGTCATCCACCACCTCCGCGCCGCCGGCGTCTCGCTGCGCCTCTGGGACCCGGCGGCCCTCGACGAAGTCAAGAAGCAGCTCGGCGAAGCCCCCGACCTCCACTACACCGCCGACCTCCGCGACGCCGTCGAAGGCGCCGAGGTCCTGGTGGTGCTGACGAGCTGGCCCGAGCTCAGCGACCTCTCCCACCACCTCCGAGACATCGAGCCCAAACCGCTCGTCCTTGACGGTCGCCGGGCTTTGGATCGGAACGACTTCGAAAAATACGACGGCGTCGGACTCGGGCCGGTCGTCGATGGGCCTTAGGTGTCAGCGTGGCACTTTAGAGGCACAGCAGGCTACGTCGAAGACGCCGCACGCAGGCCCCTGGAAAACCAACAGAGACCATGTATCGAGAGCCTCTCGACTGGGCAGAGTCTGCGTCCTAAACAGCTTAGCTACTGCCAGTAGGATTCTGGTAGTTCAAGCAACTCAGACACTTACCGAAGTGCCGACATTGAGAGCTACGTTCTGCTAGCTCCGCGGGAACCAGCTTACGAGAAATCTTGACAGTCAACGAGCTTCCAACCTATTATCCGTCGCAGGTGTTGGGAATGCCTCGGTCCGCATCGATTTGCATCGATCTGAATTGAATCGGATGGCCCGGCAGCCTGCCTTATCTACCAACGACTTGGCTGGCTGGCTTCTAGTCTCAGGTACGAAATGAAATTCCTTGATGATATTGCGGTACAGATGATCTCTGCGAACGAAGAGGAGAGGATCCCTACCTTGGCCCGTGCTCTTCGGCAATCTCTTGTTGTTCCACGGCGAATCGGCTTGCCTAGAGGGCCGCAGCAAATCGCGAAGCAGGTCGGATTGAATCTTGCGACCCTGGTGGACGCACGCATTATCCTAGTAAGGAAAGAAGCCGCTGGCTTTCTTCACGAGTTCTGCCGATTGAGCCGCAGCGAACTCCTGAGAGATACCCTCACAGCCGCAAGATACGAAGATGTCTTCCAAAGAGATATCTCAAAATGGAAGAAAAGCTTTATCTACACCTATGCTGAGTTACTGGTGCTAGCTGAAGACGACCATCCACCAGAGTTCCCAAATCAGCTTAAGCTGTACTTAGATAGATAGGCGTACATTCGGCAGGTAGTCGGGTGAGGAATTCATGAACTGGGAGGTAAGAAAAAATGCTCGGTGGCAAGGAAATCGACGTTAATTATTTCTTTTCGCCTTCCAGTTCTCTAAGAAAAGACAACTCTCGCCATTTTGTTGGCCGTAGTGCAGAATTTAAGAATGCTATCGACGGGCTCGCCGTAAGGGGATCGACTCTATTTGTTCATGCCGACCGAGGTCTCGGCAAGACCTCATTCGCGTGGCAGATGGCAGATGCTATCAAGCGTCAAAACTTACGAGGGACGCCGTTTGGCAAACAGATGCCGACCTTCAGGCTTCCAAAGCTCAAACCGCTATGGCTCCAATGCCGGTCAGACATGCACGACATGTACTCAGTCCTGGCAGCCCTGCTCGTACCAGGGGTTTCCTTCGACAGCACAATTCGAGATGGTTTTCCCGAACTATTCACGGGCAAAACGGAAATCGAGTCGATAGAACGGACGAGCAAATTAAGCGGTGGGTTTTTTGACGTTCAAACTAAAGTAAAGAAAACACTGCAGAGCGCTGACGCTGCCCCTGCGGAGATCAGGGAACTTCAGTCCATTGCTAAACAGCTTTTTCTTGAGAAAGTAGCTGAGGCCAGGAAACTTAGCGGCGACAAAGATCTCCTAATTATTCTCGATGAGTTCGATCAGCTAGAAGACAAGACTGGATTCGGCTCACTTGTTAAGGAATGCAGCGACGCAAGATTCGCATTCGTTGGAATTACAGAAGATGTATCTGGAGTCATCGAAGATCACTTTTCCGTGGGAAGAAAAGGATTCGGCGCAGAGGTGGAGCTAGGCCGCCTTGAAGTCCGAGACGTCAGCGATCTCTTCGAAGAAGCATCGACAATTGGAGAAGAACAAAACATATCATTGCGCTTTTCACAGGAATTCGTCCAGCAAGTGAATGAATTTGCTGATGGAACTCCGTCCTTAGTGCAGTACATCGGCCTTGAGACAATACGCCACCTCGACGAATCTGGCGGCTGGAAATCTCCGAGAGTCGCTAATTCTGCGATCTTCCACATCGTCCTGAAGAAACTCTTCGGCCCCAAAAGACAGCGGGCAATCTACAAGAATCTTCAGAATCTCGTAAGGGGCAACGCCAATCGTTTGGCAATTCTGCAGATCCTATCCCTCGCTTCCAATCCATGGGTGGACGAAAGTGATCTGATCGAAGAGCTTGACAGTTCGGAAGCTGAGGGCTT
>JBCDKB010000355.1:0-9427 GCA_038747035.1 Acidobacteriota bacterium | reverse complement strand
TGGCCTGGGGCGGCGAAGGCCCATCAAACGCAGACCCTCGAAGACCATGCGCATCCTGATCATCGAAGACGACACGACGGTGGCTGATTACCTCGCCCGCGGCCTGCGGGAAGAAGGCCACACGCCCGAGGTCTGCAATGACGGCACCCTCGGTTTGTCGCGGGCCGCCTCCGAGCCGTTCGACGTCATGGTGGTGGACCGTATGCTGCCGGGCCTCGACGGACTCTCGGTGGTCAAGGCGCTGCGCGCCACCGGCAATACGACGCCGGCCCTCTTCTTGACCGCGCTCGGCGAAGTCGACCACCGGGTCGAAGGGCTCCAGGCCGGCGGCGACGATTACCTGACCAAGCCTTTCCACTTCTCAGAACTGCTGGCGCGCTTGAACGTGCTGGTGCGGCGACGTCAGCCCGATACCCCCAAGACCACGATCCGCGTCGCCGACCTCGAACTCGACCTCTTGAGCCGCGAGGCCCGGCGCGGCGGCAAGGTCATCGCGCTGCAAACCCGCGAGTTCCAGCTGCTCGAGTATCTGATGCGCCACGCCGGACAGGTGGTCACGCGCACCATGCTGCTCGAGCGGGTGTGGGAGATCCACTTCGACCCGCAGACCAACGTCATCGACGTCCACATTTCGCGCCTGCGGTCCAAGATCGACCGCGGTTTCGACGTGGCCCTGATTCAGACGATCCGCGGCGCCGGATACGTGCTGCGCGAGCCGCCGCGGGACGAGTGAGCTCGGTCGCATCGATAAAAAAGGCCCCGCCCGAAGGCGGGGTTCTCGGTCCGCGCGGTCGCAGCGACGCACGGTCACATCCCAGCCCGGATTCGCGGGGATCCGGTGCGACTCGAGGGTTCGGTCGATCAGTCGAATAGGGCCGACCAGGCGGAGAGGTCTCCGGACTCGAAGCCGTCCGCGAAGATAAGGCCGCCGTCGAGGCCCGTCGGCGAGATCACCAGCACCGCCGTGCCGACGTCGGTCGGAGAGGCGGCGTCGGTGCCGACGTCGAGCAGCGCCAGGTGGGTCAGGCCGTCGGCGAGGGCCGGCAGGTCGTAGCTGAGGATGACGTCGAAGGGCGTGAAGGCCGCGGCGCTCTCCGGGCCGGTCACCGTCACCGCGTCGCCCGTCGCGCCGCCCGCGATCTGCGCCAGGCCGAGGGTCGCGGCGTCGACGCCGGCGTCGGAGGCGGTGAAGTTCTGCACGATCGCCCAGTACTGGCCGGCGGGCGGGTTCTCGAGCAGGCACTGCTCTTTGGAATCGGCGCTGCCGCTTTGGCAGACGATCTCCGTTTGGCTCGGCGTCAGGTCGCCGTTCTGGTCCTGGAGGATGAAGAGATCCAGATCCGGCGACGTGGTCTCCAGGGTCTCCACGAGGGCGGCGTCGGTCCCTTGGGCGACGGTGAACGGGAAGACCCAGACCTCGGCCAGGTTGTCCACGGGGTTACTCGGCGTCGAGTCCTGGGGGATATCGGAGCTCGAGCGCTCGAGCGGGACGCCGCCGCGGACCCGCAGCGAGAGCGCCGGCGCGTCGAGGTCGCGGGTGCCGAGGCCGGTGATCCGCCGCTGGCCGGCCGTGCCGTCGACGTCGAGGGCGAGGCGCTCCGGGACCTGGCCGTTGGTGGCGCCCAGGGAGAGCGGCAGGCGGGTCGTCGGGAATCCGGGGCGCCCGAGCTCCAGGTAGAGCAGCTCCCAGGCCTCCGTCGGCGCGCCGGCGGTCGGCGTCGCGGTGATCTGGAGGGTCGCGGACTCGCCGGCGTCGAGGTTGAGCGCCCCCGGCGTCGCGGTGAGCGAGATGGCGGGATGGCCGCTCGGGGCCACGGTCCAGGTGCCGGCGGCGCCGGAGACGTTCGTGACGGTCCGCTCGAAACGGCACGAGACGGCGCAGCTCGAGTTGTGCATGGAGGGCACGTTCAGCGATTCCGGTTCGCCGTCTTGGGCCGGGTCGGCGGCGAGGTAGGCGGCTTTGGTCTCGTCGAGCGCGAGTGGCGCCCGCACCGCGGCGGAGACGTCGATCCGGCCGGAGCCGGTCTCGCCGCCGCGGGCGGGGCGTAGGGTGCCTTCTTGGAAGAGCGCGGTCTCCGTGGTGGTCATCAACGCCGAACGGATTTGCCCCGGGGTCCACGTGGGGTGCAGGGCCTTGAGCAAGGCGGCGGCGCCGGCGACGTGGGGGCTCGAGAAGGACGTGCCCGAGATCACCGTCGTCGAAGCCGGCGGCTCGTCGTCCTCGGGGATCTCTCCCCGGTTCGCCGTCAGAATATTGCGCCCCGGCGCCGCGAGGTCCGGCTTCATCACGTCGAAGCTCGGGTTGGGGCCGCGGGACGTGAAGCTGGCGAAGGTCTCCGGCGCGTCCGGCAGCTCGGCGAGTGCGCTGACCGCGGCGGTCTTCGGGGCGTCACCCCGCGCCCAGGCGCGGAGCGCGTCGCCGTCGGTCTTCGAGAGTTGGAAGGCCATCGGCAGATCGGGGAACGGCGTGAGCTCGCTGAAGTCGAACGCGGGGAGGGCCGCATTGGGGTCCTCATGGACCAGGACCACCGCCGCCGGCCAGCCGGTGTAGGTGCTGGGGAAGTCCGGGAGATCGTCGCGGATCAGGTTCGCCATGGTGGCGTAGGTGTTGTAGGCGGGGCGCCCCGCCGGCACGTCGCAGATCACGATCTTGTCTTTGAGCGCGTCATCTTCGAATTCGTTGGTGCAATAGCGCGGGGGCTGCTGCTCGCAATCCGGGCCGAAGCCGCTGTAGATGCAGGTGAGGTCGCCGGCGTAGACGAGGTCCCGCCGGCCGGTGCCGTCGGGGTAGTTGCTTTGCGGGTCGCCGCCGGTGCCGCGCAGGGCTTCCGGGGCGCCCGGGGGGCCGACGAAGCCTTCGACGGTGCCGTAGAGCGGCTGCTCCTGGACCTTGACGGACGCCGCGACGGTGGTCATCCACGGGCCGAGGTGGCCGACGGTGCCTTCGGCCGGTCCGCGGTTGCCCGCCGAGGCGGCGACGAAGATGCCGGCGTCGATGGCGTCGAGGAAGACGCGATCGTTGTCTTGCCACGGCACCGTGCCGCCGCTGATCGAGTAGTTGAGCACGTCCACGCCGTCGAGGATGGCCTGCTCGATCGCCGCCATCGTCGCCGAGCGCGGGCAGACGCCTTGGCCGGTGCGGAATGGGGCGACCAGGGGCGGCAGGCTGCGCAGCACCGAGATGCACGCGTCGTAGGACACCAGGTGGGCGCGCGGCGCGGTGCCGATGATGCCGAGGGCATCGACGCCGTTACCGGCGGCGACGCCGGCGACGGCCGAACCGTGGCCGTTATCGTCGACCGGGCCGTCGTCCTCGGAGCCGGTGTAGGTGTAGACGCCGTCGGTGAAGTTCAACTCGATGCCGTCGGCGAAATCCCAGGCGCCGATGACTTTGGCGTTGCAGGCGAAAACGGGCTGGAACTCGGGGTGGTCCGGGTCACAGAATCCTAGGTAGCTGTCGCCGCCGAGGGGATTCTGGAAGACGAATCCGTCCTCCGGCGTGGCGCTGAATGAGGGGTGATCGAAATTGATGCCGGAGTCGATGATGCCGATCACCACGCCTTCGCCTCGGGTCGAGAACCCGGCCGGTCCATCCCAGACCGCCGTGGCGCCGACGCCTTCGGTACTTTCGAGCGTATCGAGGGGGAAGAGCTGATCGGCTTCGACCCGCAGGCCTTCCACCTTCCCCAACCGTCGGGCTTCCGCCGGCGTCAGCGCGAGGGCGACGGCGTTGCCCACCAGCCGATAGTGGAAGCGGGGGGCGACGTCGCGGCCGAGGGCGCCGGCGACGCGGGAAAGCGCCGCGCGCTGCAGGCCGTCGAGCTCACCGAGGTAGGCGCGGACCGCGGGGGCGGAGGCGCTGAAGCGGGACTTCTCGGCGACCAGATCCGGCCGGGCGAGCGCGCCCGGCGCGCCGTCCAGGTGGACGAGGTAAAGGGAGGTGCCGCCGAGTAGCGCACCGTCGTCGAGGCGGGCCTGGGTCGGCGTCGCGAAGGGGAGTGAAACGAGAACGAGAAGCAAGGAATGAACGAATCGAGATAGAGATCGTGGCATGCTGCGATCCTCCTGGTCAGTCGGAGCGGAGTGAGTCGGGGCGGGTCGAAACGGGCTTGTCCGTCGGTTGAGGTCCGCCGGGTCACGTCAGCCGGGTTGCGCCCGAAGCTGGGGCCGGCGAGCCGGGTCCCCAAGGACCCGGAGGTCCCCACGCGGTGACCCCGGCCGGAGCGCTAGAACCGGCTTGTGAAATCTAGGCAGCCGGCGGCCGGAAGGCCTGAAGTCCGTCTGAAGAAAAGCTGAAAGCCGCTGAAAACGGGCTTCCGGGACGCATCGGGCTGCGCGGTCGGCGATTTCGCTTTCCGGTGGAGGCGTGCGAAACTGGATTAGAAGACTGGACGGGCTGCGCCGCCGCCATGCCGACGCGCGGCGCTTGACTCCGCTGATTCCCCTACGCTGCCGAGACTGTGACGAGCGACGACCCCGCGCCCTCCGACATCACCCGCCTGCTCCAGGACTGGCGGGCGGGCGACCCGCGCGCCATCGATGAGCTCGTCCCCCTGGTGTACCAACCCCTGCGCCAGATGGCGATCTCCCACATGCGGCGGGAGGGGCCGGTCACGCTCCAGCCCACGGCGCTGGTCCACGAGGCTTACCTGCGTCTCGTCGGCGTCAACGTCCAGTGGCAGGACCGCGAGCATTTCTTCGCCTTGACCTCGTCGATGATGCGCCGCATCCTGGTCGACGAAGCGAAGCGGCGTCGGGCCGACAAGCGCGGCGGGGGAGAGCAGACCCTGCTGCTCGTGGACGACCTGGACGGCCTCGATAGCGTCTCGCAGCCCACGGATCTGCTGGCCCTCGACGCCGCGCTGTCGAAGCTCGGGGAGCTCGATCCGCGCAAGGTCAAGGTGATCGAGCTCCGGTTCTTCGCCGGGTTGACGATCGCCGAGTGCTCTCGGATCCTCGACGTCGGCCACGCGACGGTCGAGCGCGACCTCAAGATGGCGCGGGCTTGGCTGGTTCACCACATGGGGGACGGCGGCCCGGGCCGCCCATGAGCGAAACCGCGGACGAGCGTTTTCGACGTCTAGAGCGGATATTCCACGGCGCCGGCGAGCTCGAAGGAGACGAGCTCGCCGCTTACCTCGGAGAGGCCTGCGGCGGTGATCCCGAGCTCTGCCGGGAGGCGGAGGGGCTGCTCGGCGTGGCCGGCGGCGCCGAGGCCAAGATCGGGGCGGTGGTCGGCGCCGCGGTGGCGGCGGCGGCCGACGCCGCCCCGCCGACCGGACACGAACGCCCGCCGCCGGCCGCCGCGCCGGACCGGGTCGGCGTCTACCGCATCCTCGACGTGCTCGGTGAGGGGGGACTCGGCAAGGTCTACCTGGCGGAGCGCGACGACGACGAATTCACCAAGCGGGTCGCCATCAAGTGGCTGCGCCCGGAGCTCGTGAGCCCGGAGCTCGAGCGGCGGTTCCGACTCGAGCGTCAGGTCCTCGCCACCCTCGAGCATCCCTATATCGCCCGCATCCTCGACGGCGGCACCCAGGACGGCGCCGCCTATCTGGTGATGGAGCTGGTCGAGGGGCGGCATTTGCTCGACCACTGCCGCCACCAGGCCCTCGACCTGCGGGAGAAGCTGAAGCTCTTCCGCAAGATTTGTGACGCGGTCCACTACGCCCACCGGGGTCTGATCCTGCACTGCGACCTCAAACCGTCGAATATCGTCGTCGTCGATGACGGCACTCCGAAGCTGGTGGATTTTGGCATCGCGAAGGCCCTCGGCGGCGGGCCGGGCCGACACGGCCACCTGGACAGCCTGGAGCAAGCGACGCGGGCCGACCCCGGCGGATTTCGACCGCTGACGCCCGACTACGCGAGCCCCGAGCAGGTGCGCTACCAGTCGCTTACCACGGCGACCGATATTTATTCGCTGGGCGTGGTGCTCTACGAATTGCTTTGCGGTGAGCGCCCCTACCGGATTACCTCGACGAACCCGCTCGAGATCGCCGCCGCCGTTTCCACGGCGAAGATCGTGCGCCCGAGTCACCGCTTCGTCTCTGAGAACGGGCGCCGGGCGGCCTGGGGGCCGGACCTGGACGCCGTCGTCATGAAGGCGCTTCGGCCCGAGCCCGAGGATCGCTACAGCTCGGTGGCGGAGCTTTCGCAGGATGTGCTCGCCTATCTCGACAATCGACCCGTGGCGGCGCGCCGCGGCACCTGGCTTTACCACGTCGCTAAGCTGGCCCGGCGCCACCGCCTCGGGGCGGCGGGGCTCGCGGCGGTGCTGCTCTCGCTGACCGTCTCGACCGTTGTCACGTCGCGCCAGGCGCGGGTCGCCGAGCGTGAACGGGGCCGCGCCGAGCTGAATCTCGAAGTGGCGGAGGAGGCCAAAGACCGGGCCGAGGCCGTGGTGGACCTGCTGGTGGGGCTCTTTGAAGTCTCCCACCCCGAACAGGCGCTGGGGGACGAGCTCACCGCCCGCGAGGTCCTGGACCAGGGTTCGAAGCATGTGCAGGACCAGCTCAAGGACCGTCCGCAGCTGCGCGCCGCCCTGGCCGGCGCCCTCGGACGGGTCTACCGCGAGCTGGCGCTGCTCGACGAAGCGGAGCTGCACCTCGCGGACAGCCTGGAGACGCGGAAAGCGATCCTGGCGCCCTCAGCCCCGGAGCACGTGGAAGCGCTCTACCAAATGGGCCTGCTGCGTATGGAGCAGCAGCATTTTGAGCCGGCGGGTCAGCTGCTCGAATCCGCCCTCGCGCTCGAGGACGGCGCCCGCGGTCCCCATAGCGAGGTCTTCGGCGCGCTCCAGCGGGCTTTGGCGCTCTGCTGGCTCGAGCAGGGGCGCATCGCCGACGCCCGGAAAGTGCTTGAGGAGTCGCTGGCGGATCCGGCCCGCTCTGGGGCGCCGGATTCCCTTGAACGCGCCGAAGCTGAAGATCTCTTGTCGCGGGCGGTCTACGCCGAAGGTGACGCCGAGCTCGCCGAGACCCTGGCGCGCCGCAGTCTCGAGAATCGCCGTCGACTGCTCGGCGAAGTCCATCCCAAAGTGGCGATCTCGCTCAACAACCTCGTGGCGATTCGGCGTAGCCGCGGCGACCTCGACGGCGCGCGGGCCGACCTTGAGCACAGCCTCGAGATCCGGCGCACGATCTACGGCGACCTCCACGGCGCCGTCGCCCTGGGGCTCCAGAACCTCGCCGTCATCCACTCCCAGCAGCGCGACTTCGACCTCGCCGATGAGCGCCTGCAGGAGGCGGAGCGCATCCTGCTGGAGGTCTACGGCCCCGACCACCTCGCCGTCGCCGACGTGTCGTTTTCAAGGGCCCGCAACGACGAGCGCCGGGGACGCTTGGACCAGGCGGCCCTCGGGCACCGCCGGGCCCTCGACATCCGCCGCGCCGAGCTCGCTCCGGAGCACCCGTCGATCGCCGTGAGCCTCGGGGCCCTCGCCAACAGTCTGCGCGACAGCGATCCGACCGCCGCCGAGTCCTATTTCCGCGAGGCGCTCGCCCTGCTCCGGGCCCGTCCAGACCTCCACGCCGCCCGCCTGGCGCCGGCCCTCGAGGGCTACGGCGAGCTGCGGTGCCGCACCGACCCCGAAGCCGGCGTGGAGCTGCTCCGCGAAGCCCTCGAGGTGCGCCGCCAGACCGTCGGCCGTGCGCCGTGGTACGCCGCCCTCTCCGAAGCCCGCCTCGGCCGCTGCCTCGTTCGCCTCGACCGCGGTGAAGGCCTCGCCGCCCTGCGCCGCGCCCTGCCGATCCTCGAAGCCGAGCTCGGATTCGACGGCGTCATTCCGGTCCGGACCCGGGGGTGGCTCGAGGCGGCGCAGGGGGAGTAGGTACAGCGCGCCCGATGGGAGCGTTACGAGCCGGCCGCCTCCCGGTGGGTCGGGAAGTCGGTGTAGCCCTCTTCGCCGGCGGAGTACCAAACCGCCATATCCGCGGGGTCGGCGAGCGGCAGACCGCCGGCGAAGCGCTCGACGAGATCGGGGTTGCTGATGAACGGCCGGCCGAAGGCGATGAGGTCGGCGTCGCCGGCGGCGACGGCGGCTTCACCGGTTTCTTGGGTGTAGCCGACGTTGCCCATCAGCGGACCGCGGTAGACCTGCCGCAGGTCGCGGAGGGTGAGGGGTTCACCCATCTTGTGGAAGCCGAAGCCCAGGCCGTCGAGCACGTCGAGGAAGGCCAGGCCGTAGGCGTCGAGCTGGCCGGCGGTGTAGAGGAATTGCTCGCGGAAGTCCGGCGACCCCATGTCGTTGAAGACGCCGTTCGGGGCGATACGGACCGCCACGCGGTTGGCGGGGAAGACGCCGGTGACCGCGTCCACGACTTCGCCGAGTAGGCGGTAGCGATTCTCGACGCTGCCGCCGTAGGCGTCGGTGCGCTGGTTGGTCTTGGACTGTAGGAATTGGTCGAGCAGGTAGCCGTTGGCGGCGTGGACCTCCACGCCGTCGAAGCCGGCCTCCTTCGCCCGCTCGGCGGCCCGCCGGTAGTCCTCGACGAGGGCCGGGATCTCGGACGTCTCGAGCGCCCTCGGCACCTCGTAGTCTTTCTTACCCTCGGGCGTGTGGATGCCGTCGCCGGCGAGCGCGATGGCGGACGGGGCGACCGGCAGCTCGCCGCCGTGGAAGTCGCTGTGGGACGCCCTGCCGGTGTGCCAGAGCTGCAAGAAGATTCGGCCGCCGGCGTCGTGGACGGTCTTGACGACCTCCGCCCAGCCCCGGGTCATCTCGTCGGTGTAGATGCCGGGGGATTGATTCCAGCCGTTGGCTTGGGGTGAGATGGCGGTCGCTTCCGTGATGATGACGCCGGCTGCGGCGCGCTGGCGGTAGTACTCGGCCATCAGAGCGTTCGGAACGCGTTCAATACCCGCGCGGGCGCGGGTCAAAGGCGCCATGACCACTCGATTCGGGAGCTCGAGGCCGTGGAGATCGAGAGGCTGCAGGAGCGTCGGAGAGGCATCGGACATTCGGTATTCCTTCTAGTGAGAGAGTGCGTTGTCCCCATCCCAGCACCTGGCGGTGCGGGAGCGTCGGAGCCCCTGGGGCGCTCCGGCCTACCCTTCAACCCGCCGCGGCCCCACATATTCCACCGACACCGCCAGCGACTCGCGAGCGAGGGATCTGGCGGGTCCGAGCCGGATCGGATGGCCGACCCACAAAAGCGCGGAGATCCGAGCCCGGCGGCCTCGGATCTCCGCTTTTTCATCGGGCGGATTTCTGCGACTAGTCGAAGGTGAGATTCTGCACGGTCGTCCGTACGAAAGTCTCGACGTCAAAGGCGTAGGTGAGGTCATGTTCCGCCGATTGGCTACTTCCGGGCCGCGGTATCCAGAGTCTGGAGACCACGGTCCCGTTGCTGAAAGTGCTGAAGTAGCCGAGGGTCGTGGGTTGACCGGTGGTGGTGTTGCCGCGGCCGGTGGAGTAGTCGACCGT
>JBCDKB010000354.1:0-9444 GCA_038747035.1 Acidobacteriota bacterium | reverse complement strand
CGTCTTCCTCGACTCGAGCAGCGAGCAGGTCAGCGTGCTCTATCGCCGTAAGGACTCGAACTTCGGGCTGATTGCCCCCGAGTTCTAACGGCGTCAGCGAGAAAATATGCAGCTTGCTTCGTTGGCCGATCCGTCCCTCGTCTTCACCCATGTCCCCGGCGGGGACGCGATCTCCGTCCTCCGCAGCTTCGCCGAACGGATCGTCAAAGCCGACGTCGCCGACGCCGGCACTGCGGAGGATCTCTTCCAGGCGCTGTGGGAACGCGAGCAGCTCGGCTCCACCGGCATCGGCGCCGGCGTGGCGATACCACACTGCAAGATCGCCGGCCTCGAACGGGTCCTGCTCGCCTTCGGCTATAGCCGCGAGCCCGTCGACTTCGGCGCGGTGGACGGCGAGCCTGTGCAGCTCTTCTTCGTGGTCGCTTCGCCGGCTTCGGACCCGGCGGCCCACCTCCAGTGCTTGGCGACGATATCCAAGTGGATCCAGCAAAGCGGCGGAATCGACAGGCTCCTGAAGATCAGCGATCCGCAAGAGCTCTACGCCGCCATGGCGGACGGCGGCGACTAGATGCCGCAAGACGCGCACGTCGAAGTTCACGAGCTCCTTAGCGGAGAGCTCGCCGACATGCACTTCCACGTGCTGTGCGGGGAAGAGTACCTCGGGCGTCAGATCACCCACCCGCGGGTCCAGAAGCCTGGCTTGGCCTTCGCCGGTTATTACGCCTACATCAAGCCCGGCCGCGTGCAGATCATCGGTGAGAGCGAGACGGAATTCCTCAAGACGGTCCCCGTCGAAGTCCGGCGCGAGCGCTTTGACCACATCGTCAACGAGCGCACGCCGGTCTTCGTGATCAGCAAAGGGCTTGAGCCCTTCCCGACGTTCCTCGAGCTTTGTCGAACCCGGCAGGTCCCGGTCCTGACGACGAAGGCCTACACGTCGACCACGATCAAGCGGCTCAGCTTCTTTCTCGAAGACCACCTGGTGCCGGTGACTCGACTCCACGGCGGCCTGGTGGAAATCTACGGCCTCGGCGTTCTGCTCATCGGACGCAGCGCCGTGGGTAAGAGCGAGTGCGCCCTAGATCTGATCACCCGCGGCCACTCGCTGGTCGCGGACGACATCGTGACGATCCGTCGCTATCCGAGCGGCGACCTCATCGGCTACGCCGAGGCTCCGGCCAAGTTCCATATGGAGCTCCGCGGTCTCGGCATTGTCAATGTCAAGGATCTCTTCGGCCTCGCGGCGATCCGCGACCGGGTCAATATCGACCTGGTGATCGAGCTCGAGCGTTGGCAAGAGGGTGAGGTCTACGATCGCCTCGGGCTCGACGAGACGGTGCACACCATCCTCGATACGCCGGTGCCCTATATGCGGATGCCGGTGGCGCCGGGGCGCAACATCGCCGGCCTCGTGGAGATCGCGGCGCGCAACCACGTACTCCGCCTCCAGGGGCACGACTCGGCGCGGGAGCTGGTCCACGAGCTCGAGAAGCGCCTAGAGCAGGGGCGCATCACCCAAGGCCGCCAGCAAGCGAATCGCCAGAAACAAGGACGCCGGGAGCCAGGTCGCCGTGACGCCCAAAGACGCCGCTAGTCCCCCCGCCGAGCCCCGGCGCCTCGTCCTCGTGACCGGCCTCTCGGGGTCCGGCAAGAGCGTCGCCGCCGGCGCGTTCGAAGATCTTGGCTTCTACGTTGTCGACAACCTGCCGGTGAGCTTGCTGCGCCAGCTGCTCGCCGAGCCGGAGCAGCACCTACCCGCCGGCCGTCCGGTGGCGGTCGTCGCCGACGTCCGATCGCCGGGCTTCGCCGACGCCGTGCCGGCGCTGCTCGAAGCCATCGACCGCGAGCAGCTAGATCCGATTGTGATCTACCTCGACGCGGCGGAAGGCGTCTTGGTCCGTCGATATTCTGAGACCCGGCGCAGTCATCCGATGGGGGAGGGGGAGCGCCCCGTGCTCGACGGCATTCGCCGAGAGAAGGGGCTGCTCGCGTCGTGGCGGGCCGCGGCCGACCTGATCCTCGAGACCAGCGACTGGTCCGTGCACGACATGCGCCGCGCGATCATTCGTCAGTTCGGGCCGGAGGAGTCGAGCGGCGGGCCGATGGTGGTTTCGATCGTCAGCTTCGGATTCAAGCACGGTCCGCCCGCCGGCGCCGACCTGATGTTCGACGTCCGCTTCCTGGCGAACCCCTATTTCATTCCCGACCTCCGGGATCAGACCGGCCGCGACGCGCCGGTCACCGAGTTCCTCGAGGCGCAGGACGACTATCGCGAGCTGCTCGATCGACTCTCGGCACTCTTGGAATTCCTGCTGCCCCGATACGTCCACGAGAATCGAAGGTACCTGACCGTGGCCATCGGCTGCACCGGCGGCCGGCATCGGTCGGTCGCGACCGCCGAGTACCTCACTCGGCACCTCCGCGGTGCTGGCTGGGCGGCGCGCCTCAGCCACCGCGACGTCGAGCGCTAGTCGCCTCGCCTTAGGCGCCTCCGTCCGCGAGCCGGAAAGCGGCGGCTCCGCCGGCCCGATCGTCTAGGTCTGGCCCGTCTAGATCTGACCCGCCGGCTTCGGTGCAGGAGGCGCTGTCCCGTCCCCCGGGGGAGTCTTGTGGACCCCACGCTCGACGCGCAGCCTGCCTGGCCGGCGAGGTCAGCGGGCCGGCATGGGCTCGACTGCGCCTGGGCCTCGAACCCGGGCACTGTGGTCGCCGGCACGTTGCCATGGGAAATGATGATTTAACATATTTGCTGTCGCGGCATATTGCACGACGGGCCGGGTCCTCTGGCTTGACGCGACGCGGCATTTCCCGGGCCCTGCCCGGGCCTCTCTTGGCCGCAGTGCGGCATTTTCGTCGCACTTGCGATATGATCACTCTGCGCCGCGGGCCAGCCCGGAAGCCCGCGCCCCTTCTGCACTATGGTTGGAATTCTGATCCTCACCCACGGCGATATGGCCAAAGAGCTCCTAGCGGCGGCGCGCCGCATTGCTGGACCGCTCGATGGCTTCGAAGCCTTGGCGCTCGGTTGGAATGACACCTTGGAGCACGCCGACGCTCAGGTGACGGCGGCTCTCAAACGCCTCGACAGCGGCCACGGCGTCCTGGTCTTAACCGACATCTTCGGCGGCACTCCGTCGAATATCGCGATGAAACACCGGGCGCCGGATCACATCGAGGTGATTTCGGGGGTCAACCTCCCGATGGTGGTCCGCCTAGGATGCCAGCTCTCATCACACCCGGCACCGATGCCCCTCAGCGACATGACCCGGTGGATTGAAAAGAAGGCGCAGTCGAGCATCTGCTCCAGCCTCAATCCGCGCTCGGGCTGTGCTCCCCAGGACAAATGCTAGTGGCACCGGACGGAACGCCCTTTCCCCCTGACTGTCAAGGACACGCCATGCTCGAGAAGGATCTCACCATCGTCAATCGCCTCGGCCTCCACGCCCGCGCCGCCGCCAAGCTGGTGCATACCGCCGCGCGTTTTTCGAGCGACATCACGGTCTGTCGTGAGGGGGACGAGGTCGACGCCAAGAGCATTCTCGGGCTGCTCCAGCTCGGGGCGGCCCAGGGGACAGAGATCCGGGTTCGGTGCGAAGGCGGCGATGAAGAGGAAGCGTTGTCGTCTGTGATTGACCTCATCGAGAGTCGATTCGGCGAGGATACATAGTCGCCGTGTCGGCGATGCAGACCTTCGAAGGCATCGGAGCTTCCGACGGCGTGGTCGTCGGTAAGGCGGTCTGCATCTCCACTCGGATCGGCGACATCTATCAAATCCCCGTCGCCGCCGCCGAGATCGACGAAGAGGTCAGCCGGTTCCGCCACGCCGTCGCGACGAGCCTGGAAGAGATCGGCCGCATGACCCAACGCGTCGGCGACGAGCTCGGTGAAGAGCTGGCCGGCATCTTCGACGCGCAGGGGCTCTTCCTCCAGGATGAATTCTTCCTCAAGGAAGTCGAGACCCACATTCGACGCGAGTCGGTGAACGCCGAGTGGGCTCTGCAAGAAACGGTCTCTGAGATCCAAGCCCGCTTTGAAGCGATCGACGCGGAGCACCTGCGTGAGCGAGCCGAAGACCTCCGCCACGCCTGCCGAGTGGTGGTGCGCAACCTACGCGGCCTGCACCTTCATCAGCTCTCGGAAGTCAAAGGCGAAGTGGTGATCGTCGCGGACGATCTCTCGCCCTCCGACGCAGTGCGCCTCGGGCGCGAGAACGTCGTCGGCTTTGTGATCGAGCACGGGTCCCAGACCTCGCACACCACGATCATCGCCCGGTCGTTGAATATCCCCGCCGTCATCGGCGTGCGCGGCATTCGACGCCAGATCACCGACCAGGTCGAAGTCGATATCGTGGTCGACGGCAGCCTCGGCAAGGTGGTGCTCCGCCCCGACGAGCCCACCCGCGAGCACTACGCCGAGCGGCTGCTCGAGAATGAGCGGCACGAGCTCGAGCTGCTCGAGACGAGTCTGCTCGCCGCCGTTTCCAAGGACGGTGTCGAGGTCAAGGTCATGGCCAATATCGACCTGCCGGAGGAGATCAGCGAGGCGGTGCGCTACGGCTCCGCCGGCATCGGTCTCTACCGAAGCGAGTTCCTCTACATCGAAAAGAGTCCGGCCCTGCCGACGGAGGAGGAGCACCTGGCCCTCTACCGGCACCTCATCGAGGCGGCGGCTCCACACCCGGCTATCATCCGCACCTACGACCTAGGCGGGCGCAAGATCGCCCGCGAAGTGATGGAGACCAAGGAAGAAAATCCGGTCCTCGGCCTGCGCGGCATCCGCCTGACTCTCGCCCGTCCGGATATCTTTCGCACCCAGCTCCGCGCCCTGATCCGCGCCACCGTCTTCGGCGAGCTGTGGATCATGCTGCCGATGGTGACGATCATCGAAGAAATCCGAGCCTTCCGTCAGGTCGCGGAGGAGGTCATGGCCGAGCTCGAAGAAGAGGGCCTGCCCTTCCACCGGGACTTCAAGCTCGGGTCGATGATCGAGGTGCCGGCGGCGGCGGTGATCAGCGACCTGATCGCCAAGGAAGTCGACTTCTTCTCGATCGGCACCAACGACCTGATCCAGTACTCGCTCGCCGTCGACCGCAATAACGAGCATGTCGCAAACCTCTACCGGCCTCTGCATCCTGGGCTGGTGCGCCTGCTGCGTTCCGTCATCAAGAGCGCCCGGGACGCCGGCATCGAAGTGAGCCTGTGCGGTGAGATGGGGGGCGATCCTCGCCTGACGCCGATCCTTCTAGGGTGCGGCCTGCGTCGCGTTTCGACCAGCCCGCGTCAGGTGCCCGCCATCAAACGCCGCATCCGCGAGTTGAGCGTCGAGGGCCTGGAAGAGATCGTCGACGAGTGCACCCGGCTTTCGACGGCCGCTGAGATCGACGCGTATCTCGCCGACGTCCTCGGCATCTAGCGGCCGCGTGCAGGCGCGAGTCGGGCCCCGGGGGGCGGCGGCGGGGGGAGCGGTAGGAGCGTCCCGCAGAACGCGGTAGAATAGGGCCCATGGTGTATCCGAACCACCCTGATCGCCCCCGTCCGCGCCGCGCCGGACGCCTCCCCCGGCGCGCGGTCGACGCGCGTCGCTGGCCGCTGGCCTCGATCGGCGTCGTCTCCCTCGTCGCCCTCAGCGGGTGTGCCGGCGGCGATATCGAAGAGCCGCAAACGACGCCGCCGCCGACCCAGGTGACGTCCCAGGTCGAGCCGCCGCCACCGCCGCCGCCCTTGCCGCCGCCGATCCGCGAGGTGCGGGCGACGGGCAGTCGTAGCAAGGTGACGGTGATCGACGCCGGGCTCGAGGCGCAGAAGCCGACGACTCTGATCGAAGCTTCCCGCCTCGCCAAGGCGCGCAAGCGCCAGCAGGCGCCGCAGGCCCCGATCGCCGAAATCAACGACGACAATCTCGCGGAGTACGCGGAGGGCGCCGAAGTGATCGTGCTCGAGTCCGCCCCCGCCGGCCAGCTGACCGACGAGGCGACCGCCGACACGGCGGCTCCCGCCCTCGACCCCACCGTCCCCGACGGAGTCCGCGACGAAGACTTCTGGCGCAATCGGGCCCTCGAGCTGCGCATGGGCTGGCGCCGCGCGGTCGACGAGCTCGCTGAGCTCGAGTTAGAATCCGCCGCGCTTCGGCAGCAGTTCTATGCCGAAGACGACCCGTACATCCGAGACAGCCAGGTGAAGCCCGCCTGGGATCGGGTGCTCGACCGCATGAACGCCCTGCGCGAGCAGGCCGGCCGATTCGAAGGGGAGCTCGACAGCTTCCTCGACGAAGGACGGCGCGAAGGTGCCCTCCAGGGCTGGCTGAACCAGGGCTGGGAGCTAGAGCCGACGGCCGAAGAGCGCCAGCTGGTGGAGCAAGTGTCCTTCGGCACCCGCGGCGGCGAACCGACGCAGCGCGAGCCGAGCGGCAACTAGCCGCGCCGAGCTCGGCGCCCACCACGCCCGATCGAACCCCACCCAGCTTCCCGAAGGGCCGGCGCGACTCGCCGGCCCTTTCCCGCACCACCGGAGTTCCTTCCGATGCCTCTTCCGATTGTCCAAAACCCGATCGCCCCGTCTAGCCTTCGTTCCCCTCGACGTTTCTTCGTCGAGACGTGGGGCTGCCAGATGAATGAGCTCGACTCCCAGCGCATGTCCGGCCAGCTCATGGAGCAGGGCATCCTGCCGACGCGGGATGTCAAAGAAGCCGACATCATCTTGCTGAATTCCTGCAGCGTCCGCGAGAAGGCGGCCCAGAAGGCCTACTCCCGGCTCGGTGAGTACCGGCTGCTGAAGCGGACCCGGCCGGACCTGCTCATCGGGTTCTGCGGCTGCGTAGCGCAGCAAGAAGGGGAGAGCGCCGTGAAGCGGGTGCCCGACCTCGACTTCGTGATCGGCCCCGCCCGCGTCGGCGAGCTCGCCGAGCTGCTCGACCAGCGCCTCCAGTCCGGAGAGCCGGTCATCGCCACAGGCTTCCCCGACGCCCGCGAGCGCAACTACGATTTCGACTCGGTGTCGAGGGAGGGCGGCTACAAGGGCATGGTCACGATCATCGAAGGGTGCGACAAGAAGTGCACCTTTTGCATCGTGCCCAGCACCCGCGGCCCCGAGCAGAGCCGCCCGATGGGCGACGTGCTCCGCGAGGTGCGGCATCTGCTGGACTTCGGCTTCGTCGAGATCGAGCTGCTCGGCCAGACGGTGAACCATTGGAAGGACCCCGAGACCGGGGCCGACTTCGCCGACCTGCTCGACGCCGTCGCGAGTCTTGATGGGGTCCGTCGCCTGCGCTTTGTGACCTCCTATCCGCGGGACTTCACCCAGGCCATGGTCGACCAATTCGCCCGCCACGAGAACATTTCGCCCTACCTCCACCTGCCGGTGCAGTCCGGCTCAAACCGCATGCTGAAGCTCATGGGGCGCGGGTATAAGGTCGAGTCCTACTTCGACCTGATCGACCGCATCCGCGTCGCTCGGGCCGATATCGCGCTCTCCACCGACCTCATCGTCGGATTCCCGGGCGAGACGGACGAGGACTTCGAGGCGACCCTCGACCTGGTGAGGCGGGTCCGCTACGCCCAGGTCTTCGCTTTCAAGTACTCCCCCCGGCCTGGCACCGCAGCGCCCCGGCTACGGGTCGAGGCGGTTGAGGAGAGCGTCGCCAGCGAGCGCCTGCAACGCCTCTTCGCCGTCCAGGCGGAGATCCAGAAAGAGCTCAACGCCGATCTCGAGGGGACCCGCCACGAGGTCCTGGTCACGCAGTGGGGCAGGCGGCCGGGGACCCAGACCGGACGCACCCCGTGTCACCGTCTAGTGCACTTCCCATACGGTGACGCCCCCCTCGAGATGGGCAGCCTGACCGAGGTCGTCGTGGAGCAGGGCTTGCCGCATTCCCTGATCGGTCGCCTCGTCGCCTAGGGTTTCTGGGCACCCAGGACTCGACGGTCTGGGGAGAGAGTTTGAGATGCACGCCGCCGGCCCAACGCCGGCGGCGTCTCTAGTTGTGGCGGACGCCTACCATCGAAAGCTAAAGTTTCACTTTAAAAGTATTGCTTCGACTTATCGGCTTGACCGCCGAGGAGGGAGAGGCGGAGAATAGGCCATGGACAAAGAAATCCAGCTCGTCCCGATGGTGGTCAAAGGCTTGATCATGGACCAGAATACGCCGGTCGTCGTGCTTCAGGATCAAAACGAAGCGCGCCTCCTGCCGATCTGGATCGGCCCGGCGGAGGCCAACGCGATCATGCTCGAGATTGAAGGCGTGCGTCCCCCTCGGCCGCTCACGCACGACCTGATCATCAATACGCTGACCAGCCTCGACGCCCAGCTGGTCCAGATCGTCATCTCCGATCTCCGGGACGGCACCTTCTACGCCGCCCTCCATCTCCAAACCAGCGGCGGCGATGTCGAAGTCGATTCCCGCCCCAGCGACGCCATCGCCCTGGCGCTTCGAGTGGACGCCCCGGTCCTCGTCGCCGAACCGGTGCTCGACGCCGCTAGCCAGGACCAGCGGACCGAGCGGCTCAAAGACGACGCGACGATTAAGAAGTATCTCGAGGACCTCGACGATGACGATCTCGGCGACTACGAAATGTAGCTGCCGGTGCGTCTCAGGGGTCTACAGAACGCTTGAGTAGAGCCTTCGCAGGAGAGCCTGGTCATATCCCAGGAGCAAAGGCTCGCAACCGCGTATGCGGCATTGGAGACGCATTTCGTTTGTCTGTGGAGCTTCCCCATTGGTAGCGCCCAGTGAGACGGGGCTAAGCGGCGGCGTCTGGAGTCGAGACCTATCAGGTCATCGGAGGCGAGGAAAGGGGTCCGGGCGGTTGGGGTCGAGAAAGCGGAATGTGATGTGGATCCCCAATGGGCTCCGCAGTGTTTGGCCTGGAGGTGAGGGAGAGTCGCGTGTCAGATTGATTGCTGAAACGCGTTTGAATTCTCGTCAGCAACGGCCAGAGCTGACGATAGCCACAGGCCTACTCGTGGGACGCAGGTCGTTGTCATCGAGCGGCGAGCCCGGGGCAAGCACCGCGCCCACGCCGGAGGGTGCTGCCGAATCGCATCCCCTTGGCGGGCCACGGCGACCACCTGCGGCGGAGCAGGAACCGTGCCTGGATCTCGGCCCGTTGTCGGCGCGCCGACATTGCGTAGCGGTTTGTGTCGGCTGCTTGGGTCGAATCGCTATGGGCCGAAAGACTGACGCTTCGGCCCGGGCTGGGGCAAGCCCCGCCCCTACGCCGGAGGGTGCCTGGAGTCCGAATCAGACCCCTTCGGCGGACTCTTCGTGCCACGGCGACCACCTGCGGCGGAGCAGAAACCGTACCTGGATCTCGGCCCGTTGTCGGCGCGCCGACATTGGGTAGCGGTTTGTGTCGGTCGCTGGGATCCAATCTCTACAGGCCGGAAGACCGACGCTTCTGCACGGGCGGGGGCAAGCCCCGCCCCTACGCCGGAGGGTGCTCGCATGCCG
>JBCDKB010000353.1:0-9459 GCA_038747035.1 Acidobacteriota bacterium | reverse complement strand
TGACTTGGACTTGGACTTAGGCATGGGCACACCGGGTTCGTTCGACGCTCAATACTCTACAAAAATGAGTATACGACTCCGATCACCTCGGGTTTCCCCCGGGCCTAAAATTCTGAGAGCTCCATCACGGAGCCTCGCATCGCCGGGCGATCACCCCCGAACGGGCGCACCGCAGCGCGTCGGAACCTGCGGTCGAACTAGGACCGTAGCGACGCGCCGGCGACGTGGGCGACGTGGCGGAAGTAGCGGGCGCCGACTTCGAGGGCGGCTTCGTCGAAATCGAAGCGGCTCGAGTGCTGCGGCGAGTTCGGTCGATCGGCGTGGGCGGCGCCGACGCGGATGAAGCAGCCGTCGACGTGCTCGAGGTATTCGGCGAAGTCTTCGCCGCCGAGATTCGCTTTGGCGAGCTCGCCGATCTGCCCGGCGCCGACGGTGCGTTCGGCGGCGGTGCGGGCGAGGGCCGTGGGGGCGGGTCGATTGATCAGCGCCGGCGGCCCGGGGAAGATCTCGACCTCGGCCCGCGCCCGGTGGGTCTCGGCGACGGCTCGGGCCAGGCGCTCGGCGCCGTCGCGGAGCTGCCGGCGGACATCGGGACTTTGGCTGCGCAGGGTGCCTTCGAGCACCGCCTCTTCGGCGATCACGTTCTTGGCGGTGCCGGCGTGGAACGAGCCGACGGTGACCACGGCGCGGTCCGCCGGGTCGAGCTCGCGGGAGACCACCGTCTGGAGCGCCATCACCAGCGCGCTGCCGGCGACCACGGCGTCGACGCCGTGGTGGGGGCGGGCGGCGTGGGCGCCTTGGCCGACGAGGCGAATCTGGAAGTTGTCGAGGGCGGCGTTCACCGGGCCCTCCGTAACCAGCAGGCGGCCCGTGTCCACCGAAACGTCGAGGTGCACGCCGAAAACGAAGGCCACGCCGTCGAGCGCGCCGTCTTTGATGAGGGCGCGGGCGCCGCGGGCGATTTCTTCAGCGGGCTGGAAGAGCAGGCGGACGGGCGCCGGCGCCGGCGCGGCGAGCAGCGCTTCGGCGGCGCCGAGCAGAATCGAGGTGTGGCCGTCATGGCCGCAGGCGTGCATCACGCCCGGATTCCGGGACGCGAAGGGCAGGCCGGTTTCCTCAGAAATCGGCAGCGCGTCCATATCCGCCCGCAGCGCCACCTTCGGCCCGTCGGTGGTGCCGTCGGCGGCGGGGATGTCGGCGATGAGGCCGGTCTCACCGAGACGTCTCGACGCGAGACCCAAGGCGCCGAGACGGTCGGCGACGGCGCCTGAGGTGCGCTCTTCGGCGCCGGAGAGCTCCGGATGGCGGTGGAGGTCGCGGCGGATCGCCACCATGCGTTCGACCAAACCCGCGTCGAGGCGGGCCGCCGGCGCGGCGGTATTCCTAGGGGCGCCCATCGGTGCTTGACGCTAGGGCTTTGGGCCGGCGGCGGACGCGACGGAGGAAGCGGGCGCGGCGGAGGCGGCGGCCGATTCCGGGGCGGCCTGGCCGGACGCGGCGTTTCGGGCGCGTCCGATCTGGAGCGCCTTTTGACCCATCGTGTCGGCCTCGCGCTCGAGGGCCGGACTGTCGTTAATCGGCTGCCCCTTGGCCTGCATCGTCGCCTGGACGCGGCCCTGGGCCTGCTGGGCGAGGTGCCACGCTTCGTGGGGCAGGTGGCGGTCGCGGCCCGGCGCCAGGTGGATCTCGCGGCCTTGGGCGTACGCTTCCGCTTTGAGCTGGGCCGGCTTCGGCGAGTTGTAGTGGACGCGCACCCCTTCCATCGAAACGCCCGAAAGCGATTCGATGCCGGTGCGCAGGTCCGCCGGCAGGCCGCCGCGGCTCGCCGCGGGGGCGCCGCCGGGTCGGCCGAGGGCCACGCGACGCTGGGCGACCGGCGTCGGCGCCGAGTCGGGGGCCGGCGCCGCCAGCGCGATATCCGCCAGGCGGTGCCGAGAAGGGGTCGCCTGGCCGTGGACCTCAAACCCGCGCTTCGCCCCGACGGCGTCGCGGGATGACGCGGACGCGGCGGAGTCGTGCCGGTTTTGGGGGCTGGCGGAGTGCCTCATCGCCTTATTCTAAACCAGTCCTGCGGGCGAGCGACTCGGGTCAGAAATACCGCCGGATCGCCACCTGGAGATAGTCGTCTTCGAGCAGCGCCGCCAGCGGGTCCGACGATTCGGCGCCGGCGAAAGCCCGCAGTCGCACTTCCAGCTCGTAGCGATCCCCGAGTCGACGGGAGCCTTCGAGATTGAAGAACGTGGCGCCACTGCCCAAATCAACGGCGCCGCCGACCAGGAGCTCGGTGGACTGGACGTCATTTAAAGCCAAGCGCGCGGCGACGAAGAGATCGTCCTCGGTCGGCACGGTGGCGAGGTCACCCCGCTCGTCCCACTGATACTCCGCCAGCACCCCGACGTCGAGGCCGCGGCCGCCGACGTCGAAGAAGGTGTATTCGAAGCCGCCGACGGCGGCGAGGTAGTCGCCGAAGCCGGGGTCGGGATCATCGACCGGATCGCTCCACCGCGCCACCGCTTCGACCTTCAGCAGCCACGCGTCGAGGGTCGCCTGGAGGTCGAGACCGACCTGGTCGAGCTGAGGGTAGAACGGCACCGGCCGGGCGCCGCCGGAGCCCCCCGCCGCCGGGACGAGCAAGGGCTCCCGCGACGTGCCCCGGAAGTAGGTGACGCCGAGGTCGACGTCCCCGAGCACCCGGGAGAAGCGCAGGGCGGCGTCGACGTGGCCATCCTCCGCCGACGACGCGTACCGCGCGTCATCGACGTCGACGGGGATCGGCGGCCGAAATCGACCGTCAACTCCGGGGAAGGTCCGCTCGCGGAAGCCCGGCAGCAGGAAGAGCTCCAGGTAGCCCCAGTCCCTTTCAAGCCCCAGGCGAACCATCGGCTGGCCGAGCTTGTCTTCGCCGTCTAGGTCTTCCACCAGGTCCGTCTGGTTGACGATATCCACCAGGTGCAGCGACTCCGTGACGCCCCAGAAGACCGTGCGCAGGCCCACGTCGAGCTCGTACGCGTCGCCCACCCGCTGCCAGTAGAGCTCCCGCACGTCGAAGTGGGTGCGCTCGTCGTCGGAGGAGTCCAGGCGAAGGAACGGCTTGGCCACAACCCGGTCGCGACCGCCGTTCCACTCGTAGAAATATTCGGGCTCGATCACCAGCGAGCCGGTGACGTCGTCGTCCTGGCCGGGGAAAGCGCCGTCGGCGGAGAAGGCGCGGAGCTCGAGGCCGACGAAGCCGGACCACTCCCCCGCCCCGCCGTCGGCGAGGGCGGGGGCGGCCACCAGCAGCAGCATCGCCGATGCCTGGAATACGGACTTCATCGGGTCTGACCTAGGGCGCCGTTCAGCGCGCCCGCGCCAGGCCGGCGCGGTTGAAGTCGGACTCGCTGTAGCCGTTTTGGAACACATAGTCGCTCCACTTCAGCTCGGTGGACTTGCCGGTCTGGTGGTTGACCATGGTCATCCGGGCCGGGCGCCAGTAGCGCTCGAGGTAGCGCTCGAAGCCCTGCTGCTCGAGGGTCTTCAGCAAGTCGCCTTTGCGGTCATAGAACACCGTCTTCAGCGGCCGGAACTCTTCCCGGTCAAACCACACCTCCTGGCGCTGGTACCCCGACTTCGGGTGCACGGGCACCCGCTCGACGACGTAGGTCGATTGACCGTTGAGCTCTTCGTCGCGCAGGTAGCGGTAGGTGTACTCCGCCACTTCTTGGGAGGAAATGTCCTCGTACGCGAACTCGCTGCCCATGAACGGGCCGCTTTTATTCGACGACGAGATGCGCTTCACCCGCTTCAGGGCCGGCAGGTAGAGCCACTGGTCGTCGTCGCCGTCGATATGGCTGAAGGTCAGGAAGGCCGTGCCCTTGACGTCGCGCGGGTGATCGAAGATCACCAAGGACTTATCGCCGTCGTCGGCCTGCTCCAGGGTGCGGTTGCGCAGCTCGCGGGTCGACTCTTCGCCGTGGGCGTTGCGCAGGATCATGGTCAAGGTCGCCTGCGAGTCGCCGAATCCCTGGTCACGGCGGTCGGCCTCTTCGGCGATGGCGAGGCCCTTCGAGACCGGGTCGAGGCCTTCAAAGCTCGGCGTGGCGGCGGCGGGGACGGACAGCGCGGCGAGGGCCGCGAGGGCGGCGGCGGCGATGGCCGCCTTCAGCGTCGTGAGCTCAGGCGTCAAAGACGCTCGGGACAAGGCGGGCTCGGTGGTAGAGGTCGTCTTCATGATTTTTCTCCGGGGAAGGCCTGTGGGGGCTTGGCAGCTAGGGTCAAAGCGACGCCCGTCAAGGCGCCGCGGTTTGGGTCTGTAGGGACGTGGCTTCGGATTTCCTTCGATCCACCGTCGCCAGCAGCGCCGGCAACAGGAAGAAGTCGGTGAAGAGCGCCATCGCGATCGTGACCGCGGTCAAGCGGCCCATGCCGGCGTTCATGTCGAAGGACGAGAGCGAGAGCACGAGGAAACCGGCGACCAGCACCACCGAGGTGGTGAAGAGGGCGCCGCCGGCGGCGCGGAAGGCGTAGCGCACGGCGCCGTCGGCGTCGAGGCCGCGCTCGTGTCGGCCGCGCTGGTACTTGGCGAGGAAGTGGACGGTGTCGTCGACCACGATGCCGAGCGTCATCGCCACCACCATCGACAGGGCGAGGTTGATCTGCCCGACCGCCAGCGCCCAGATGCCGAACGCCATGCCCGCCGGCGCCAGATTCGGGATCAGGCTCAGGAGGCCGTAGCGCCAGCTGCGCAGCGCCACCATGAGCAGGGCCGAGATCAAGACCAGGGCCACGAAGGTGCCCACCAGCATGCCGCGGATATTGCGCTGGGCCAGCTTGGCGAACATCAGCGCCGGGCCGACGCCGTAGCTGAACATGGACTCCGGCGCTTCGGCCCGCAGCCACGCTTCGCCGCCGCGGGCGGCGGCGATCAAGCCCTTGGCCGACAGGTCGTCCAGGGTCACGGTGAAGCGGGTCGCGGACTTATCGACGTTGATCTCGTCGTTGAGGTCGAGGCCGTAGGGCAGCGACAGCTCGTAGAGCAGCAGGTATTGGGCGCTGAGCTCGCGGCTTTCCGGCAGGGCGTAGTAGGCCGGGTCGTCGCCGTGCAGGCTGCGGTTGATGCGGCGCATCGTGTCGGAGAGCGTGCGCACGTGCAGCACGCCGGGCTGGGCCCGCCAATACTCGGCGAAGCGGTCCAGGGCCTCGAGGTAGGCCGGCTCGGCGACGCCGCCGCTTTCACCGGCGCCGAGGGAGAACTCGACCTGGTAGATGCCGGTCAAACGCTCGACGGCGAAGTCCGTATCGGCGCGGAACGGCACCGACGGCGCGAAGTAGTCGACGAATTCGTCGTTGAGCTCGTTGCGCGGCACCGACAGCGTCAAGCCGACGGCCACCGCCGCGGTCACCAGCAGCACGGGCACGCGGTGGCCGAGCACCCAGGCCCCGAGCCGATCCCAGCGCTCGGCGCCGACGCTGCGCCGTCGGGGCGGCCGGACCGGCAGCAGCGACACCACCGCCGGCAGGAAGCTCATCGAGATCACGAAGGCCGCCATGACGCCGAAGGCGGTCATATTGCCGAGGTCGTGGAACGGCGGCGAGTCGCTGAAATTCATCGACAGGAAACCGATCGCCGTCGACGCGCTGGTCAAGAAGATCGGCCAGCCGTTGACCCGCAGCGCTTCCACCAGGGCCTCCGACTTGCCGTCGCCGAAGCTCAGGCGAGCCAGAAAGCCCTTGAGCAGGTGCACGCTGTCGGCGACGGCGAGGGTCATGATCAAGGTCGGCGCGATGGCCGACGGCGGCGTCAGCTCGAGCCCCAGCCAGCCGGCGGCGCCGAGCGTCGCGACGGTGGACATGATGATCACGAAGAGCGTCGAGAGCGTCGCCGTCACCGAGCGGAAGAGCAGTACCAGGAAGAGCAGAATGAAGCCGTACATCACCGGAATCAGCGTCGACATGTCGCGCATGGACGCCTCGGTGAACGCGTTATTGAGCATCGCGAAGCCGGTGAGGCGCACGTCGAGCGCCGGCCATTCGGCCTCGAGGTTGGCGGCGAGCTCCCGGGCCGCGGCGGCGGCGATGCTGCTCTCATCTACCGATTCGCCTGGCATCTGCAAGGTCACGTTGACCCCGGTAACGTCGCCTTTGGCGCTGACGATGCGTCCGTTGAGCAGCGGCTCGTCGAGCGCCGCCCGGCGGACCGCCGCCAGCTGCTCCGGGCCGAACGAGGCGGCGCCGCTGACCAGATCCTCGACGATCAGGTCGTCCTCTTCGGCGCGGGTGAATTGGAAGTTGGTCACCGAGTCCACGCGCCGGGCGAACGGGATCTGCCACGCCTCTTCGGTGAGCTGCTCAATCGCGGCCAAAGTCTCCCCGGTGAAGACGTTACCGCCCGCCGGTTCGACCACAAAGAGGATGTTGTCGTTCTTCGTGTAGATGGCCTGGAGCGCTTCGAAAGCCTGGAGCTCCGGATCGCTCGATTTGAAGAAGAGGCGGTAATCGTCATTAAAGCCGAGGCGCGGGGAGCCGGCGCCCAGGGCTAAGACGCTCAGCACGGTCACGATAATGACCGCCACGCGGTGGCGCAGGATCCACTGTCCGTAGCGGACGATGGCCTTCTCGGTATTCGACATGGGGGCGGCTCCTATTTTTTGACTCAACATTCAAGTAATCGATGCCGTTCAAGGGGGCGGGGGGCTCAGCGAACGCGATCGCTCTGAAAAATTGGCTGGATCCTCATTACGCCGAATCGTCACCAGGGTTTCTTTTTTTCGGACTCATCGATCCAGAATTAACCAAATTGCAATTCGGAGGGAGGAAGATCATCGAGGAATCAAGCCGGGTCGCGGGCCAATAGACGCAGCATCAAGCCGAAAATATCGTCCATCTCATGCTCTTCGAGACCGAGGCGCGAGCGCGCGGCGAGGCCGTGACTGGTGTTCATGATCAGGCGGGCGAAACTCGTGGGACTCGCCAGGTCCGAGAGCTCGCCGGCGTCGCGGGCGCTCTGGAGCAGGTCGCGGACGAGGCCCTCCATGCGCGCCATCCCCTTCTCCATCAGGCGCGCCGCCGCCTCGTCGGTGGGCCCGAGCTCGGTGGAACCGTTGACCATCATGCAGCCGGCGCGGCCGGAGAGGGCTTCCTCTTTCCACAAGCCCAAGAGCACTTCGAGCTTATCGAGGGCCCCGCGCTCCGGATCTTCGAAGAGCGTCCGAGCTTCGGTGACGCGGATCTCGATATAGCGACGCAGGGCCTCCAGATAGAGAGAGTGCTTGTCACCGAAGGTGTCGTAGAGGCTCTGCCGGCCGATGCCCATGCACACGGTGAGGTCGCCGATCGCCGTGCCGCCGAAGCCCCTCTCCCAGAAGACCGCCAGGGCCTTCTCGAGGGCTTCGTCGCGGTCGAATGATTTGGGGCGTCCTCTCATGGTGTCCTCGTGAAGAATACTAGAACGGCCAGTCCAGAAATGCAACGCAACCCGCCGGCCGCGGGATTCGGAGATCGGGATTCGACGCGCTCGAGGTGCCGGGCGGGCGGCAATCACCTTTTAAGTAACAAAATTACTAAAATAGCGTACCTCCCCTGGAACGCATCGCCACCCACCGCAATGGACCGTCAAGGACTACGGGGACACCATGGGCAAATCCGGCCTCGGAGAATTCGAATTGATCGTGCTGCTCGCCGCGCTGCGCTTAGGCGACGAGCGCGCCCACACCCTCGCCATCGTCGACGAGATCGTCGAACGCACGGCGAGGAAGACCACCCGCTCTGCGGTTTACGTGACGCTCCAGCGCCTGGAGAAAAAAGGCCTGGTGACGTCGTGGCTCTCGGAGCCGCGGGCGGAGCGGGGCGGCAAGCGGCGCCGCCACGTCACCGTCGAAGCGGCGGGGCAGAGCGCGGTCCGCCGGGCCCGCGCCGCCCTCGAAAGCCTGTGGCAAGACCTGGAAGTCACCGCTGTTGGGGGCCCGCGATGATGTGGCGATGGATCGAGGCTTTCTTGCGTCGCTGCCTGCCGGCGGAGCGGATTGAGGACGCCGTCGGCGATCTGATGGAGCTCCACCCCGAGCGACGGGAGCGATTCGGGGCGTGGGCGCCGCTCGTCACGGCGGTCGACGCCCTGTCTTTCGGGACTACGATGCTCTTCGCCCGCGTCCGGGATCTCCTCAGGGAGGGGTTCGACGCCGTCCTTTCGGCGACCTTCGAGGTGCGCTTGGCGTGGCGTTTGGTGCGCAAGCGTCCACTGCTGAATGCCGTCGCCTTGCTCACGCTGGCGGCGGGCCTCGGCCTCATGTCGGTGGGCTTGAGCTATGCCTCCGGCCTGCTTTTCTCCGAGCTTCCCTACGCCGACGGCGAGCGCTACGTGCGCATCGAGGTCACGGACCCCGCCACGGGTCGGAGGATCCGCTCCCTTGACCCCGGCTGGCTCGATCGACTGCGAACGGACGTCCCCGCCTTCACTTTTTTCGGCGGTAAGGACCACGAGCAGCTCAATATCTTCCACGCCAACGGCGACGTCGACACCGTCACCGGCGTGGTGATGAGCGGCGGCGCTTTCGACGTCTTGCCCGCGACGCCCCGGCTCGGCCGAACCCTCACCGCCGCGGATAGCGCGCCCGGGGCGCGGCCGGTGGTGGTGCTGCGGGAAAGCCTGTGGCGGACCCGTTTCGGCGCCTCCGACGCCGTGCTCGGCCAGTCGATCGACGTCGGCGGGGAGCGGCGGCAAGTGGTCGGCGTTCTGCCGGACACTTTCCTCTTCCCCAACCGCCCGCTCCTGTGGGTCCCGCTCGAGGAGCGCCACTGGGGCGGCTCGGCCGACGGTTCGTCGCCGGGGATCGAGCTCTTCGCGGTGCTGCACTCGGAGGCGGACCGCCGGCTCGCGAAGGACCAAGTGGAGGCCGCGGGTTCACCCCTGCCCCCGTCGGCGGACGCGGCCGACGCGGCGCCACGCCTGCGCGTCGTGGGCTATACCGAACCGTCCCGGCCCGGCGAGGTGTGGGCGGGTACCGGCGGCCTGATCGCGGCGCTGCTCCTGATCCTGACGGTGATCGCCGCCCAGGTCGGGCACCTCTTCGCCGCCCGCAACGCCGGCCGCGCCAAAGAGCTTTCGATGCGGCTCGCCCTCGGCGCCCGCCGCAGCCAGGTCGTCGCGCAATTGTGGTGGGAGGTGGCGGTCATCGTCGCCCTCGCCGCCGGCCTCGCCGCCTGGGGGTCGCACGGGGTCCTCCGCTGGCTCCAGGCCCAGCTCGACGAGGCGCCGTTTTGGCTCCGCCTCGAGCCCGGTCTTCCCGCCTTCGCGGCCTTGACCGCGATCGCCCTCTTCACCACCTGGGCGGCGGGCCTGGCGCCGGCGCTACGCGTCACCCGGCGGACGACGCTGGCGGGCGTGGCGGGGGGACGCGGCGCGGTCGGGCCCTCCGGCGACGCCGGCCGGACCGGCTCGGCGATGGCGATTTTCGAGATGGCGATGGCCGTCGCGCTCTTCAC
>JBCDKB010000352.1:0-9469 GCA_038747035.1 Acidobacteriota bacterium | reverse complement strand
GCGCCAGGCCGAGGGACGGCTCGTCGAGCAGCAGGATCGAAGGGCGGAGCATGAGCGCCCGGCCGATCGCCAGCATCTGCTGCTGGCCGCCGGAGAGGTAGCCGCCCTGGTGCTTCTTCTTCTCCGCCAGGGCGGGAAGCAGCTCGTAGATCGCCTCCACGTCACTGTCGACCTCGCCGCCCCGCCGGCTGTAGGCGCCGAGGCGCAAGTTGTCGTCGACGCTCAGGAAAGGAAAGATCTCCCGGCCCTCCGGCACGTGGGCGACGCCAAGGCGGGCGATCTCGTCGGGCTCGTGGCCGGCTAGGTCTTCGCCGTCAAGGCGGACCGTGCCTTTGCGCGCGTCGACCGTCCCCGAGATCGTCTCGAGCACGGTCGTCTTGCCGGCGCCGTTGGCGCCGAGCAGCGCCACGATCTGCCCGCGGCGCACCTCCAGGCTGACGCCGCGGATGGCCATCACGGGGCCGTAGTAGGTCTCGACGTTCTTGAGCTCGAGCTGCGGCGTCACGTGGAGGCTCCTCCATCCACAGGCCCGCCGTCGCCGAGGTAGGCCCGGGCCACCTCGGGGTGGGCGCGGACCTCGTCGACCGAGCCCGTGGTCAAGACCGCGCCGTCGGCCAGCACCAGGACGCGGTCCGAGACCTCGCCGACCAGGCCCATGTCGTGCTCGACCATCAGGATCGTGGCGCCGAAGTCCTCGTTCACGTCCTCGATCCAGTAAGCCACGTCCTCCGTCTCTTCCGGATTCAGACCCGAGCTCGGCTCGTCGAGCAGCAGCAGCTTCGGGCCGAGACAGAGCGCGCGGCCGACCTCCACCAGCTTGCGCACGCCGTAGGGCAAGCCGGCGATCGCATGCTCGCGGTGGGCCTGGAGGTCGAGCAGATCGATCACCGCCTCCGCCCGGCGCCGAAACTCGAGCTCCTGACGCACCGCCGACGGCAAGAAGAGCATCTCAGCGAGCAGCGACGTCGTGCGGTGGGCGTGGAGGCCGATGAGCAGATTGCGCAGCACGGTCTCGTGCTCGAAGAGCTCGATGTTTTGGAAAGTCCGCGCGATCCCGAGGTGCGCCACGCGGTGGGCGGGCAGGCGAGTGAAATCTCGCCCGGCAAAGAAGAGCTCGCCGCCCGGCTCCGGATCGTAGAGCCGGCTGATGACGTTTAGCAGCGTGGTCTTCCCCGCGCCATTCGGACCGATCACCGAAAGGACCTCTCCCTCCTCGATATCGAAGCTCACGTCGTCGACGGCCTTGACACCGCCGAAGGCGACGCTGAGGTGGCGCGCGCTGAGGAGGGGCGCCATCAGCGCAGCCGATCCGTGCGCAGGAAGTGGCGCTGTCGCTTGTGGGTCTGGCGACGGTAGAGCGGGAATTCTTCGAGGAATTGGCGCAGCTTGCGCCACCGTCCGTAGAGGCCGAGGGGCTCGTAGATCAAAAAGAGCACCAAGGTCAGGCCGAAGAGACCGGGCTCAAGTCCAGGGATGCGCGACACCGCGGCGGGTAGCTCATCGCGGAGCAAAGCGATCCCCTGCGGCAGCAGGCCCAGAAAAGCGGCGCCGAGCACGACGCCGTGCAGGCTACCCAGGCCGCCGACGACCACCATCAGGAGCAGCTGGATCGAGAGCAGAAGCGTGAAGGCGTCGGGCGCCAGGTAGCCGAGCTGGTGGGCGTAGAGCGCGCCGGCGAGGCCGGTGTAGCCCGCCGAGATCGCGAACGACACGGCGCGCACGTGCGCCAGGTCGATGCCCATGCTCTTCGCCGCCACCTCGGAGTCGCGGACCGCGTTCATCGCCCGGCCCGTCGGCCCCAGCACCAGGTTACGCGCCAGCCACAGGCCGACGACCAGGAAGCCCAAGCACACGAAGTAGAACGGCACGCCGCGGCCGATATCCACGCCCAGGACCACCGCCTTCGGCACCACCAGCCCGCGGAAGCCGCCGGTGAGTCCTTCCCAGTGGGAGAGCAGCTGGGTCACCACCTCGGCGAAGGCGAGGGTGGCGATCGCCAGGTAGATGCCGGTCATGCGCAGGGTCGGCCGCCCGACGGCGTAGCCGACCAGGGCCGAGAGCACAACAGCCGCCAGCACCGCCAGCGGCCACGGCCAGCCGTGGCCGAGCAGGATCGCGTGGGTATAAGCGCCGACGGCGAGGAACGCGGCGTGGCCGAGGCTGACCAGACCGGTATAGCCGACCAACAGCATCAAGCCGATGCCGGCGACGGCGTAGATGAACACCCAGGTCAACTCGCCGACGTAGAACGTCTCGAGCAGGAACGGCGCCGCCACCGCCGCCGCGGCCAGCAGGGCGTACCAGAAGCGCTGCCCCGGACGTCGAAACAGGCGCAGACTGTCGCGGTAGTCGGTCTCGAAGAGGAAGCGCATCAGACCTTCTTCGCCTGCATCGTGGGAAAGACTCCCTCGGGTCTCACCAAGAGCACGACCAGGAGCAGACCGTAGCCGCTCACCCCCGCCAGGGCCGGCGGCAGATAGAGGCCCGCCAGCTGCTCGACGACGCCGATCAGCAAGCCCCCCGCCATCGCCCCCGCGAGGCTGCCGAAGCCGCCGACAATCGCGGCGGCGAAGGCTTTGATGCCGAGGAAGCCCATATTCGGCTCGATCAGCGAAATCGGCGCGACCAGCAGGCCCGCGAGGCCGGCGATCGCCGCCGCCAAGGCCCACGCCAAGGCCACCATGCGATGCACCGGGATGCCCACGAAGTAGGCCGCCTTTTGATTCTGCGAGCTCGCCTGCATCGCGACGCCGACCCGCGTGAAGCGCAGGAAAAGGTAAAGCGCGGCGCAGCACAAGGCGGAACCGAGGATCACGGCGAGGTTCTCATAGCCCAAGCCGACGCCCGACTCCGCCCCGCCGAGCCTTAGCACGCCGCCGCTCATCGGCGTGTCGAGGGTGCGCGTTTCCGCCCCCCACACCGCCACCGCGACGGTGCGCAGCATCAGACCCAGGCCGATCGTGATCATCAGCACGGCGAAGAGCGGCTCGCCGATCATCGGCCTCAAGACGATGCGCTCCAGCAGCAAGCCCAAGAGCGCCATCCCGAGCACCGTGCCCGCCAAACCGACGCCGAACGGCAGCCCCGCCAGCTCGATCAGGCTGTAGGCGATAAAAGCCCCCAGCATCATGAAATCGCCCTGGGCGAAGTTGACCATCTCGGTCGTGCGGTAGATCAGCACGAAGCCGAGGGCGATCAGGCCGTAGACACAGCCCAGCGAGATGCCGCTCACCAGCAGCTGGAGGATCTGCACGTCGGGCTAGGGCTTTTGCGGGGGCCTTGTCATCGCTCTTAGGGGGCTGCGTTCAGGAGGTCGAGGATAACCCGAACCGAGCTCAACGGAACGGCCCGGAGCCACTGCGGACGGACTTTCGGCCGGCGGCGGGTGACCCGCAAGAAAATTGTTACAAACCAGCTAAACGACGCGCATGGAGGGGTAAACAGCTCTATCCCGAGACCCTAGATCGCTGAGGTGCCCCCATGCTGAACGTCCGGTCGAAGCCTTGGTCATCCGTCGCCCTGCTTTTTGGCCTGCTCTCGGCGGCCGGGCTCGTTTTACTCGGCCACTCCGTCGAGGCTTCCGGCGAGGTCGGGTTGGCCTTCGTCGGCGGCGAGTTTCGGGTCAACACCTACACCCAGGACAACCAGTCTTTCCCCGAGATCGCCATGGCGCCCGACGGCTCGGCCGTGGTCGCGTGGGAGAGCATCGGCCAAGACGACAGCAACCACGCCGTCGCCGCCCAGCGCTACGGCTCTGACGGCTCCCGGGTCGGCGCAGAGTTCATCGTCAACACCGAAACCGAGGACACCCAAAGCCAACCGTCGGTGGCCATGGCCGACGACGGGTCCTTCATTATTTTCTGGCGCAGCAAGTTTCAAGACGGCAGCGAGTTCGGCGTCTACGCCCAGCGCTACAGCTCCTCCGGGGCGACGGTGGGCGGCGAATTCCAAGTCAACGTCGAGACGGAGCTCAACCAGGATATTGCCTACGGCGACTACGACGCCGGCGGTCGCCTAATGGTGGCGTGGGAAAGTCTAGACGACAGCTCCGGTGGCATCTTCGGCCGCGTCTACGACGCCGCGGGTCAAGCCGGCGACGAGTTCCGACTCAACCAAACCACCCAATCCTGGCAACACGATGTCGAGATCGCCGGCCTGCCCTCGGGTTTTATCGCCACCTGGGAGAGCCGGAACGTCGATTCCGACGGTCGAGCGGTCGTCTTTCGTCGCTATGACTCCAGCGGTGCCCCGCTCAGCGACGAAGTCCAGGTGAACATCACCGAGTCCGCAGACCAGCACAATCCGAGCCTCGCCGCCCGTGCCGACGGCACCTTCGCCATCGTCTGGGAAAGCGTCGGCCAGGACGGGTCCGACGCCGCGGCGATGGCTCGGATCTACACGTCCTCGGGCACACCGACGACTGGCGAGATCCAGCTCAATCAAACCACGATCGGCGACCAAGAAAATCTCGACGTTGCCTACGATGGCCAGGGCGGCTTCGTCGTGGTCTGGGACGGCGACGCCACCTCCGGCGGCAGCTTCGACGAAGTCTGGGGCCGCCGCCTCCTAGTCAACGGCGCCCTCGACGGCGACGAATTCCGCGTCAACACCAACATCACCAACCGCCAAGTCTTCCCCGTCATCGGCGGCAGCGCCGACGGTCAACTGAGGGCGGTCTGGCACTCCTGGACCGAAGACGGCAACGGCACCGGCGTCGCCGGTCAGCGGCTCTGGGTCACCGGTGTGTTTCGCGACGATTTCGAAACCGGGGACACGTCAGCCTGGTCCAGTACCGTCCCCTAGAGAGTCACTTAGATCGATCTCGAAAGAAATCGCTGGAACGACGCATATTCCCCAATCCGACGGTATCGAATTCGTCACGGGCCAAAGTCCGTCGCACCCCGAGCCTCCGCAGCGCCTTGTTGATGGCTCCTACCGGACCCCGCTCTGGACCAAAGACTGTCTCTTCGCCCAGGTAGATGACAGCCGCCTGTTCGCCGACGCCGCCGAAATAGTCGGTTTCGATGACGGCATAGGGACCTTCCACTTCCAGCAGCTCGACGAGGCGCTCGACTTCTTGGCCATCCAGAATCGGCGCCTGCCCTCGGTCATCGTACGAGCTTCGGACGGATTGATCGATGCCTTCGGCTTCGGCGAGGTCGTCTAGAAACTGGGCGCAGAGCGGGAAAAGCGTGAGGTCGAAACTGAGAGAAACCATGGGTAGTCTCAGCCTCTCGACCTCTGCTTCGGAGTACTCTCCCTTGACGATAACTGCGGAGAGATAGTGTCCCATAGTTTGCTCAACCCTCTTTAGCGCCCGACTTCAGCCATCCAGATACATCTCGCGCGGCGCCTACGCCGCAAGCTGAGTTCGCCAGCAAGCGCATCAGCCAGAATTGCCGTCTTCAGAAGAGTAGAACCAGGCACGTTTAGCCGGGCTCGCCCTGGCCCGTCCCGATGGAGGCCGAGGAGAGGGTGGGCGCAAGGAAGATCATCCCGACGACTTTGACGCATCAGCTGCACGGAAACTCCGAAGCAGCTCCGTCTCCTCCAGCTTGTCATCGCGGACCAATTCGCCGCCTTCTGACCACTCTCGGTGAGAGGTTTTGATTCCGAACTGATACGACTCGATGCTCTTAAGACTGCCGTTGGAATACCAAGTCTTTTGATCGCCATGATTTACACCATTTCGAATGACCCCTTCCGTGATCAAGAAGCCGTTTTCGTCCCAATCACGGAATGCGCCTTCCTGCACACCCTCTCTGTATTCGACTTCACTTTCTAGGGTGCCATCATCTCTCTCGAAGACAGCAGTTCCGGTGAAGGGGCGATCCCCGTACCAGTAGGACTGATCGGTCTTCAATTCGAGGTTATCGAAGTTGGTTCTCATATTTCTTAGCTCAATCCGTCAAGGCATTGACGCCCGCACTGAGGGGCTCACAATAGCCACATCTCGGCACTGGCCCTGCTCCTCTAGACAACCAGCGATTGGCCATGAATATCTCATCTAGCGAAATAGCCACTCCTGCGGCTTCACGTGCCCACAAAGCTTGATTCAAAGCATGAATCTCGGCATGGGCTCCGGGCGTACTGTGAACCCAATTCCCTAGAGAATCAGCCTGGGAACGGAGCGCCTGAAAGTCACCCTCTCTCAGTAGAGTATTCAATCGACTATCCAGCAGAGGGTGAAGATTTTCAGGGAGCACCAGAGCGTTGTTGGCATAGAAGCTCTGACCAGTCCGCGCATCCAGGACCACCGACACGACGGGGCCTCTCTGGCGGCTAGGCAATCTTCGCACCGCCTCTGCCCCCTCGCGAGCGGCAAGCCTCAAGTCACGGTAAAACTCATTCCATTCGTCCCGAGTCAGCGTCCGACTGGCAATCTTGTCTGCCAGATTGACCTGCGTTGTGATGGCTGTAGGTGCTGCAGGAAGAGCTGCTTGGACCCTTATCGCTACGCCGTTCAATGCCGCGTTGCCCAGAGCTGCGCCCCAAGCCTCGGCATGCTGATCCAGCGGAGCATCTACGAATGCTCTTAACTCCCTGCGAGCGTCGAAGCTGCGGACCTTGTCCCAAATATCTGGGCCACAGTACTCGATGTATGCAACACAATCGAGGATTCGCGAGGGAGCGCGCGCCAGGGACCGAATTGAATCACTGAACGTCAAGGGCGACCGCAATATTGCTTCATTAGCCGCAGTCAACTCGATAGCTCCAAACCGCGCCGAACGCCCCAATGCTGCAGCTACAGACTCCGCCTGCGCTTTGTCGACTTCTAACGAGTCGACTCCTAGCTGCTGATAGGCCTTTTGCCGAGACCGAATTTCCGCACTCTCGAGCCCAAGAGGATCCCGATAGTTCACCGGAGAGTTCAGAGCAAACTGATACATCGACGGCCCGTCGACGTAGCCCAGCGGGTCGGGCGTGATGAAGCGACCGGTTTCGGGGTCGTAGTAGCGGTGGCGGACGTAGTAGAAGCCGGTCTCGAGGTCGATCGGCAGGCCTTTGAAACCGAAGGGGTTGCCGGCCGCGGAGCGGGCGGCGTATTCGCCGGGGATGACGCCGATTTCGCCGGGGAGGGGCGCGGACCAGATGGGGCCGGTGTTGCCGGTGAAGTCGAGCTGACCGGTGGCCATGGCGGTGCCGGCGAGGTCGAGGGGGGTGCCGGTGAAGCTGAGGGTGTGGTCGCCGCCGGCGATCGCGGAGGTGCTTTCGAGGGTGTAGCCGTCAGCGAGCAGCGTCCACGCGATCTCGGCGCCGTTGAGGTGGAAGGCGGCGGCGGCGAGGGCGAGGTCTGGGGTTTCGGAGAGCTCGAGGCGCAGCTTGGTGCCGACCAGGCAGGCGTCGAGCAGCTCGGGCGCGGCGGTGTCGAGCACGACGGCGAGGCCGGCGGGCTGCCACGCGAAGCTCGGGATCACCGGATCGACCGGCATGGCGTTGTCGAAGAAATCGACGAATGCGGACGACGGCAGGGTGAGCTGGAGCTGGTCGCCGCTCTCACGGTCAGAGGGGGCCGCCGGCGGGGCGAGGTCGAAGACCAAGCGGTGGCGGGCGTTGCGGCCAGACGTCACCGGGTAGCTGAGCGTCAGGCCGATCTCGAGGCCCTTCGTAATGTTGGTCAGCGACAGCGAGCCCGACGCCAGGGCGGCGGCGAGCTTCTCAGGTAGCACTTCCTCGGTGAGCTCGAGCACCAGCTGGCCGTCCTGGAAAAGCACCTGCTCGACGGCGGGCGGCGTCGAATCGCTCCAGATGAAGCGCTCGCCGAAGGGGCTGTAGTCATAACGCTCGACGGGTTCACCGGTGTCATCGGCGAGCACCACCAGGTTGCCGACCTGGTCGTAGATCGGCGTGTAGCCGACAAGATCGGCGCTCGCCGGGGTCGGGCGCACCTGTAGGCCGATGACTTCATCGATGTCGGCGCCGTAGACACGCCGGCTCATCAGAACGTCGCCGTCCGGCTCGACCAAGTACTCCTCCACCGCCTGCCAGCCTTCCCAGACCGTGTGCCAGGTCTGGCCGCCGACGGCGCGGGTGACGCGGCGATTCGACGCGTCGTAGCCGTATGCAGCGACCGTCTCGAAGGTGCCCGGCGAGGTCTCGCGCCGGACCTCGACGAGCAGGCCGCGGTAGTCGTAGGTGAAGTGCAGGTCGCCTTTTTCGATCAGGTAGCCGTTGGCGTCATAGGCCAGCGGTACGCCGTCCACCGAGCCCGGGCGGTTACGGCCGGAGCCGTCGAGGGGCGTGTCGATGGTCTTCTCGCCGCAGCTCAGCTCGACGTCCTGCTGGAGCAGGTTCTCCGCCGCGTCGAAGGTGAAGGTAAAGCCCGTCCCGTTCGACGTCCACTGGGCGGCGGCGCCTTCGGCCTGGCCGGTCGACGAGAAGCGGCTGGCGGTCTGTTCGACCAGGCGGCCGGCGGCGTCGTACTCGCGGATCCAGCCCTGGCGACCTCGGTCGCCGTAGCTGTGGGAGGTGATCAGACCGCGGCCGTCGCGGCCGATCCACTCTTCGAGAAGCTTGGCGTCGGCGGCGCTTTCGAAGCTCGAGGTCTCGACGCGCTGGGCGGCGTCGCGGGTCCAGGCGCCGGTGACGGTCTCCTGGCCGGTCGAGGAAGACAGCCGCTTGCCGAAGGCCATCGCCCCCTGCCAGTCGTAGGCCACGGCCGCGGACGAGCCGCCGGAGGCCTGCAGCGCGTCGAGCTGGCCGAGCTCGGTCCAGGCGCGGCTGAGCTGCGTCCCGGACGGCATCGTCAGGCCCGTGCGCTGGCCGGCCGGGTCGTAGGCCATCGCGACCGACCGGCCCAAAGTGGTTTCGCTCTTGAGCCGCGAAAGCCCGTCGTAGGCATAGGCGGTGTGGAGCCCCTGCAGGTCGGACGACGTCATGCGGTGGACCGCGTCGTAGCCGAAGCTTTCCGTCGTGTGGCCGCCGAGCCCCGCCGCCGGTGCGATCAATCGCTGGGTCAATCGACCGATATCGTCGTAGGTCTGGGCGAGGGTCGTGCCGTCGGCCAGGGTGAGGCCGGTGGCGTTGCCGGCGGCGTCGTAGGCGAAGGCTTCCGACGTGCCGTCGGGGTAGGTCCGCGTCTTCAGACGACCGAGGCCGTCGTAGGCGGACGTGGTGACCTGATTCTTCGCGTCGACATAGCGAACTTCGGAGGCGTCGACGCCGTCCACGTAGTCGTAGCTCACCGCGATGCCGGAGGGCCGCGTTGCCTGGGTCAGCCGATCCAGACCGTCGTAGGCGTAGGCCGTGACGAAGCTTCCCGGGGCGGTCTCGCGGAGCACGTTGCCGCGCACGTCGTAGGCGAGCTCGCGGCGGTTCAAGAGTCCGTCGATCACCGCCGTCCGGCGGTCGAGGCCGTCGTACTCGAAGGTCGTAGCGTAGGACGACGGGCTGCCGCCGGCGGCGGGCAGGAACGTAGTTTCCCGCAGCGCCCGGCCGCGGACGTCGAAGTCGCTCCACGTTTGCCGGT
>JBCDKB010000351.1:0-9504 GCA_038747035.1 Acidobacteriota bacterium | reverse complement strand
GGTCGAGCCCGGAGAGCTCCGGCGGCAGGTCGGCGAATTGACGGGCCAAGGTGTCGCGGCCGGTGCGTCCGCCCAGCGCGGCGTGCAGGTCTGGGCTGAAGAGCTCGGTCTTGTCGTCGTCGTCGAAATAGGTGAGCAGGCCGAGGACGCGGCCGAGGGCGTCACGGCGGGCGAGTCGGCAGGCTTTGGCTATCCTTCGATGCAGCGGGCGGATGAGTCGCTCGCCGAGGGCTAGGCCAAAGGACGGCACCGTCGCCAGCTGCTCCAGGCGGCGGAAAGTCCGGTAGCGGGTGTAGCCGGCGAAGAGCTCATCGCCGCCGTCGCCGGAGAGCGCCACCGTGACGTGGCGGCGGGCGGCGCGGGAGAGCCAGTACGTGGGAAGGAAGGACGAATCGCCGAAGGGTTCGTCCATGTAGCGCACGAGGGTCTGGAGCTCATCGGGGGAAAAAGTCGACGCGTCGACCCGCTCTTCATGGTGGCGGGTACCGAAGCGCTCGGCGGTGCGCCGGGCGATCGGCGACTCGTCAAAGCGCGGGTCTCCGAATCCGATCGTGAAGCTCAGTAGTCCCGGGTGCTGGCGCGCGGCTAGACCGGTGACCAGGGTCGAGTCGACGCCGCCCGACAGGAAGGTGCCGACGGGCACGTCGGAGCGCAGGCGCAGCTTCACCGACGTCTCGAGCTCCCGGCGGAGGGCCGTCGCGACCTCACGGGGCGTGCCGCCGTCGGCGCGCGACCGGGCCGGCACCGGCGGACGCCAGTAGCGTCGTGGCTCGCCGAGGTGTCCCCGCTCGACGACCAGAACGTGGGCCGGCGGTAGCTTGGAAACACCGCGCAGGATCGAGCGGGGGCCGGGCACCACGGAGAAAGTCAAGTAGTCGTCGAGGGCCACCTCGTCGAGACGCCGCTCGCCGAGCGCCGGCAAGAGGGCCTGGAGCCCGGAGGCGAAGCTGAGCTCACCGCGGGCCGGGTCGTGGCTCCAGAAGAGCGGCTTCTGACCCAGACGATCCCGCGCGAGCACCAGGCGCCCCCGGTCGCCGTCGTAGAGGGCGATGGCGAACATACCCCGCAGCCGTTCGAGAATGTCGACGCCCCAGGCGCGGTAGCCGTGCAGCAGGACCTCGGTGTCCGACTGCGTGCGGAAGCGGTGGCCGGCGGCCTCCAGCTCGGCCCGCAGCTCGACGTAGTTGTAGATCTCGCCGTTCTGCATCACCGCGAGCGGCCCGTCGACCATCGGCTGATCGCCGGCTTCGAGGTCGATGACCGCGAGGCGACGGAAGCCGAAGGCGGCGGCGCCGCGGGTGGCCTCGAACCACTCGCCGGCGGCGTCGGGGCCGCGGTGCTGGAGACGCTCGGCCATCGACCGCACCCGCTGCGGGTCGGCGAGGGCGCCGCCGTCCGGGCGCATCAGCCCTGCGATGCCGCACATGGGCGGTGGGCTAGCGCCCGTCTCCGGAAGGCGACTGCGGGAAACCGGCGATATCGTCGAGTAGCCGATCGTATTCGCCGCCCCGCCGCCGCCAGGTCTTGTGCGCGAGGGCCGAGTCCCGGGCGCGCTCGGCCATGTCGCGGCGCCGCGGTCCGTCGTTTAGCAGCTCGCCGAGGGCACGGGCCAGCGCCTCGACGTCGTCCGGCGGCACCACCAGGCCGGTCTCCCCGGGCTCGACGGCTTCGGCGAGTCCCGAATCGCCCGTCACCACCGCCGGCAGGCCGCAGAGGGCCGCTTCGAGGACCGCGATGCCGTAGCCGTCGAACTCGCCGTCTTCCGTGTGGCGGCTCGGCATGACGAAGAGGTCGGCGGAGGAGAGGTGGGCTCGGATGGTCTCCTGGCCCAGTCGGCCCAGCAGGTGAACGCGGTCGGCGACGCCGAGCTCGGCGGCGAGCGCTTCGATCTCGCCGTCACGCTCCGGCACGCCGATGAGGACGTAGTGGAGGTCGGGGTGATCCGCTTGGAGGGTGGCCAAGGCCCGGACCACCAGATCCTGGCCCTTCCGCCGTCCGACCCGGCCGAGGGTGATCAACAGGCGTCGGTCGGGTTGGGCGATCAAGTCGCGACTGCGGAAGTCGGCGAGCCCGGCGGCGCTCAGCTGGGAGTAGGTGCCGGCGTCGGCGCCGTGGGGAATCGTCAGCTCCCGCTGCGGCTTGACGCCGCTATCGAGCATCCTTTGGCGGGTGTAGGCGCTCACCGTCACGACCGCCGAGGCCCGGCGGTAGCTCCGTCGGTTCCGCCAGCGCGCGATTCGTGAACGCACCCCGAATTCGAAGCCGTGCGCGACCGAAACAAACGGAATGCGCAGCCACGGCAGCACCGCCGACGCCAGCCACACCGCCCGTCGGCCCGAGACGAGCACCACCCGCGGTCGGCGGCGTCGGCAGGCGGCGAGCAGGGCGAAGGTCCACTGCAGGCTGCGCAGCAGCGCCGGGCCGCGGCGGCGCAGGGTACGTACCGGCATCGGCTGGCGGGTCTTCCAGTCTGAGATCTCGGCCTTGGAAGCGCCTCCCTGGGGTGCGAGCACCTCGAGCTGCCAACCCCGGCCGGTGAGCTGGACCGCCACCTGCTGGGCGTGCGTGCCGACGCCGCCGGGGCCCGGGGGCAATTCGGTGGAGAAGACGAGGGCCCTCTTGGCCTCGGCAAGGCGGGTCTCGGGTGGCCGGGTCATTCGGCGCCGCGTTTATGGAAGGGCAGCAAGGCGAGGCCGAAGAGGAAAGAAATCGCCACGATCCGCATGGCCGAGTGGGCCATTTCCGCCATGGCCCAGGCGGAAAGACACGTCACCCAGCCCCGGGCTAGCGTCGTGGGCGCCAGGCGGTAGGCCTGGATCGCAATCAGGACCAGCACCGCGAGGGCGGCGAGGCCCAAAATGCCGTGCTCAGCGAGCAGACGGGTGTGCTCGGTGTGGGCGGCGATGTTGCGGCGGAAGACGTCGGTGCGGCGGTGCTGGGATAGGCCCGGGCCGACGCCGACCAGGGGGTGCTGCTGGAAGAGGGCGAGGTCAGCCTCCGCCAGACTTTGACGCCCGGTGGTGTCGAGACTGCTGAAGCGCTCGGTCATCATGCCGCTGGTCCAGGCGTCGAGGCGCGGCAAGACCAGGACGACGCCGATGACCAGCGTCGCGCCGAGGATGGTCACGAAGAGATTGCGCGCCCGCCGGTGCTGGATAAAGTGGAGGCCCAGGAAGAGCGTCGCCACCAGGACGTTGAAGGTGCCGCCGCGGGAAAAGGTGAGCAGCGATTGAAGCTGGAAGACGCCGGCGAGGCCGAGGTACGCCAGGCGGAGCGGCGGATTGGGCGTATTGAGGGCGAGCAGCAGGGCCATCAAAGCGCCGACGCCGAGCACGGCGGAGACTTGGTTGGGGCCGTAGCCGCCGCTGGTGACGAAGTTGGCCTGGAGTCCGAAAGTGATCCGGCTCGCCGTGAGCGTGGAGTAAGCGGCGATGGCGAAAACGCTGGTGACCGGTAAGACCATCGCCTGGAGAAGCCGCGAAAGATCGGGTAGCGGTCCTCGCCAGCCGGAGAAGAAAATCACCGCCACCGCCAGCGCCAGCGGCCCCGAAAGGTTGAAGCTGAGCGCGCGGCGGAGGTCGTGGGTGATACCGAAGTAGCCGATGGTGAGAAGACTCGACGGCACCAGCAGTCCGAAGTAGAGGACGCCCCAGCGGGCAAATCCGGAGCGGACCCCGCGCTGCAACATGATCAGGACCAGGATCAAGATCACGGCGTATTTGGAGTACTCCCAAAAGACCCGAGCCTTGGTCATGCGCCACAGGACGTCGCTGCCGGCGATATAGCCGCAGACATAGATCGCCTCGCTGTGGCGGCCCGGCGTCGTCGCGTAGCGCAGGCCGAGGGCGAGCGTCGCTAACGCGTGCAGGGTCGCGAGGATCGTCGACATGTCCAGCACGATGCCCATCGCCGCGTGCACGCCCACCAACAGCATCAGCGTCTGCAGGCCGACGCGGGTGGAATGCCGCGACCAGACGGCGGCGGGGTGGGCGGGCAGGAGGTTGGCGGGCAGGGCTTGCATCGGCGGGTCCGGCGGCATTCTTGGGCTTGCCGGGGGCGAAGTCAAACCTCCGGCGACGCCGGTAGGGGCAGGTCGAAGCGCTCGCGGAAGAGCCGGCGCACCGCCTCCAAGTAGTGCCGGTAGCTGAAGTTCCGCGCGGCGCGGGTGGCGCGCCGGCTTTGATCGGCGAAACGTTCCGGCTCGCCGAGGCGCTGGATCGCGGCGCGGAAGGCGTCCAGGTCGCGGGCGGGGTGGGCGGCGCCGACGCCGAAGTCGGCGAGGATCGACGGGATCGCCGAGATGTCGCTAGCCACGGGCACCACGCCCCACGCCATGGCCTCGCTCAACACCTTCGGCCACCCCTCGCTGGCCAAGCTCGGCAGCAGCATGAAGTGGGCCCGGGCATAGAGCCCGTCGAGGGCCGTGCGGTCGAGCCAGCCGTGGAAGCGGGCTTTGACGCCGAGGCGCTCCGCGAGCGCTTCGAAGCGGCCCCGCTGCGGTCCGTCGCCAGCCATATCGAGGCGCACGTGCGGCAGGCCGGCGGCGATTTCTAAGGCGCGCCCGGCGCCCTTGGCGTTGTCCAGTCGGCCGACGAAGAGCAGCCGAGGTGGGCCGTCGAGGATCTTCGCCGCCGCGGCGCGTCCGCCGCGTTCGAGGTCGTCGTCATCGAGGCTGGGGTTGAGGAAAGCTCGAGTGTGGGGGCCGTCCCCCGGAAATCGCCCGTTGACCGTCACCGCCCAGCCGCGATCGACCGCCAGCCGTCGCCGCTGCCATCGGTAGGACGCGGCTTCCCGGCGCGCCGTCTCGCCGGCGGGTCGCCAGTTGCCGGCGTACTTCACCCACCACGGGCGCGTGGGGAGCAGCGGCCGGGCGGCGATCGCCAGGGCGGCGACGTTGGCTGGCGCCCGCACGTGGACGGCGTCGGCGCGGGTGATCTCGTCGGCGAGGGCGGCGAGCATGGCGGGCGCGTGGGCCAGGATGCCGAGCTTCGCGGACAACCCGTCTCCGCCCGTCGGCACCAGGGGACGCAGTCTGAGGTTGGCGGCGCGGTAGGTCCGCGACGACGGTGGCGCGTCCTCGACGTCCGGGGCCAGCGGCGCCATGTGCACTACCCGCTTCCACAGCGTCGCTAGGTGGTCGAGCTCGCGCACCGTCGGGCCCCAGCCGGCGACGCCGAGGTCGGTCCGGTAATGGGGCGTGTGGGAAAGGATGACCAGCCTCACGGCGTCTTCGCCTCCGTTGGTTTCGTCGGTTCCCTTGCGGGTGTCTCGCGGAATCTCGGTATTTGCGGATAGTCCCGCAGCATCGACCGCGCCCGACGGGACCGAGCGGCGATGCGGACGCAGGTGTCGGGCAGGCTCAGGAGCCCCCAGGCGAGCTTCGCCAGCCGTCGCCGAATCGGCCCCCCCGCCTTCAAGGTGCCGAGCGCGCGCTGCCAGCGAACTTCAGTGAGGGCCCGATCTCCGCCGTAGCGCGCCGCCAGATAAAGCTCGGTGACGCTCGGCAGGTGGCGGACCAGCGAGCGGCGGCTGGCGGCGTAGGTGGCCACCCGCGCCTTGTGTTGACGCAGGCCGCCGGCGGGGGCTTTGTGGTGCAGCACCGAGACGGCCGGCGAGAGGCGCAGCAAAGCGCCGGAGAGGTAGAGCCTAGTGCCCAGATCGGCGTCGGCGCGGGCGCCGTGGTCAAAGGCGAGGTCGAAGAGGCCGCTGCGCTCCAAAGCCGAGCGACGGAGCGCCGCGTTGCACGTCGGAAAGACGTCGCTGATGCGCGGGTGCCGGAACTCAGGAGGCACGTCGCCGGCGCCGACCTCGTCCTGGCCGCCGCACGACGCGTCGGCGCCGGTCGTGCGCAGCACCTCGAGGTGGCGTTCCACGAGGTCGTCCGTCATCTCGACGTCGTCGTCGAGAAAGAGGATCACCTCGCCGCGGGCGGCGACCAGGCCCGCGTTGCGCGCACTCGACTGGCCGGGGCGGTCCCGCTCGAAGACCCGGAGATCGAGCCCCGGGGGCGCCGCCCATCGTTTCCGGCGCCGCGCTTCGACGGTCTGGTCGACCACCAAGACCTCCAGCACCGGCACCGTCTGGCGGGCGAGCTGCTCCAAGACGACGTCGAGGTAAGGGTAGCGGTCGAGGGTCGGAATGAGCACCGTGACCGTCGGCGCCGGCTCCTCCCCGTCGTCCGTCGACGTCGCGCCCTCGACGCGGTCCGGCAGGTGATGCTGGGGTAGGGCCCGGTCGTTTCGGTGTCGCCAGAGGGCGCCGAGGGCGCCGGCGGGGGCGCGACGTGCGATCAGTCCGCGGACGGTGGCGTTGGTGGCCCAAACGCGGCCGGTGCGCTGGACGAGGAAGCGCAGGTTGTCGTCCGCCGGAGTCGCCGGCGCCTTGAAGCTTGACGACTCGCCGAGCAAAGTCGGCACGTGGCGCAGCACCGCTCCGCCCCACAGCCACCGGTGTCCGAGCTCGAGGGCGGCGCCGTCGAGCTCGGCGTAGCCCGAATCAAGGCCGCCGAGCTCGCGCCAGACCTCGGCGCGGAAGACCGCGGCGCGGAGCGAAAGCCGCCAGGAGGTGGCTTCCACGTCAGACGGCGGGTCGTGGGCGAGCATCCAGCTCGGGTGGACGGCGTCGAAGAGCGGCGGCCGGGCTGCCTGGCCGAGGCGCAGTCCGGCATGCCACACGTCGGCCCGGGCGCTCCGGCCTGCGGCGAGTTGCCGGATAGCCGCCGCGTCCGGCTCGCCGAGTCGAACGTCCCAGGTCACGACCAGGCCGGGGTTTTCCAGCGACGATCCAGAGAGCGCCCGTTCGACGGCGTCGCTGACGGCGCTCGGATCTGAAGTCGACCGTTCGGCGACCGCGAAGCCGTCGCCCCGAGGTCGTGGCCTCGTCGATCCGCCGCCGCCGTCAATCCACACCAAGGCGAGCTTCACGCGGCGCCCCCCAAGGCGAGTCGATAGAGATCCTGGAAGCCGTCGAGCTCGCGGTCGAGGGTGAAGAGTCTTCGGACTCGAGCCGGGCCGGCGTCGCCGAGCTGGCGCAGTCGCCGGGGGTCGCGGGCCAGCGACTCGATGGCGTCAGCCGCGGCCGCCGGGTCTCGGCGCGGCACGATGAGGCCGGTCTCGCCGTGGGCGACGTTCTCTCGCAGCCCGTCGGCGTCTGAGGCGACCACCGGCAGACCCGTGGCCTGGGCTTCGAGCACCGCGTTGCCGAAGCCTTCGGAGACGGAGAGATGGAGGAAGAGGTCGGCCGACTCGAGTTCGCGGCGAACTTCGCCGTGGGGCCTGGGGCCCGGAATATCGACATGCTCCCCGAGGTCGAGCTGATGACGCATAAAGCACAAGGCCCCGAGCCACTCGCCGCCGCCGAGAATCCGCAGTCTCACGTCGACGCCGCGGTCGAGTAGCAGTCGCACGGCGCGCAGTGCGTAGTCGTGTCCCTTCTTCCACTCCAAGAGACCGACGCTCAGCAGCCGGAGGGGACGGGAGCCGTCGGGCACCGGGCGATCGGGGGCGCTGAAAGCGTCTGCGTCGACGGCCGGTGGAATCAGCCGGTGAGGCTTGTCTGGAGGACAGCCGCGCCGCCGGGCGCGCCGCCACAGGTCGTCGCCGAGCAGGTGGAGGGCGTCGGCGCTGCGCCAGACGTCGCGGTAGTAGGACGGATCTTCGAGGCCGACGTAGTTGAGGTCGAATCCGCGGAAGCTCACCACGGTGCGGAGGCCCAGGCGGCGGAGCGGGGCGAGTCGCGCCGGAGCCAGGCTGCCGAATTCGAAATGCACCAGGTCCGGCTCCAGGCGCGCGATCGCGGACTCGAGGTAGAGATGCCGAGGCGTGCCCACAGCCGCGGCCCGCCGGGGGTGGCGCAGCCAGGTTTGGGCGACGCGGGGGAGCTGGCTGAACACCCGACGCCGCGGCGACGTCGGCGGCTCGACGTGCACCCGGGCTTGCACGTCGGAGCGGCCGCGCAGGCTGGGGTGCTCGGCGAACGCCGCCCGATCAAACGACCGAGTGAGCACGTGGACGTCCACGCCGCGGTCGAGCAGTCCCACGGCATGCCGGATAATGAAGGTCTCCGAGAGCTTGGGGAAGCGCGGGACCACCAGGACGAGGCGGGGGTGCGCGCGGCGTGGGGAAGGCGAGGCCATCGCGGGGATTCTAAACGGCGCCGAGCGGTACGCCGCCGCGTAGCCCGGGGCGAATCGGGTACGGTAGGCGGCACCGAATTCGCGGATTCCCGACGCCACTGGCGCGTTTCCCCAGTATAGATAGAACTTTGGCTATGCTTTGCGGTGCCTCCCACGAGTCATTTGATTCGAGATCCGGTCGCCGTTCCCTTCATTACCTACGAGGACATGCTGATGCCGTTTTCCCGTCGCTTGACCGCGATTCTGATCGCTTTCGTCTTAGCTCCTATGCCGCTGCTGGCGGATCCGCCCGCCGATCTCGCGTTGACGCCGCTCGTCAACCTCGGCGACGTGGTCGACATCAAAAACGCCGCCGACGGCACCAACCGTCTTTTTCTAGTCACCCAACCCGGCACCATCCGCATTTACGACCTCAACGCCGGCCAGCTGCTGACGACCCCTTTCCTCGACATCGTGTCTGCGGTCGATGACGGCGGCAACGAACAGGGGCTTCTCGGCCTGGCGTTCCACCCGAATTTCTCGTCGAACGGGCAGTTCTTCGTCAACTACACCTACGACCCGGGGCCGGGCCTCGACCGCACGCGCATCCAGCGCTTCACGGTCTCGGCGGGGAACCCGAACGTCGCAGACGGGAACTCCGCGCTCACGATCATCGAGATCGAGCAGGACTTCGGCAACCACAACGGCGGCGACATCAAGTTCGGCCCCGACGGCTACCTCTACATGGGCATGGGCGACGGCGGCAGCGGCAGCGATCCGAATAACCGCTCCCAGGACCCGGCCGAGCTGCTCGGCAAGATGCTGCGCCTCGACATCGACTCGATGCCGGCGCGGCTGCCGGAGAATCGTGTGGCCCAGCGCGGCGGCGCCCTCGGCCGCTGCGGCCTAGTGGGCAATTACGGCATCCCGAACGACAACCCGTTCGTGGGCAGTCTCGATACCTGCGAGGAGATCTGGGCCCTCGGCGTGCGCAATCCCTGGCGCTTCTCCTTCGATCGCCTGACCGGCGACCTGCTGATCGGCGATGTCGGCCAGAACGCGCGCGAAGAGGTGAACTTCCAGCCGGCCTCGTCCTCCGGCGGCGAGAACTACGGCTGGGACTGCCGTGAAGGCCTGATCGCCCACAATAACGGTCCGTCGCCGCTGTGCAGCGGTTCTCCCGTGCTCACCGATCCGATCATCGACTACAACCACAGCGGCGGCCGCTGCTCGATCACCGGCGGCTACGTCTACCGCGGCGCCATTCCGTCCATGCAGGGCGACTACATCTACGCCGACCTTTGTAGCAGCCAGATCTGGTTCGCCAATGCCGACGACGGCTGGATGCCGCTCGAGTGGGGCACCAGCCAGAGCTTCATCACCACCTTCGG
>JBCDKB010000350.1:0-9563 GCA_038747035.1 Acidobacteriota bacterium | reverse complement strand
GTCGGAATGCCGGTCGACGCCGGCCCGGACGTCGGTCTGCGCGCGCACGTCCCAGCCCGAAAGGTCCGGCACCCAGTAGGCGACGCGGCCGCCGCCGCCGTTGCCGAAGAGAAAAGTCTGGCCGCCGCGGTCGATATCGCCGCCGGCGGCGGAGATCCGGCCGGAGCCGCTCAGCGCGTCGGCCTCGATCAGCACCGTACCGCCGGCGCCGGAGCTGGCGCCGCGGATATCGGCGGCGTCGGCGAGCAGCTCGCCGTCGAGCACCAGCTGCCGGGCCTTGAGGGTGATGACGCCGCCGCCCGGGGAACCGGTCGTTTCGCCGAAGGTGCCGCCGCCGCCCGCCAGCCGCGGGCGATAGACGCGGTCGTAGATGCCGCCGGCGGGGCCCAGGCTCACCGGCGAGCCGCGGCCGCCGTGGCTACCGCCGCCGTGGGTCAAGGAACCGTCGATCCAGTCCGGCGCCGACGCCGGAACATCGCTCGCCGAAGACCCGGCGTAGCCCAAGCCGGTGACGTCGAGCACGGCCCCGGCGTCGATGGTCAGCGGACCGAGAACCTCGATGGCGAGGGTCTGGCCGCCCGCCGGGCGCAGGTAGGTTTCACCCCGCAGGTGGAGGCTTTGGACGACCGGGATATCGCCGATCTGAACCGCGCCGTCGAGGGTCAACTCGGCGGCGTTGAACGGATCCACCGGCTTGAACTCCACATCGTCGATATGGGCGGTGTCGAAGCGGTAGACGCCGCGCAGCTCCGACGCCGCGCCGGCGGAGGCCGCGCCGGCGAGCAGGATGTCGCCCGTGTCGCTGACCTCGATCACCTCGTAGGTCCCGAGAACGCCGCCCGAACCGTCCAGGAGCTCGACCCAGGCGCCGAGCCAGCGGGCGCGGAGCGTGCGGTCGGCGGCCACCCAGACGTCGGCGCCGGCGGGGCTCCAGCCGGTGACCGCGGCGACGCCGAGGGTCGGCAGGGTGGCGACGAAATCATCGCGCCTCGAGCCGCCGTCCTCCGTGCGGCCGTTGGTCACCAGCAGGTGGCCGTAGGTCGACGCCGCGTCGCTGGTGAAGACCGTACCCGGCGCCGCAAAGCGCGGGACCTGGCTGCCGTTGCGCGCCTTCTCACCGCCCCAGGCGCGGGCCGAGTGGAGGGGGTCAAAGTCGCCGAAAGTGTCGGCGTAGAGCGCGATCCGACCGCCGCCGCCGCCGCCGGAGAAGTGGCCGAGGAACGATACGCCGTCGCCGCCGCGGGCGTCGATGACGCCGCGGCCGGCGATCGACCGCGCCAGGACCACCGCCGTGCCGCCGGCGCCGCCGGCGCCGCCGGACCGGGTCGCGCCGCGCACGGTGATCAGGCCGTGGAGCACGGCGTCGCCGCCGACGGTCAGGTTCACCACGCCGCCGCCGAACGCCCCCGGAGTCCGATCCTCCGAGCCGCCTGCGCCCGCCAGGGTCGGCAGGTAGACGCTGTCGTAGATCTCACCGACGGCGCCGTCGCCGTCCCAGGTCCGCCCGGCGCCGCCGTGGCTGCCGCCGGCGTCGGTCTGGGAGCCGCTCACCCACGCCGGCGCGCCGCCGGCCTGGCCCGCGTCGCCGCCCGGGAAGCCGAGGCCCGTCGCGCGGATCTCGGAACCGCACTGGGTGCGCACGTCGCCCACGACGTCGAGGTCGAAGCCGCCGCCGGTGGTGGTCACCAGCGTCGCGCCGTGCAGCATGCGCAGGGATTGCAGGCCCAAGGGCTGGTTGAGGGTGAAGGTGCCGACGCCGAGCACCAGGTCGCCGCCGGCTTCGAGCTCGTTCAGGACCTGGTCGCTGGTGCTAATCACCTCGAGCGGCACCGTCATGGTCGCCGTCGCGGCGCCGAGATTGCCGGCGAAGTCGCGGGCCTCCACCTTCACCGCGAAGGCGGTGCCCGGAGGCGAGTCGTGGGGCGGCGTCCAGTAGAAGGTCACCTCCGCCGACGGCACGTCGGCCGGGGACACCTCGTCGAGCAGCGCGCCGTCGACGTAGAGACCGTAGCTCTCGAGTCGTTCGTCATCGGAGATCGACACCTGCAGCGGGATCTGCACCCCGGGCTGGACGAAGTCACCGTCGGACCAGCAGTGATTCTGGACTTCGGGCGCTTGCGCATTGAGGTAGGGCTCCACCCGCACCGTGCGGGTGACGTCGGTGGTGTTGCCGAAGGCGTCGGCGAGCGTCGCCGTCAAGGTGACGTCGCCCGCCGCCGCGCGCACCGGCGCCAGCAAGGACCCGGCGTAGGGGCTCGAGCTATCGACGCTCGTCCACTGGTCGACGCGGAAAGTCACCGAGCCCATCGTGCGGTTGTCCGTCGCGTCGACCGCCATCGAGATCACGTCGCCGGCGGTATAGACCTCGCCCTCCGCCGGCGCCGTAAAGGCGCCCGTCGGCGGCGTGTGGTCCGGGGTCCAGAAGTTGATCTCGACCGGCGCCGGCATGATGTTGCCGGAGAGGTCGCGGACGCCTTGGATGGTGAGTCGGATATCGCGGTCCGGCGCCATCGCCGCCACCGGCGTGATCAGCACTTCACGCTCGCCCGGACGCAGCTGGAAGGTGGTGGTCAAGCTCTGGCCCGCGGTGACATCGAAGAGCTGGATCGCCGCGCCGGACAGGGATTCAAGCACCACCGGTTCGGTAAAAGTCACCAGTAGGTTCGCGTCCTCCGGCACCTGGACCGCGCCGTCGCGCGGGTTGCTGCGCAGCACGCTCGGCGGAATCACGTCCGCGGTGTAGAAGTGGGACCGCACCCGCCAGGCGAGGTCGCGGCCCGCCAGGTCGTAGACGCTCGAGTTGACGAAGATGTCGTAGCCCGTGCCGCTCACAAGGCCCCCCGTCGGCGTCAGGGTCAGCCGGGTGCCGTCGGCGGACCAGCCGTAGGCGACGCCCACGCCGTGGCCGGAGATCTTGCGCAGCAGCGCCTGGTTGGTGAATCGGCCGACGTCCATCGGCTCGCTGAAGGTGATCGTCACCGCGGTGTTGAGCGGCACATCGCGGGCGCCCAGCGGCGGCTGGAAATCGATGACGAAGGGATCCTCCGCGTCGAGGACCAGGTCGCCGTGGTCGCGGATTTCGCCGTTGGCGGTGAGTGCGTCGAAGCGCTCGATGGTGCCGAGGCCGTCGGCCTCTTGGACGATCAGGTGGTAGCTGCCCATCACCACCGACGTCAGCTCGAAGGCGCCGTCGGCGCCGGCTTCGGTGAGCAACCAGCGGTTGTTCACCTCGAGCGCCACCACGGCGTCCGCCGCCGGGGTCACGCCATCCGGCATCAAGGCCCGGCCGCGCACGGTGCCGGTGTCCTGGAGCACCACCGCCAGCACCAGATTTTCGCCGTCGAGGGTCAAGTCGCCGCTGATCGAGCCTTTGATCAGGCCGTTCGGGTGGGTCGCCCGAGCCGTCACCCGACCTTCGAGCACGTCGGCGAAGACCACCTCGTGGTCGGCGCCGGTCGAGGCGGAAAAGCTCTCGTAGCCGAACTCGTGCTGGTTGGACACGTAGACGCTCGCGCCGTCCACCGGCTGGCCGAAGCTATCGGTGACGGTCACCGTCACCTCGCCGAGGGCTTGGAAGGTCAGGTCGAAGTCCAGGTCTTGGCCCTCTTCCGAAATGCGGCCCGACGCCCGCGCCCGGCGCAGACCGCCGTTATCCGTCGCGACGATGGTGAATTTCCGGCGCGGCTCGATGCCGTCGAAAAGGAACGGATTATCAAAGCCCGCGGCGACCACCCGGCCGCTCTGCTCGACGCGCACGTTGACGTGCTCGGCGAGGCCGGCGGGCGCCCCCGGCGGATTGTGCACCCGACCCGAGACCTCCGAGAACGGCGCCAGGGTCAGATTGGCCTCCACGATCTGGTCCTCGAAGAGGATCTGGTCGTGGGCTTGCGCCATTCGACGCTTGGCGGAATCGCGGGCGATGAGGCGGAAGTCCCCCTCCGGCACGCCGCCGAATTCGAAATAGCCGTTGATGTCGGTGGTGGCGTAGACCGTGTACCAGCGGGCGTTGCGCATCTGCACGACGTGGCCGGGCAGGGGCGAATCCACGTCCGCGTCCATGAACCGGCCCGTGACCACGCCGCGGCTCTCGAGCTCGACGTCGGCGACGCCGACGTCGTGATGGGCCGTGAGCTCCACCCACTCCGACTGGCCGCGCCGGCCGGTCGCCGGTTCGAAGACCACCGCGCGGTACCAGCCGAGGGGCAGCTGGTTGAAGACAAAGGTGCCGTCGTCCGCGGACGACGTGGCGTCCTCGAAGACGTCGCCGCGGGACAGCTCCACCGACGCGCCGGCGACCGGCAGCAGGCCGTCCGGGTTGAGGACCAGGCCCTCGATATCGCCCGTCGGCTCGAGGGTGATCACCCGCATCACGTCCTGCGCTTCGAAATGGACCTCCGCCTGCACGCGGCTGCCCAAACCGCCGAGGGACGGCGCTTCGCCGTAGAGCGTCACCGGCCCGCCGCCGAAGACATTTTCGAAAGCGTAATTGCCCTCCTCGTCGGCGTTCTGGACGATCTTGCGCCACGGATAGACGCTCTCCTGCAGCGTCACGACGGCGCCGGGCACCGGGTAGCCGTCGGCGTCTTCGACCCAGCCGGTGAGCGTGCCTTGGAGCGGCAGCTCGATATCGACGCCGTCCATCTGCTGGCCCGGCTTGGAGAGCGACGCGTAGACCTGGGTCTGGCGGTAGACCACGCCCTCGGTGTGGAAGGCCTGGACCTGGTAGCCGCCCGGCGGCACCAGGGGGAAGTGGTATCGGCCGTCCTCGTCAGTGTGGACGTCATAGGCCGCGAAGCTGCCGCCGGAGAGGTTCACGCGGGCGCCGACCACCGGCGTCACGCCGTCGATGTCGTAGACCGTGCCGCGGATATCGCCATTCGGCTGGAAGATGAACTCGTGCTCCACGATCTGGCCGTGGTAATCGATCTGGTTGGTCGCCGCGTCGGTGCCGTGGAAGGCGTTGAAGATGTGGAGCTCGTAGGGACCGGCGAGGGCTTCGATCTCGAAACGGCCATTCGGATCGGTCTCGATATAGGTGAAGTCCGGCGGCACGACCACCAGGCTCCATTCGCTGTAGACCTCGACCTTGCGGAAGGCGATCTGGGACACCACGCCCACCAAGGAGCCGTCCTCCCCCGCCGGCGCCAGCGTCTGCCCTTTGATCGTGCCCTTTTGGAATCGCACGGTGACGTGGGCCGTTTCCCCCGGGAAGCGGATCTCGCCCCAGCCGAGGCCGCCGTCGTCGCCGCGCATCGCATGCACGCCGTAGGTGCCGACGTCGAGGTCTTCGATAGTGAAGCGCCCGTCCTCGTCGGAGTAGACCTCGTGATGCCAGCGGGTGGAGTAATAGCCGCCGGAAAGATGGACCAGCGCGTTGGCCGCCGGATGGCCGTCGTAGTCGAGCACGGTGCCGACGAGGCCGCCCTGGGGCAGCAGCTCATCAAAGAAGAGGTCCCGGTCGACCACCCCGCCCGCAGACGTCACGTCGACCTGGTCGGTGACCGTCTCGCCGGTATCGAGGATCACCGCGCGCACGGTCCACTGGCCTTGGAAGACCCCGTCGAGGGTGTAGGACCCGTTCACGTCAGTGGTGGCGTGGAGCGGCGTGCCTTCGGCATAGACCACCGCCCCGGAGACCGGCGTCAGCTGACCCGCGAGCGAGCGTCGGTAGACGCGGCCCTGGACCGTACCCTGGGATTCTTGGACCCTGACCTCAACGTCTTCGGTGCGGTCCGGCAAGACTTCGAAAAAAAGCTGTCCGGCGCCGCGGCCGGAATGGGTGGAGCCCTCGGTGAAGACTTCGATCTCCGCCACCCCCGACGGTACGGTGCCGAAGTCGAAGCGACCGTCGGCGCCGGAGCGGACGGAGGCGGTGAAGATATTGTCGATGTAGAGCGCCAGGTACGCCCCCTCGATCGGAGAATCGTCCGACGCGAGGCGCACCACGCCGCGCACGCCACCCGGCGGCACCGGCGGTCGCCGCACGATCGTCACGTCCTGGACGACGTCGGCGCCGGCGTTCGGCATCTCGAAGGTGGCGTAGGCAAAGTGCCCTCGGCCATCGTCGGCCGCCAAGGTCACCTGGCCGACGATGATCGCCTCGACGTCGAAGCGGCCGTCGGCGCCGATGTGGGCCAAGCGCCCGGCGTTCCACTCCGGGTTGTGGACCACCACGTGGAGCGCCTCCGGGACGGTGCCGTCGTCGTAGGTAACCCGGCCGGTCACCCGGCCGCGGCCCGGCAGCGCCAGGTTGAGCTCCTGGGTCTGGCCGATCAAGCGCACTCGACCGCGCACGTCGCCGAATTCGGCCGTCGCCGTGTCCTGGGCGAAGACCCGGAAGATGTCGCCGCAGTCGGTTTGACGCACCCAGTCGAAGTGGTAGCGCCCCTGGGCGTCGGTGGTGGTTTGGGCCGTCGCGTGCTCGATACATTCGTAGTCGTTGCCGAAGCCGGACCGGTCGTGCTCATAAAGCACCACCGTCGCGCCGACCAGCGGCCGGCCGTCGGAGCCGTAGACCGTGCCTTCAACGCGCGCCCCCTGCTGTTCGGTGCGGGTCTCGATCTCAACGTTCTGCGGCGAGATCTCTTCGTCGCGCACGTTCCACAGGTCGGACACCGAAAGCGTGTTGACGAGCAGCGGTGACACCGGATTTTCGAAGATCACCTTCACAACGCGGGGGTTGTTGAGCCCGTCGAAGGGATTGTCGAAGACCTGGCTGCCGGTGAGGCGGCTGGTCACCAGGTCTTCTTCCGTCGGCACCAGCCCGCCGTTCGAGAGGTTGTCGGGCAGCTCGAACCGGGCCGGGTCACGGGGCACCAGGTATTCGAGCGACACGTCTTCGGTGAAAAGCACGTCCACCACGTGGCCGCTGCTGTCGATCTGATCGTTCTGGACCGCCGAGATCACCTCGAAGGGCCGCCTCGGGATGAGGTCCATCACCGCCGGCCGGCTGCTTTCAAAGACGCCGTCGCCGTCGGCGTCGATCTCGAGCACGAAGCTCGCGTCCGAGGCCGCGAAGTCAACGCGGGCGACGCCGCCGGCACCCAGGGTGATGTTCAGGAATCGCGCCGTCCGAAGATCGCCCGAGGCGCCGGGAATCAAGACGTGCAGACCGCCCGTGCCGCCGCCGTCGCTCATCAGGAAAGCCGTATGGCCCGCCTCCTCGGGCTGGGCCAGAACGCCGAGGTCACCGTCGGCGAAGTCGTAGAGGCCGGCGAAGGGGAGGTCCCGCAGCCGGTCCGGATGCAGGGCGGAGCGGGCGACCCGCTTGCCGCTGGTGCGGCTGGTGAGCTCGAGCCGGAGGCCCGCCCCGGTCACCGCCGCCGCCTGCAGCCCCAGGAAGTGGGTGGTGGCGGCGTAGCGCTCGAAGGCGTCGAGCACGCCGGAGGACTCGGACTCGAGCAGCGCTCCGATCTCCGCCGACAGCTTGTCGCCGTTGCGGCTCTCGCGCCGCAGCTGGTCCCACTCCCAGTCGCCGTCGCGGACGCCGAGCCACTCCGCCGACATCACCGCCATGGTGTCGAAGAGGCTTTCGCCGTAGTCGATGTGGCGGCCGACCTGCCCGAGGCGATAGACCCGCTCATTCACCGCCTCTTCCGACACCCGCGGCAGGCCGCTATTGAAGGACGGCGGCGCCTGGGCGAGCGAATAACCGATGCCGACCAGCGCCAGGGCCTGCTTGTTGAGCTCGCTGGGCAGCGCCTCGGCGGGCCTCGGCAAGAGCAGCGAGTCGCCGGAGAGGGCGCCGTCGTCGTTGACGCCGATCGACCATTCAAACGACGGCTCGATCGAGCTGCCCATGCGCAGCGAGCTCGAGACCACCCGGCCGGTGCGCAAGGACTCGACGCGAAACTCAACGGTCTCCGACTCCCCCGGATCGAGCTTGGGGATCGACTGCTGGTTGGGCCCGACCACCGTCACCCCCGACAGGGCGTGGGGCGGCAGTTCCAGGCTGATCAGATTTACCGGCGCGCTGCCGACGTTGGAGACGGTCAAGTAAACCGAGTAGTCGACGTTGGCGCGCACCGTCTGCGGGTGGGCGATATGCGCCTGCAGCCGCGGGTCGCGCACCGAGACGGCGCCCTGCGCCGAGCCTGTCACCGCCCGGGGGCCGGTGGGCAGACCGTCGAGCACGCCGGAGATGTCGAAGTTGACGATGTGGGTCCCGTGCTTGGTGCCTTCAAGCAGCACCTCGGCGCTACCCCGCGCGCCGGCGATGATGAAGTTGCGGTCGTCCGCCGTGCCCATCTCACCGTCGGGCCCCGGGTCCTTCACCGGCACCGGATCGCCGACGATCGTGGGCGGCTCGGTCTCGCCGATGCGCAGCCCCGGCGGCAGCTCGACGTTGGCGAAGAGATTGCGCAGCTGCGCCGGATCGCCTTCCGGGGCGCCGTTTTCCACCTGCAGCACCACCGAGAAGAACTGGTGGAGCAGGCTCACCTCGGTGGGGAAGAGGATCACGCCCACCAGCGGTCGCTGGAGCCTCAGCTCGGGTCGGCATTCCGAGCGCGGATCGCAGCCGCCGCTGGGGATTTCCGGCGGCTCGGGCTTGAGCAGCTCGACGCTGAAGGGCACCACCCGCGGCACCTTGAAGCGCTCTTTGACGGTGCGGTGGCCGGCGTCGTACTCGGGGAGGCGAAAAGCGTCGGGATTCGGCAGCAGGTCGACGTCGGGTCCGAAGAGGTCGTAGACCAGAGGCAAATTGTAATTGAAGGTTTTTCCCGCGACGCCGTAGGCGAAGGTGAGGTTGATCGCGCCGAAATTATTTTCATCGATGACCAAGCCGTAGGCGCGGATCTCCTCCAGCGTCAGCGCCCGCGAGCTGACGCTGGTGAGCAGGATCTGCGTCACCAGAATGTTCGTATCCCGCGGCTCGGCGTAGGCCAGGATCTCGTCGTCGAGGACCAGGCGAATATTCTCGAGCCGGTAATGCCCCTCCACCCGCAAACGCGGGATCCGGAACGGCTCCCCCGGCGTCGCCTGGAGCGTCAGCACGCCGCCGATCTCGGGTCCCACGAAGTCCCCGAGCACGCGCATCTCGGGCGGTAGGGTGCCGAGCGCCGGATCGTAGCCTTCGAGCTCGGTGGTCACCACCGTGGCGGTGTCAAACGGCACGGTCTGGTCCACCGGCCCCACCACGAGGCGGGTCCCCGAGATCTGCAGACGGGCGTTGCCGATGGCGTCTTCCGCGGCGAGCGCGGGCCCGCCGAGGCAGGCCAGACGCGGCAGAACGAGGACGACGAAGAGGCGACGGAGTGTGGTGGGGGGAGTCATAAATCCTGTCCCAAATCAGTTCAACCGGTCATCAAAGGCCCCGCGCGGGCGAGGCGACGATTCGAAGGCGGCGTGCCGCCGGCGCGCGAAACGCACCGAGGGCCGGGGTCGCCTTCTCGATGCCAGGCGCAGCCGACGGGCGAATCGGCTCGCGGAATTGGGCGATTGACCTGGGGTTTTCTCCCTAGCCGCGCGCCGGTCTCCGCCGGCCCCGGACACGCCGAAGCCGCCGCGCCCGTGGGGCCCGGCGGCACAAAGGAAGCCCTTGAAGAATCGGCGCCGGCCCGGCG
>JBCDKB010000349.1:0-9570 GCA_038747035.1 Acidobacteriota bacterium | reverse complement strand
ATCTTGCCCATCTGCGTCACTCGACAGTGGTCGATTGTCGTGCGCCGCACGGAGTGGCGACTGCGAGTGGCTCGGCTTCGCCTCGCATGGCGGGGACAAGCCCCATTGGCGCTAACTTAAGGGGTCGTAAGCGACCCAGCGTCGCTAAGTTGCTGTTTTTATGGGGCTTAATCATGATCTCGGTAGGCCCAGGTGAAGTTCTGGCGCATTGCCAGGTGAGACTGCTGGAGTCGTTTCCGGGGCGAGTTCAGGAAGTGGCGCCCGAGCGTCGGCGCCTGATGCAGCCACATCTCTATGGACATCGGGCCGAGTGTGGCTGCCGTGAAGGCGTCGCTGAGCATTCTGAGGATGCGCCAGTGACTCGGGGCGCGCTCATGGCTGGTACCCCCAGGGGGAAAAATCCAAGAAGCGCTGCAAGAGGTCTTCGAGGAGTAGGGCGGCGAGCAGCTTGGAGTAAAGAAACGTCTGGGCAAGGGCCTGATCTTTGGCCAGCAGGGCGTTGAGCTGCAGAAGGCTCTTGAGCCGCTTAAAGGCGAGCTCGACTTGCCAACGGAATCTGTAGATCTCGAGGATCTGCTGAGCGTTCATGATTTCGCGACCGACGGAGGTCAGGATGAAGGTGTAGCCAGCGGCTTCCAGGGTCTGTGGGTCGACCCTCTTCTGCTTCTTCGATCGATCTCTCAGAATTCGCCGACGTTCCTGCTCAGCTGCTGCTTCGCTCTTGCGCAAAGCGACGAGCCGCAAAGACTGCTCGGGCAATGACTTCTTCGTGTCTGCGGCCAGAAGTACTGGTACATCAAGGATCTCGGTATCCGGGATCTCGCGCAGAAGGGCGATGAGATCCAGTGCCTGGCCATCCGGATCGAGTAGGGGCATGTTGTTCCAAGAGAATCGGATGACAAACCCGCCACCCGCTTTTTGGACGGCAACAATGCCCGGGCGGTGGGCATAGCCACGATCGGCGATCAAGATTTCCTGGGCCTTCACGGAGAACCTCTTGAAAGTCTCTCCACCTCGGAAGTCGGTAACCTGGACTTCATCAATACTCAGGGAGTTCAGGTCGAATCCGAGATGCACTCTCCAATCCGCACCTTTGCTCCCGGGCTTAGAGACGGTGGTGGCGTCTACAAGTCTTAGGCGCAAGCCACTCGTCTGCCCGAACTTTGTTTCGGCCCTCTGGGCCAAGACGGAGCCAAGAAGATAGCCAAGCCAGGGCGCGGCCTTCTTCAATCGCTTGAGGACAGCGACATCTGAGAGCTTCGCGATTCCAGTTGCCTGGGCCCACGCTGCCGTCTGCCGGAGGGAGAAGCCACAGAAGCCGTAGACCAAAGCTAACCTAAGTAGATCCTCGGCTGAAGTGAGGCCTCGCTTCCGCGTGAGCGCGCCGAAGTCTTTAGCCGAGGCCTCTAAGTCTAGATGTTTCGGCAGCATTTTCAATAGATATGGCCACTGGTAGTCAAAGATCTGCGTGTCGCTCATCGCCCAATTTTGGCATGAGCAGCATCTATGCGGCAACCCCTTAAGTTAGCGACTATGGGGCTTGTCCCCGCCTCGGCGAGACGAATCTCGTTTCAAACTCCGGAGCCGCGGCGAATCTTGTCCCCAACCCAGCGAGGCGAAGCCGAGCTTCTTTCTGAGAATCTGAGCGTCTGAAGGTTGATCGTCCTTCAAGGGCCTCGACGGTTTGAACACCGTCGCTTCGGCGCGGGCGGGGACAAGCCCCGCCCCAACCGGGAGGGGAGGGGTTTCTGACGTGAAGCGGGCTGCGCTAGCCAAATACGGACTCTGCATGGGAGAACGTCAGAGCCTATTCTCTGGCTTGGGCTTGGACCCGCTAGGGCTTTAGTTGCTTTCCGGCCAGGAGCCGGAAGAGCGGCGCGCGGAGCGCGGCCCCGGCTTCAGACTCGAGGCGGCGGTAGAGATCCGACGCCGTTTCCGGCATCCCGCAGAGCTCCGCTAGCCTGCCCACGACATAAGCGTCCGGCAGCTGGAGGCCGCCGCCGCCGATATCGACCGCCTCGGCGAGGGCGGCCCGGCCGTCGCGGATCCGGCCCCGCTCGAGGTGCCACGCGGCGACGGCGCGCCACCACCGGGCGTCGCGCATGCCGGCGTCGCGGGTCCGCGCCATCAGGGCCTGGGCTTCGGTCCGCGGCGGCGGATCTTCGAGCAACATCAGGAGCAGAAGATTCGCCGCGTCGCTCGACTGTAGCTCCGTCTCCGCGGCGACGCGGCGCAGCAGGTCGGCGGCGCTCTTCGGTTCCCCGCGGTCGACGGCGATGCCCGCCAGCACCCGCCTCGAGTCGGCGTCGGCGTATCCCTCCTCGACCCGGTTGCGGGCCGCCGCCTCGAGCGCCCCCCATTGCTCCAGCGCCGCGAGCGCTTCGAGTCGCTTGGCGAAGGCGCGGCTGGACGTCGGCTGACGCTCCAGGAGCAGCCCGGCGTGGGACTCGAGACCGAGGAAGTCCCCCGCCGACGCGTAGGCGTCCAGCAGGGCCACCTCGACGGCCGCCGTCACCTCCGGCGCGGTTCGGGTCGCGTTTTCAATCTGCTGCAGGATCGCCAGCGAGCCGTCTGAGACCGGCGCCGCCAGCGCCGCCGCCGCCCGGCGCGCCGCGTCGACGGCGACCACATCGTCCGAAGGTTCGGCGGACCACAGCCGATCGAAGGGGTCGAAGCCGTAGACGTCGCCCGCCGTCACTTCGACTTCCGCCGGCTCGGCCCGTGCCCAGTCCAGCCAGCGCCGGGCCCCGGGCAGGTCGCCGTCACCGAGCCGCTTGAGCGCTTCGGTGCCGAGGGTGGAGCGGCGAGACCCGAGGCCCGCGACCCGCAGGTCCTCGCCGCGTAGGGTGACGTAGAACCTCGCCGGCGCCGCGTCCCCGTCCCCTCCGGCGCCGACCGTCAGGCGATAGCCGAGGTGCGGCGCCCCGTTGACCGTGACCGCCAAATCCGCCAGGGCCAAGTCCGCCCGCGCGGCCGGCGCCAGCGGCACGCCGTCGAGCTCCGTCGGAATCCGCGCGCGCAGGGCCCGGAAGAGCGATTCAACCTCGAACGGGCCGAAACCTTGACGCAGCCATTCCGCGATTTTCTCCGGCGACGGACGGTCGAATCGCAGGACCTGAAGGAGCGCGCGGAGCGGCGTCGTCGGATCGTCGGGGTGGAGCTCCAGCTCCTCGAATCGTTTGGCCCGGGTGAGGCGAGCCGCGAGCGCCTCGTCGACGCCTGCGGCGACCGCGGCCGCCAAGTCATAGTGACGGGCGGCGGCGAGCTCGAGCGCCGCCCGGCGACGGACCGCCGCCGGGGCGTTGGTGACGTTTCGCCCGCGGGCGGCGGCGGCGGCGAGCTCGAAGGCGCGGAGGTCGCCGCGCTTCAGCACGTCACCGCGCTCGCCCAGCAGATCGCCGACCAAGCCGCTGTCGACGTCGGCGGCGAGCTTGCGCCGGGCGGTCTTGCCGGCGGCTTCAACGTCATCGAAGCGGCCCGTGGCGAGCAGGAATCGCAGACGGTCGCGGTGCAGGAAGGGGTCGTCGAGCTCCTGGGCGGCCTTGGCGTAAAGCTCGGCGGCGCGATCCAGGTCGGCGCCGTCGCCGAACCGGTCGCCGGCGGTGCCCCGCTCTTCGAGACGCGCCAGGCCGGCGAGCACCCGGCCCTCCTCCGGCATCAGGCGCCCGGCCTCGCGGAAGGCCCGGCGCGCCGCCTCGAGCTGGGCGCCGGCGCCGAAGGGGGTCCCGGCTTCGTCGTGGAGCAGCGTCCAGCCGAAGGCCCAGTGGGAAAGACCCCACTCCGGCTCCAGGGTCACCGCCTCCTTCGCCTGGAGCCTCGCCTCGACGCCGAGGCCCGCCTGCACAAGGCCCAGGGCCCAGCGGATGCGGTGGCTGGCGCGGCTCGGCTCTTCGTCGCTGGCCCGCCGCAGCTGGATCAGCGCCGACGTCAGGCTCGCGTCGCTCCACGACGCCGCCCGCGGCAGGCCCGGCGACGCTTCGGGGGCCAGGCTGAGCTCGAAGCGGAGCACGCTCGGCGGCCGCTCGAGAAATTCCCCGAGGGACGCGCGCAGGGCTTCGAACTGGCGCGGCGCCAAGAGCCGCTGGCCGACGTCAAAGCTCAGGTCGCCGACGATCATCTCGCCGTCGACCCGCCACGACTGCTGGAAGCGGGCCGGCCCGAGCTCGACGGTTTCCGACCGCGGCAGCTCGGTGAGGCGGAAGCCGATGGGGGGATGGACCTCGTAGCGCCACCGGCTGGCGAAGGGTTCGGGGAACACGAATTCTTCGGTGCGCGGTCGGGGATCCTCCAAAAGCACCGGCGGCAGACGCCGCGCGAGCTCGCGGACCGGCACTTCGAGCACCGCTGACTCGACCTCGGTCCGCACCCGGCTCGAGTCGATCGCCTCGAGGCGCAGCTCGAACGGACCACGCAGGTCGGTGGGGTCGGTCTCGCCGAGCTCGCCGAGGCGCGACGCCATGTGGAAGGCGTTGACGTAGGCCTCATAGCCGCGCCGCCGCGACAGGTCGTCGAGGCTGCCGGTGATGCGCCGCTGGGTGCGTTCGGCGGAACCGAAATACTTGCAGCGTTCGACCAGGCGGCCCGGGCCGAAGTCGGCGAAAAAAATCTCCCGAACTTCCACCGCCAGGTTGTCCTGGGGCTCGGAGGCGGGCGTGCGCACCAGGCCGGCGGTCTCCGGCGACGCGATCAAAGCGAACCGGCCCTGCATGGCGAGGGTGAGCTCGCCGGCGCGGGCATAGCGCGCGCTCGGCTCGAGCCACACGCCCTCGGCGTCCGGAGCTCCGAGGTGGACCAGGGCGTGGTTGAACAGTCCGATACCGGGAAGGCGCGGCTCGACGTCGACGCCGAAACCCGTGCGCACCAGAGCCACCTGGGCCTGGAGGCCCGCCCGACGCAGCGCCGCCACCGCCGCGATGGCCAAGGTCAAACTATCGCCTTCGGCGCGTTCGAGGGTGCGGTCGACGTCGAAGTCGAGGGCGCGGGCGCCGATCTCGAAATTGTTAAAGCTCACCCGCTGCCGAACCGCCTCGAGAATCGCGGCGATGCGCGGCGCGGCGGCGAGGCCGGAGGCGGCCCGGAGCTCGTCGCCGATCGCCTCGAGACCGGCGCTATGGATCGCCTGGTCGACGCGCTCCGAAAACGCCATCGCCACCTGAGCCCAGTCGCGGCCGGTGGAAAAGGCGATCTGCGGGAAGCGCGGCCGATGACCCGGCGAACCGTCCTGGGGCGGATCGACGGCGGGGAGGTCCGCGAAATCAAAGACCACCCGCACCTTTCCGTCCTTGACTTCGGTCGAGGCCGGCTTGAGACCCGGCATCTTGCGGGCGCCGTAGCGCAGCGCCAGTCGGGTCGACGCTTCGAGCGTCAGGCGACCGTCGACGGTCGGCGCCAGCAGGGCCGTGTAGTGGCGGATCGTCGTACCGTCGCTCCACTGTGGCCGACGGTCGACGAGCACGATCTCTTCCTCCACCACCGCGCCGACGCTCACCGCCGGCAGCGGCGCCTCCGTGAGACGCCGTTCACCGGCGCGGCGGTCGTCGGTCTCGGGCGCCTGGCGATCGCGGGCGGACGCCGGGTCGAGCCAGAACTCGCTGCCGTCGGCGGTGATCACCCGCGCCCGCAGCTGCGGACGCTCCTGCCGCCACGGCGCCCACCGCACCTGGCTGGTGGACCAGTCGGGTATCGCCTCGGCCGCGACGATGCGGTAGATCCAGTGGCGATGCTGGGTGAGCCGCCCGGCTTCGTCGAAGCGGTAGCTCGTGTCCTGGTAGAGCACGACGACACCGGCGTCGGCGGCGATCGGCCTTTCCATGGCGCGGTCGGTGGCCGCCAGCAGCGTATCGGGGTCGGCTTCGAAAGCCGGAAGCTGTCGCCAAATCGGCGCGGCGTCAGCCCCGTCATTCGCGGGGGTGACGTCGGCACCCTCGGCGGCGGAGTCCGCCGCCGAAGGACTGCCCGCCAGGCCGAAAGCCAAGAGGGCCAGGGCCCCGACGAGCCACAGCGGGGCGCTCCGATCGGTCTTTCTGCTTACACTTCGTCTTCGCCTCAGCACCATCCGCCTCGATCGCTCGCCGGTCTGGGTTTCGCCGGACGATCGAAGGGAAGGGCGTCGGCCGGCATCGCATTTTGACACCGAAGCGGGCGCCTGTCTTTTTCATCCGGTGCTTGGCCCGGAGCGAGGGCCGAAGCGTCGCGGCGGGAGGCCGCGACGCCGGCGCGGGCCACCCCCGCCCGAGGAGCGCTCCCCCTCGGCCCCGCCGAACCGATTTCCGGCGATCCGAGGGAGAGGGTCGAAGCACGCTAGACCCTAGCTCGGGCCGACCTGCGCGGACCAAGCCGAGGTATCGCCGGACTCGAAGCCGTCGGCGAAGAGGGGCGGCTCCACCACGATCTCCGTCGCGGCGCTGTTGTTGGCGAAGTCGGGGTCTTCCTCCAGGCTCGACGCCACACCGGTCAACGAGAGCGGCGAGCCGGCGTCGATATCCACCGCCAGGCGGAAGCTGAATTCCTGCACGACCGAGGGCGCGGCGACGCTGAAGTCGCAGCCGATTCGGGCCGGCTGAATATCGTCCGGAGGCAGTAAGACACAATCCTCCGAGTCCGCGAAGTTCACCCCGGATGGGAAGAAGATCGCCGCCTGGCCACCGCCCGTCGCCGACGGACCGGCGTTGCTCACCCGGATCGTGACCTCGACCACGCCGCCGGCGGACACGCCGTAGTTCGCTTCGCTGAACTCTAGGGCCACGTCGGCCTGCCGCATGAGCGCGGCGTCGTCGGACGCCATGTCGTTCGCGGGCTGGGGGTCAACGCCTTCCCGAGACACCTGGACCGTTTGCGTCAAGGTCCCCTCCGCCAGGGGATCGATGGTGCAGTCCACGTCGTAGGTCACTGTTGCGCCGACGGGCAAAACCACGTCCGTATCGAGCAGGCGGCCGACGCCGTTTGCGGTTTGACCGCTGGCGCCGCCGGCGGGGGTCGCGGTCCAGGTGCAGTCGAGGTCGGCGAGGTCCGCGTCCTCGACGCGCACGCCGGCGGCCGCGTCGGGGCCGGCGTTGCTCACCTCGACGGTGTAGCCGATCGTGCCCCCCGGAGTCGCCTCGTCGACGCCACCGTCGCTCACCGTGACGCCGAGGTCGGCCTCGGCGAGGAAGCGTCGCGCGCGGATCTTGTTGTCGGAGGGCAGGCCGCCGTTTTCATCGGAGAACCAGGCGGCGATGAAGTTGCCGCTGCGGTCGTAGGCGACGGTGGGCACCTGCTGCGGACCGCTGGTGATCGAGTTCAGCGGAAACGGGCTGCCGATGGGCGTGCCGTCGGCGGCGTAGCGGGCGGCGGACGCCTCGTCGAAGTCGTAGAACCAGGCGATGAGAAAGCCGCCGCCCGGCGTCGCCGCGGCGTCGGTGGCCTGGGCATTCGTTTGCCCCGCCGGGCTGACTTGAAAGTCGGCGCCGACCGCGGCGCCGGCGGAGTCGAAGCGGCGGGCGAAGGCGGTCAGGTCGGAGGTCATCGGGTCGGCAAAATTCCACGTCACCAGGAACGAGTCGTCCGCGGCGACCGCCAGCACCGGGCGCTGGGCGGGCGAGCCGGTGGAGCTGTTGACCTGGAGGTCCGCGCCCACGGGGGAACCGTCCGAGGCAAAGCGCTTGAACTGCACGCTGTTCTCAGTGGCGTCGCCGCCGGACGACTCGCTGACCCACGTCACGGCGAAGCCCGAATCCGGCCGGGCGCGGACCGAAGCCGTGCGCTGCACTCCGGAGGTCACGCCGTTGACCTGGAACTCGCCGCCGATGGCCGCGCCCTGGTCATCGAAGCGCCGGCCCACCAGGGCGGCGTCGAGGTCATCGCCCGGCGAGTCCTCGGTATCCCAGACCAGCACGAAGGTGCCGTCCTCAACCACCGCCAGGTCGTGGGTACCGCTCGGCGGCACCGCCGCATCGTTGAGCTGGAATTCCGAACCGCTGGACGAGCCGTCGGCGGCGTAGAACTGCCCCCGGAGCTCTTCGAGATTAAAGTCCCGCCACACCACTAAGGCGCGGCCGTCCGGCCAAGTGACCAGGCGCTGGAAGCCTTGTCCGCCGGTGGTCGTGGTGTTGACTTGGAACTGATCGCCGATCGGCGTACCGTCGGCGGCGAATCGCCGAGCCTGGACGTTGCTATCGGGGTCAGTCCCAGGGGATCCGGTGCCCTGCCACGAGACGACAAAGCCGGTATCGAAGGCTTCTACGTTGGGGAGAAGCGCGAAGCCGGAGGTGTAGGTATTGACTTGAAATTCGGGCCCGGCGGGCACCAGGCGATTCGAGTCCTCTGGGAACGCGGCGAAGGCCACGGCGGCGAAGGCGACGGTTAGTAGGAGGCGTTTCAGCATGGGGGGCAATCGGGTCCTTTCTCTGGCCGGCCGGTGACGCAGGGTCGCTGTCGGTCGCTCCCAAAACCCGCCCGTCGAGGGTCCCTGCGGTTCTAGAAGCGAAGGCGCACGCGCCAGACCTCAAGAAGGCGCACGCGTAGACAGCACCCTGCTAGCGACGGGGACGGAAATGTAACCTAAATGCGACGGACAGGCGACGGGACCCAACGGCTCCAACCGGACTCACGGGTTCCAGCTGCGGTGGCCCTCGCCAGCGCAGCCCTGGGCTTCCAAGAGTTGGGGGTACGGCCGTTGGACAACAAATGTTCGCCGGTGCTGGAAAACGAGAAGGCTTCGGCGAAAAAGGGCCAGGGCCGGGCCCTCGACGCGACGCTCCGCCGCATCTTCACATCACGGCGACGACGCCGAAGACCTGCTGACGGCCGCGCGTAGAGAGCTCGAGCTCGGTCGCGAAGACCGGGCCCGGCGGTAGCTGGACCGCGCCTCCATCCACGACGACCTCGTGATCACCGACGGGCGCGATAGCCTAGAAAAGATCCCAGGATCCCCTCGCCCCATGACCAAAGATCCAAACGATCCGTCCACCACCGACTGGCGCCGACCCAGCCCGAGCACACGCCTTGAGGCCCTATCCGACGCGGTCTTCGCGTTTTCGGCGACGCTGCTCGTGGTGTCGCTCGAAGTGCCCAAGACCTTCGACGAGCTGGTCGGCAACCTCGGCGGCTTCGTCGGCTTCGGCTTCAGCTTCGCGATCCTGATCATGATCTGGGCCGCCCACCACGGCTTCTTCCGCCGTTTCCCGGTCCAAGACCTCGGCACCACGGCCCTGAATGCGCTGCTGCTCTTCCTGGTGCTCTTCTACGTCTACCCGCTGAAGTTCCTCACCTCGGTGGTCGCCGGTTTCTACCTCGGCACCGAGGACGTGCGCGGCATGCTCAGCTCCGGCCAACAGATGGCCGACCTGCTGCTGCTCTATTCGGGCGGTTTCGTGGCGGTCTACCTCTGCTTTGTCATGCTCTACTTCAGCGTCGTTAAGAAGCGCGAGGTCCTCGAGCTGAGCGACCTCGAGCTCTTCGACGCGACGGCGATGGTCCGTCACTACGGGATCTACGTCGGCGTCGGCGTGCTGTCGATCGCGCTCACCCTCGGCCAGGTCGGCATGGCCTTCGGCTTCCCCGGCTGGGTCTACGCGCTGCTCGGCCCCCTGT
>JBCDKB010000348.1:0-9617 GCA_038747035.1 Acidobacteriota bacterium | reverse complement strand
CGAGCACGGGTCCGTCGTGGATGGAGGCGTGCTCGCCGACGCGCGCGATAGCCTAGAAGAAATCACCAGGATCCCCTTGCCCCATGACCAAAGATCCGAACGATCCATCAACCACCGACTGGCGCCGACCCAGTCCGAGCACACGCCTCGAGGCGCTCTCCGACGCGGTCTTCGCGTTTTCGGCGACGCTGCTCGTGGTGTCCCTCGAAGTGCCCAAGACCTTCGACGAGCTGGTCGGCAACCTCGGTGGCTTCGTCGGCTTCGGCTTCAGCTTCGCGATCCTGATCATGATTTGGGCCGCCCACCACGGCTTCTTCCGCCGTTTCCCGGTCCAAGACCTCAGCACCACGGCCCTGAACGCGCTGCTGCTCTTCCTGGTGCTCTTCTACGTCTATCCGCTGAAGTTCCTCACCTCGGTGGTCGCCGGCTTCTACCTCGGCACCGAGGACGTGCGCGGCATGCTCAGCTCCAGCGAACAGATGTCCGATCTGCTGCTGCTCTATTCCAGCGGTTTCGTGGCCGTTTACCTCTGCTTCGTGATGCTCTACTTCAGTGTCGTCAAGAAGCGCGAAGCCCTCGAACTGAGCGACCTCGAGCTCTTCGACGCCAGGGCGATGGTCCGCCACTACGGCATCTACGTCGGCGTCGGGGTGCTGTCGATCGCGCTCACCCTCGGCCAGGTCGGCATGGCCTTCGGCTTCCCCGGCTGGGTCTACGCGCTGCTCGGCCCCCTGTGCGGCGTGAACGGCGTCAGGTCGGCCCGCCGCCGGGACGCGCTGGTCGCGACGCAGAGCCCCGCCGGTTGATTCCGAACTCGGGGGCGATCAGTCCAGGTCGATGCCGGGCAGGTCGAGTCCGTGCTCGACGGCGCAGGCCTTGGCCTCCGGATAGCCGGCGTCGGCGTGGCGCATGACGCCGGTCGCCGGGTCATTCCACAGCACGCGCTCGATGCGGGCGTCGGCTTCGGCGCTGCCGTCGCAGCAGATGACGATGCCGGAGTGCTGGGAGAAGCCCATGCCGACGCCGCCGCCGTGGTGCAGTGACACCCAGGTGGCGCCGCCGGAGGTGGCGAGCATGGCGTTCAAGAGCGGCCAGTCGGAGACGGCGTCGGAGCCGTCGAGCATGGCTTCCGTCTCGCGATTCGGGCTCGCCACCGACCCGGAGTCGAGGTGGTCGCGACCGATGACCACCGGCGCCTCGAGCTCGCCGTTACGCACCATCTCGTTGAAAGCTAGGCCCAAGCGGTGCCGCTGGCCGAGGCCGACCCAGCAGATGCGAGACGGCAGACCCTGGAAGTGGATGCGCTCCCGGGCCATATCGAGCCAGTTGTGGAGGTGCGGATCGTCCGGAATCATCTCCTTCACCTTGGCGTCGGTCTTGTAGATGTCCTCCGGGTTGCCGGAGAGCGCCGCCCAGCGGAACGGCCCGACGCCGCGGCAAAAAAGCGGACGGATAAACGCCGGCACGAATCCCGGGAAATCAAAGGCCTTCTCCACACCCTCATCCAGCGCCACTTGGCGAATATTGTTGCCGTAGTCGAAGGTCGGCACCCCCTGGCGGTGCAGCTCGAGCATGGCGTCAACGTGCGTGGCCATCGATTTTCGCGCCGCCGCATCGACCTCCTCGGGCCGCTCCTCGCGGGCGCGCTGCCACTGCTCGACGGTCCAGCCGCTCGGCAGGTAGCCGTTCACCGGGTCGTGGGCGGAGGTCTGGTCGGTGAGCGCGTCGGGGCGCACGCCGCGGCGCACGATCTCCGGCAAGACGTCGGCCATATTGCCGAGCAGGCCCACCGACACGGCTTCCTTGTCCCTGCACGCCGCGTCGATCCAGACAAGGGCTTCGTCGAGGTCCTTGGTCTTGCGGTCGACGTAGCCCGTGCGCAGGCGGAAATCGATGCGAGTCTCATCGCACTCGACCGCCAGCATCGAGGCGCCGGCCATGGTCGCCGCCAGGGGCTGGGCGCCGCCCATGCCGCCGAGGCCGGCGGTCAAGATCCAGCGGCCCGACAGGTCGCCGTCGAAGTATTGGCGCCCCATCTCGACGAAGGTTTCGTAAGTACCCTGGACGATGCCTTGGGTGCCGATGTAGATCCACGATCCGGCGGTCATCTGGCCGTACATCATCAAGCCCTTGCGGTCGAGCTCGTGGAAGTGCTCCCAATTAGCCCACGCCGGCACCAGGTTGGAGTTGGCGATGAGCACCCGCGGCGCGTCGGGGTGGGTATTGAAGATACCCACGGGCTTGCCGGACTGGACCAGCAGCGTCTGGTGGTCCTCCAGCCGACGCAGGGCGTCGACGAGGGCGTCGAAGCTCGGCCAGTCCCGCGCCGCGCGACCGATACCGCCGTAGACCACCAGCTCGTGGGGACTCTCGGCGACTTCCGGATCGAGGTTATTGTGCAGCATGCGCAGGGCGGCTTCGGTGAGCCAGCTCTTGCAGGTGATCTCGGTGCCGCGGGGGGCGCTCAGCCGGCGGGACGGGTCGTTTCGGGACGGGCGATTCGCAGGGCTCTTGGCGGTCATGGCGGAATCCTTTTGAGGGGAGGGACGGGACGGTTGAAGTCTGAAATTTGGCTAGCGGCCGGGCCGGTTGACGGCGTAGCGAGCCGACAGGGCATATCGGGAGCTCGGGTAGGTGAGCACCGCCGAGGTGACGACGCGACCCCGGCTCCAGGTCCGCCGGACGAGCTGGAGCGCCGGCTCGTCCGGCGGCATGGCGAGCTGTCGACGGAGCTCCCCGTCGACGGCGACGGCCTGCACCGTGTGCTCGACTTCTTCGGGGGCGATCCGTCCGAGCAGCACCTCCGACGGCGTCGCGCGGGTGAAGTCGAGATCGAGGAAGTCGGGCAAAAAAGCGGGCGCGATGTAGCGGTCCTCGTGCTGAATCGGCAGCTCGTCCCGGCGGTGGATCAAGGTCACCCGATACGCCGGGGCCCCGACCTGGTCCTCCATGCGCTCGGCGGCGGCGGCGTCGAGGGTGACCTCCCGGCGTCGCAACACCTCCGCGCGGTGCTTCGACCCCGAGGCGCGCACCTCCTCGGCGATATCGCGGATCTCCACCAGGCTGGCGCGGCGCGGCGGTTCGGCGACGAACGTCCCGACGCCGGCGACCCGCAGCAGGTGACCTTCCTGCGCCATTTCGCGCAGCGCCCGATTCACCGTCATGCGGCTGACGCCGAGCTCGCGGACGATCTCGTTTTCCGATGGGATCTTCTGGCCGGGCGTCCACTCGCGCCGGGCGATCCGTTCGGCGATTCGATCCTTGATCTGCTGGTAGAGCGGCCGCGCCGCGGCGTGGGCCCGACCGGTCACGGCCGGGCTCCGTCAAGCCGCCCGTCAAAGGCGGAGTCGTCGGCGCGGCCGGCGACGAAGCGGGTGGCGAGCGGCCGGTCGCCGAGGTTCGCCACCAGCGCCGCCGGCGTGCGCACGTCCCAAAGCGCCAGGTCCGCGGCCTTGCCCGCCTCGAGGGTGCCGATCTCATCGCCCAGGCCGAGGGCGCGGGCGGCGTGGCAGGTGGCGCCGCGCAGCGCCTCGTCCGGCGTCAGCCCAAAGAGCAGACAGGCGAGGTTGAGCGTCACCAGCAGGGAGTGGACCGGCGAGCTTCCGGGGTTGAGATCCGTGGCCACCGCCATCGGCACGCCGTGCTGACGCAGCAGCGCCACCGGCGGCGCCTGCTCTTCGCGAAGCATGTAGAAAGCGCCCGGCAGCAGCACCGCTACCGTGCCGGCCTCGGCCATCGCCCGCACACCCGCTTCGTCGAGATATTCGAGGTGGTCGGCGGAGAGCGCTCCGTGGCGCGCCGCCAGCTCGGCGCCGCCCAAGAGACTCAGCTGCTCGGCATGGAGCTTCACCGACAGCCCCAGGTCGCGGGCGGCGGTAAAGAGCCGATCCACCTGCTCGACGGAAAAGGCGATGCCTTCGCAGAACGCATCCACCGCATCGGCGAGGCCCTCCGACGCCACGGCCGGCAGCATCTCGTCGATGACCGTCGCCAGGTAGTCGTCGGACCGACCCTTGAATTCCGGCGGCACGGCGTGGGCGCCGAGGAAGGTCGTGCGGACGCGGACACCGGGCGAACGTTCGGCGAGCCGCCGCGCGGCCCGCAGGCAGCGCCGCTCGGTCTCGAGTTCGAGGCCATAGCCCGACTTCACTTCAACCGTCGTGACACCGTCCGCCGCCAGGGCCCGGAGCCGGCGGCCGGCGGTGCGCAGCAGCTCCTCCTCATCGGCGGCTCGGGTCGCCTTCACCGACGACACGATGCCGCCGCCGCGGCGGGCGATCTCTTCGTAGGGCACGCCGGTCAGCCGCAGCTCAAACTCGTCGAGGCGGTCGCCGCCCCACACCAGGTGGGTATGGCAGTCGACGAGGCCCGGGGTCAGGAGCCGGCCGCCGCATTCGACCGTCCGCCGCGGCTCGAGGTCCGCGGGAAGGTCGGCCGCCGCGCCGACCCACAGCAAGCGACCACCGTCGATGGCGACGGCGCCGTCGTCGATCAGGCCGTAGGGCTCGGAGCCGGCCATGGTGGCGAGGTGGGCGCCGGTTAGAAGCAGGTCGCAGCGGGGCATTGTCGTCATCCTGGGTGTCGGGCAGCTCGGAACGGTTCGCGGATCGGGTCGAGTCGCAGGCCGCGTCGAAACGGCGGGTTGCGTCTTCACGCCGCCCCGCCTAGACTTGTCTATACAAGATAAGACAAACCCCTGGAACGCGCAAGTTGTCCAACTCTTATTACTGCGAAGAACTCTTCACCGGCCGCGCCTGGCTGCACTCCGCCCGGTTCGCGCTTGACGCCGACGGGCTGATCCACGCCGTCGAAGCCGACGTCACCCCCGGGTCAGAGGATGTCCGACTCGGCGTCGTGGTGCCAGGCATCCCGAATCTCCATTCCCACGCCCACCAGCGGGCGATGGCCGGCTTGGCCGAAAGATCGGGCCGAGGACTCGACTCCTTCTGGACCTGGCGCTCGCTGATGTATCGACATCTCCAGGCCATGACCCCGGACGACCTGGAGGCGATCGCCGCCCAGCTTTATCTGGAGATGGCGGAGGCCGGTTTCACCGCGGTCGGTGAGTTCCAATACCTCCACCACCACAGCGACGGCACGCCCTACGACGACGTCGCCGAGATGACCCTGCGCTGCCGCAACGCCGCCCGCGAGGTGGGCATTGGCTTCGCGGCGCTGCCCGTCTACTACGCCCAGGGCGGTTTCGGCGGGGCGGCCCCCGGTGACGGCCAGCGGCGATTCCTCTCGGACCGCGACGGATTCCACGCCATCCTCGACTCCCTCAAGACGCAGCTCAGCACCGACCCGGCGGGCCTTGAGACCCTGGGCCTCGCCCCCCATTCCCTGCGCGCCGCGACCGCCGAGGACCTCGCTTTTCTGGAGGCCCTCGAGCCCGACTTACCCCTGCACCTGCACATCGCCGAGCAGGAGAAGGAAGTCGACGACTGCGTCGACTGGTGCGGTCAACGGCCGGTGGCGTGGCTCTACGAACACTTCAACGTCGACCGCCGCTGGTGCCTCATCCACGCGACCCACCTCGACGACGGCGAAGTGGCGTCGATTGCCGAGTCGGGCGCCGTCGTCGGCCTGTGTCCGGTGACCGAAGCCAACCTCGGCGACGGTCTTTTTCGCGCCCGCGACTTCCTCGACGCCGGCGGGCGCTTCGGCATCGGCTCCGACAGCCACATCTCGATCAATCCGGTCGAGGAGCTGCGCTGGCTCGAATACGGCCAGCGCCTCAGCGACCACGGTCGCAACCGCCTCGCCGCCGGCCCCGACGCGTCGACGGCGCGCAACCTGCTTGAGCACTGCCTCGAGGCCGGCGCGGACGCCCTCGGCCAGCCCGCGGGTGAGCTCGCCCCGGGCCGGCGCGGCGACTGGCTGGTGCTCGACCGCGACCATCCGCTGCTGGTCGCCCGACGCGGCGACGAGCCGCTCGATAGCTGGATCTTCTCCGGTCACCCGTCAGTGATCCGGGAGGTCTACGTCGGCGGACGCCGCATCGTCGAAGGCGGCCGCCACCCCGAGCGCGAGGCCATCGCCGAGCGCTTTCGCACCACCCTGGAAAGACTGAGGACGAAGGCATGAGCGGTTTCGATCTCCACCTGGAAGCGGGCGGCTTGACGCTCGCCGATCTACGACGCCTCTATCGGGGCCCGGTCCGCCTGCGCTTGACGGACGCGTCGTGGGAAGCGATCGATCGGTCGCGGGCGGCGGTCGAAGCCACGCTCGAGGCGGGCCACGTGACCTACGGCGTGAATACGGGCTTCGGCCGACTCGCCCAGACCCAGATCGCCGAGGATCGACTCGAGGAGCTGCAAAGTCGCCTCGTGCAGTCCCACGCCACCGGCGTCGGCCCAGACCTTGACCCGAGCACCGTACGGCTGATCTTGGCGCTCAAGGTCAACAGCCTCGCCCGCGGTTTTTCAGGCGTTCGCCGGCGCCTGGTCGAGACCCTGCTCGCCTTCCTCGAGCACGACATCACCCCCGCCATCCCGGCCCAGGGCTCGGTGGGCGCGTCCGGGGACCTGGCTCCCCTCGCCCACCTGAGCCTGGTCGCCCTGGGGCTCGGCCACGCCACGGTCGGCGGCGAGCGCGTGACCGGCGCCGAGGCCCTCGACCGCCTCGGCCTCGAGCCGCTCCAACTGCGGGCCAAGGAAGGCCTGGCGCTGCTCAACGGTACCCAGGTCTCCACCGCGCTCGCCCTCGGCGGGCTCTTTCAAGCCGAGCGGTTGACGTCGGCGGCGCTCCACGCCGGCGCCATGACGGTGGACGCGGCGCTGGCCAGCCGCACGCCCTTCGACGCGCGCATCCACGACGCCCGCGGACAGCGCGGCCAGATCCAGGCGGCGTCCATGCTGCGCGACCTGCTGCAGGAGAGCGAGCTCGGCCGCTCCCACCGCCACTGCTCCCGCGTCCAGGATCCCTACTGCCTACGCTGCCAGCCCCAGGTCATGGGCGCGTGCCTCGACCAGATGCACGACGTCGCCCGTCGCCTGGTCATCGAAGCCAACGCGGCGTCGGATAACCCGCTGATCTTCGCCGACGGCGGCGACATCCTTTCCGGCGGCAACTTCCACGCCGAACCGGTGGCGATGGCGGCGGACAACCTGGCCCTGGCGATCGCCGAAGTCGGGGCGATCTCAGAACGTCGCGTGGCGCTGCTGGTCGATAGCGCCATGAGTCAGCTGCCGCCTTTCCTGGTGGAAGACGCCGGCGTCAACTCGGGTTTCATGATCGCCCACGTCACCGCCGCGGCCCTAGCCAGCGAGAATAAAGGCCTCGCCCACCCGGCCTCGGTCGACAGCATTCCCACGTCCGCGAATCAGGAAGACCACGTGAGCATGGCGACCCACGGCGCCCGGCGACTGCACGCGATGGCCGCCAATTCGCGGCATATCGTCGCCATCGAGCTGCTGGCGGCGGCCCAGGGACTCGACCTCCGCCGTCCGCTGCGCTCAAGCGCTCCCCTCGAGTCAGCCCATGCGACCGTCCGCACCCGGGTTGACAAGTGGGTCGAAGACCGGGTCTTCGCCCCCGATATCGCCGCCGTCGAAGCGCTGATCGCCGACGGCGCCTTTGACGACCCCGTCGCCGCGTGGCTCGATCGAGCCTGCGCTGCGTGACTGAATAGTGCCCCCTGACGCTTATTGAAATCGTGGGGGCCGTTCTTCTATCGTTTTTCAACGATGAAGACCGACGACGCCAGCTCCTGCGCCTGTCCGCCGCCGGCGGTGATCGAGGCCCCCGCGACAGGCCCCGAGGCGGACGCCGCCCTATCCCGGCTGTGTAAGGCCCTGGCGCACCCCGCGCGGGTCCAGATTCTGCGCCTGCTCGCCGCGCGCTCGGCCTGCCTATGCGGCGAGGTCGTCGAAGTGCTCGACCTGGCGCAGTCGACCGTGTCCCAGCACCTAAAAATCCTCAAAGAAGCCGGTTTGGTGCGCGGCGAGATCCAAGGGCCGCGCACCTGTTATTGCCTCGAACCCGCGGCGCTTCACCACCTCGGCCAGCTCGTCGATGGACTGGTGACGTCCATCCCAACGGCGGACCGGATCTAGTCCCCGTCCGCCCCCCGGCTCCTTTCTACCCCCCTCACTCACCACCCTCGACCGCCAAGGAATTCCACACCATGAACGATAAGCCTGGACTCCTCGTCTTGTGCACAGGCAACTCCGCCCGTTCCCAAATGGCCGCTTCGTTCTTCCGGCACTACGCCGGCGACCGCTTCCACGTCCTGAGCGCCGACACTGAGCCGGCGGAGCGCGTCCACCCCCTGACGGTGGAGGTCATGCGGGAAAAAGGCGTCGACCTGTCCACCACCGAGCCCGTGGACTACCGAGATATCGAGGACGGCGCGGTGCAGATCCTGGTGATCGTCTGCGACGGCGCCTCCAAGAGCTGCCCGGCGGCCTTCCTGGGCGACGACACCGAGCGTCTGCTCTGGCCTTTCGACGATCCGGCGGCGCTCGAAGGCTCGACCGAGGAAAAACTCACCGGCTTCCGTCGCATCCGCGACGAGATCGAACCCAAAATCCGCGACTGGGCGGCTTGAGTCCATCCGGGGCCGGCCCCGGGGTCACTCATCCCCGGCCGTCTGATCGGCGCCGTCATCTTCGAGCTCGACGCCGTACCAGCGCGCTAAGAACTCGGGCATATCGTCGATATCGGCTTCGGAAATCACTTCGCCGCGCACCGACACGCCGGCGCGGTGCACGCTGTCCGGGTCCCCCGAAACCAGGGGGTGCCACGCTTCGAGGTCCTTTCCCGCCGCCACCAGACGGTAGCCGCAGGTCGGCGGCAGCCAGTGCACCGCCGCGACCTTCTCCGGACTCAGCTGCATGCACGCCGGCACGCGGGCCCGCCGATTCGGATAATCGACGCACCGGCAGCTCTCGAGGTCGAGCAGCGCGCAAGCGATATCGGTGATCAGCACGTCGCCGGTGTCGCCGTCTTCGAGCTTCATCCGGCAGCACTGGCCGCAGCCGTCACAAAGGGATTCCCACTCCGCGGCGGTCAGATCCTGAAGCGCTTTGCGTCGCCAGAACGGCTCCGCGTTCCGATCCGGCCTATCCGCCGGCTTCGTCATCGTCCGCGGGCGGCACGGCGCCGTCTTCGCGGCCGGTGAGCACGCCTGATGCGTCGCCGCGCAGCAAGTCGAGCAGGTCCCGCTCGATGGCGCCGCGGGACGATTCGACCACCCGGCCGACTTCCTCGCCGCCGCGCTCGACGATGAAGGTCGGCACCCAGAAGATCTGCAGGTCGTCGGCGAGCTCGGGGGGACGCTTGTCGCTGCGGTCAACGGCGAGGTATTTGACGTCAACGTCGAAGTAGCCGGCGTCGTCCAAGGCCCGCCAAAAGCGCGCAAGCTCATCCCTCGAATCGTCGCACCAGGTGCCGAGATAAACCGTGACGGAGACGTCGCCGCCTTCGACGGCGCTGAGCTCCAGGGCGGCCCCGGCGTCGACCTCGGCCTCGACCTGGGCCGCCACCCAGCCCGGCTCCGCCGATTCGATCTGGCTGCGGGTCACTTCGCCCAGCAGCGACGGCGGCTTCTTCTCTTCAGTCTCTTCCTGCACGGGCTCCTCCGTCTCGATATCGTCGGAAGCGGTGGCTTCCTG
>JBCDKB010000347.1:0-9622 GCA_038747035.1 Acidobacteriota bacterium | reverse complement strand
GGCTCATGCGCGCCGAGGCGATCGCCGCGGACAGGCTCAGTGCCGGGCATCCATTCTCTGTGGAGGCGGCGGCGCTACTCGCTGCGCTCCAGCCACCTCCGGAGCGCAGCGAGTAGCGCTCAGGGTGGCGGCTCCGACACCGAACAAATGACGGTCGTATGGTCGATAGCGCCCGAGTTGATCGGGTCGACGGGCGATATCGAAATGAATCCGGGGTTTTTGGACTCCAGAGTGCCGATCACGAAGTCGCCCAGCCCTCCGTCCGCGCTTCGCCACACCTGCACCCAAAATTCATCCTCCGACACCTTGACGACGTCTCCCTCCGGCTGCTTCGGCCTGATCTCGACGAGCGGCGCCCCGGGTCGAAAGAAGACGATGTCAAGGATGTCGCCGGGCGCGACTCCGATCGCCTCCACGTACAGGTCCTGCCCCCCACGGTAGGCGAGGAGCGGACATCGCTCCGCATCGGTGACAAAAGTGAGCAAACCGCTCGGCGGCGTCAGGCGAAGACGTCGCTCGACGAGGATTTCGCCATGCAGCTGCGCCGAAAGAACCAGTGTCTTGCCGTCCAGGTTCTGCAGCGCTTGGTCGAAGGTATTGAAGAGGTAGCCGTTGCCCGTCTCCTGGCACTCGCAGCCGGCGATCCCCGTCGAGGGCCATAGGGTGGTCGCGTTGAAGGACCCGTCGGCGCGAGTCCGCACCCCATCCCAGGCGACCACGGTGCCCATGTCGTCCGCGAGCACGACGCGGACCTCTTCAGAGCCTGGAAGCCCGTTCCCAGCGACCTGTAGCGTCCGTCCGATCTCGATCACTTCAGCCGGACCGGTCTCGTTGAAGATCTTCAGAGCTGGCGAAAAGTCGGCTGCCGCTGCGTTTGGCCACAACGCCACGAAGGCGACGCCCAAGACGCAGACGAGACCCGCACGCGCGCGGCGCGCAGGGGTCCCCAGGGCGGTCGATGCTGGTCGCAACAGACGCCCCATTTCGGTTACCGCTCCTCGCAGCGGACGGGGTGCCACGCCGTGACTTGTCCGTCGAACGGGTCCACGCCGACCATGCCGGCGCCGCCGAGCTCTTCGGAGTCTTCGACCTTGAGCTGGAAGCTCGTGGCGTAGAGCCCCATCTCCGGATCCACCTTCAGCAGCCGGTCCGCACCCACGACTTGTCCACCCACGGTCCCCGCGGTGATCGCTACCGCCGTTTCCAGGCGAATGCTGTCGCGATCGGTCAGAACCTCGTTGCCGTAGGTTATTGGGAAGACCGCATTGATGCAGGCGAAGCAGGTGAACCGCCCGGTCTCGTCCGGAGCCGGCGCCGTTTGATTGACCCAGCGGATCGTGAAGCCGCGGGCATCCCACCAAGAGCCGAGGGCGTCGTACTGAGCGCGGCAGACCTCCACCGCTTCCAACGCCGTCATCGGGGTCACGACCGAGGTTAAATAAAGCATCGTTTCATAGGGATGGGTGCATTCGGCGACACATGCGCCGCCGTTTGAAAGGCCGAAGGCCGGCGACGTGAAGAGGACGAGCGCGAGCACAGCGGTAAAAATAACCAACGGCAAGGAACGGGATCGCATTTTCTTCTCCTTTGAGCGCGTCAAAGCGCTCGGGTCTTTAGAGCGCCTAGCGCTCGGATCGGTGAAGCGCCGAGGCGCTCACCCTTCTGGGATCGACCCTAGAGGCGACGAATTCGAACCAGACCCTTAATCCTCATTCAAATTCCCTCCCCCCATGGATTCCCTTGAACTCCCTAGGCGTAGGATTCTTCCTACGCGGCCCTAGGACTTTTGTACTACCGCCCCCCGCCCCGCATTCTGATAGCCTAACGGCAAGTCCACTTAGCGCAGTGCCCCCCGCTCGCCGGATGCGTTTTTAGCCTAGCGATCTCTTTGTCGTTTTGACGCCTGAGGTATGTCCGCCCGGGCCTGAGGAGCTTTTATGCTGTCTCGTCGCATTTCCTTTGTTGTCGTGCGCACAGCTGCGCTGTGCTTAGCCTTCCTTTCACTTGTCGCGTGGGCCAATCCGGCCGCGGCACAAAACCGACTCAGCGTTTCGACATCGGTGCTCGACGCGCCGGGTGGGACCGTGCCGAGCGGAGTCGACTTCCGCTACCGCGTGAGCTATTCGTGCGATCTCGTGTCGATCCCGTCGTGCAACGGTGCGACGGTCACCGTCGACCTGCCGCCCGAGGTCGAGTTCCGCGGCGCCTTCTTCCCGCCGCTTGACGTGGCCTCGGCCAACCACGACGGCTCCCCGACCGGCGGCACGGTGACCTTCACCTTCCAGCCGTCGGTACCGGCCGGCAATACGGGCGACCTGGACATCACCGTCCGGTTCCCCAACGGCTCGACGCCCGACGGCACGACCACGACGGGCCTCACGGACGCCGTCACGTCCACCGGCACCGGGCTCGTGACCCAGATGGAGGACTTGCCCCCGGTAACGGCGACGGCGAATCCCCAGGTCGATATCGACGTGGACCTCCAAGGCGCTTGGGTCAACGACTGCCCCGACCCCAACGTTTACCGGGTCACCATCGGGCCGAGCACGAATTCCGGCAGCCTCGATTTCATTGAAATTTCAGAGCTCGTCCTGACGCTACCGACCGGCGTCACCGGCGTCAGCCCCAATGACGGCGGCGTCTTCGACGTCGGCGCGAATACGGTGACGTGGACTAACCTCGGCGCCGTCCAGGTCCCGAACTCGATCACGGTCACCGTCGACCTGAGCTTCCCCGGACCGCCGTTCACCGACGGCCAGACCGTGACGTCCTTCGCCGAAGCGACCGTCAACGCGCTGGGCGAGCCCCCGGGCACGATCGTCGGCCCGCTGCCCTTCAACGACACGCTCCGGCAGTTCACCGAATCGCCCGACGCGAGCGTCACGAAGCGCTTCTCGGACGGCCGCCCCAGCTCCCTGGCGCCGGCGGAAGGTCAGCAATTCACCTACCGCATGGACGTGCGCAACACGGGCAATATCCCGCTCGATAGCCTCGTCGTGGTGGACGACGGCGACGGCCTCGGCGGCGATATCGACCCGGCCCTCACCATCGACGCCGTGTCCACGGGCTCCTACAACTCGGGCTACACCGGCCTGGTCACGATTTCCTATTCGACCAATCTCGCCGGCCCCACGGTCCTCGGATCCTCGCCCGGCAATACGAACGTCAACTTCCCGATCCCGGCCCTCGGCGCCGGTGAGCGGGTGACGTCCATCAGCTGGAGCTTCGCCGGTCCGATCCCGGTGGGCATGTCCCCCGGCACCTTCGCGGAGGTCACTGCCACGGTCAACGCCGGCTTCACCACCGGCACGCTGGTCGACAACCACATGACGGCCGATTGGACCGCCACCATCGTCGGCACCTGCGGCGATACGCCGGGAACGGCGACGGGCGGGGATACGGACGACTTCGACTTTGAAGTCAATGACCCCTACACCTACCTGCGGCCGCGCAAGAACGAAGACACCAGCGGCCCCTACTTCCCGAATGACGTCATCACCTTCAGCTTCGAGATCATCAATCGGAGCCTGGCCAATGACGCCGCCCCTGACCCGGTGGTCGTCGACCTACTCCCGAACTTCTTGACCTATGTGCCGGCGAGCGAGACCTACGCCGACAACGGCACCGGCGTCGTGCTCGCGGCGCCGAGCGACTTCGAGGTCATCCCGAATTACAACGGCACCGGCCGCACGCTGCTGCGCTGGAACCTGACCGGCGACCTCGATCCGGGGGAAACCGTCGACATCACCTTCGACGCTCGGGTTGAGACCGGCGTGATCTTCGGCACGATCCGCAACGAGATGGGCCTGACCTTCCCCGACGGTCCGACCCAGCAGGTCTGCAACAGCAGCTCGATCGTCGACGTCGCCGACCTCGACGGCGACGGCGACAACACGGACCGGCTGTGCATTGACCCTGAGGACGTGACTATCGCCGCGGTCGCCCAGCTGTCCTCGGTCAAATTCGTCCAGGGGCAGTGCGACCCAGGCTTTATTCCCGGCCTCGGCACCGGCACCACCGTTCCGGGCGGCGCCGTGGACTGGCGCGTTCGCGTCCAGAACGTGCAGACCGTGCCGATGGAAAACTTCGTGATCGTCGACATCCTGCCGTTCGTCGGCGATACGGGTGTGCGAGATCTGACGCCGAGGGACTCCCTCTTCCGCCCGCTGCTCGTCCAGCCGATCAGCCCGCCGCCGGGCGGCGCGGTCTTCTACAGCCTCTCGGGCAACCCGTGCCGACCCGAAGTCGGCGGCCCGACGACCGGCTGCGACGTCCCGAACTGGACGCCGATACCGCCCAACCCGATCACCGACGTCCAGTCGATCAAGATCGAATTCGGCGACCGCGTGGTCAATCCGCTCGACACCCTCGAGTTCGGGTGGTCGATGGTTCTGCCGGCGGACGCGCCGATCGACGGCAGCGAGGCCTTCAACTCTTTCGCCTTCGGCTCCCGCCGCCAGGACGACGGCGGTTTCCTCGGCGCCGAGCCCAATAAGGTCGGCATCGACGCCACCTGCACGCCGGTGGCCCCCGACGACAATATGCTCGGCAACTTCGTCTGGCTCGACGGCGACGGCGACGGCATCCAGGACCCGGGCGAGCTCGGCATCAACGACGTCCGCGTCGAGCTCTATGAGCCCGGCCCCGACGGCGTCGCCCGCACCGGCGACGATGTGCTCCTGCTCGCCACCATCACCGCCGACGACGACCTCGGCAACGCCGGCTGGTACAAATTCAACGTCCTCCCGTCGGGCCCGTACTACGTGCTCTTCTACCCGCCCCTCGGATTCGACGTCTCGCCGCAGAACCAGGGCGGCGACGGCACGGTCGACTCCGACGTCGACCCGACCAGCGCCTGCACCGATATCGTGCCGCTCGGTCCGCCGATGAGCGACCCGGACGTCGATATGGGCCTGGTGCCGCGGACAACGGCATCCCTCGGCGACTATGTCTGGTTCGACGTCAACGGCGACGGCGTCCAGAACGAAGCGCTCGAGCGCGGCTTGAACGGCACCACCGTCCGCCTCTTCGTCGACGACGGTGACGGCACGCCGGAGCCCGGTGGCGACGACGGCACGCCGATCCAGGTCACCGTCACTGCCGACGACGAATTCGGCAACCCCGGCTTCTATATCTTCGAAGAGCTGATTCCGGGCGTGCCTTATTTCGTGCAATTCCTCGAGCCGTCACCGGCGACCGGCTTCACCACCCGCAATGCGGGCGGCGACGACACCGTCGATTCCGACGCCGACACCGGCGACGGCACGACCCAGGTCGTCACCCTCGCCCCGGCGGAGCACGATCCGACGATCGACGCCGGCATCACCCTGAACGTCGGCACCCTGGCGATCGGCAACGTGGTGTGGATCGATGAGGACGGCAACGGCGTCATCGACGCCGCCGGCGACGACGACGGTCTGTACGATCCGCTGGTGCCCGAACCGGGCGTCAACGGCGTCCGCGTCAACCTCTACCTCGATATCAACGGCGATAACGTCCCGCAGGTGGACGAGTTCGTGGCCACCACGGCGACCCAAACCCTCGCCGGACAAGACGGCCGCTACCGCTTCTTGAACCTGCCGGCGGGCGACTTCATCGTCGAAGTCGACCCGGCCAACTTCGGCGCCGGCGGAGCCCTCCAGGGCTTCATCTCGGCGACGTTCAGCGCGGCCAACGCCAATGACGATGTCGACAGCGACGACAACGGCAGCCCCCTCGGCACCTCCGTCGTCTCCACGCCGGTGACGCTCTCCAACAACGGGGAGCCGACGCCCGACGCCGATGATGACCTTGAAGATGACAACAACTTCAACTTCACCATCGACTTCGGCTTCATCCCCGGACCGAGCCCGGTCTTCGACTACGGCGACAACCCCGACGCCGGTTCGGGCACGGCACAAGGCGACTACCGCACCGTCAACTTCGACGGCGGTCCGTCCCATCCGCTCACCGCCGGAGGGCCGTTCCTCGGCACCTGCGTCGACGCGGACAACGGCCAGAACCAGAACGTCGCGTCCCTCGCGGATGACCAGAACGGCGCCGTCGGTCCGACCTTCGGTTCCTGCCTCTCCGCCGGCGACGACGAAGACGGCGTGATCTTCTCGACGAACCTGCTCGCCATCGGCGGCACCGTCGACATCACGCTCGTGTCGACGAGCGCCGTCCCGTGCGTGATCAACGGCTTCATCGATTGGAACCGCAACGGCGACTACGGCGACGCCGGTGAGCAGGTCTTCACCGACGCCGCGCCGGGCGTCTTCCCGGGAGTCCCGGTGCCGGCCACGGCCGTCCCGGGCTTCACCTACGCCCGCTTCCGCTGCTCCACCGCCGGCGGCGACGGTCCGGTCGGCCCCGCCGTCGACGGCGAGGTTGAGGACTACCGCCTGCAAATCGTGGGCGCCGACTGGGGCGACGCCCCGGACGCCTACGGCACGACCATGGGCGCCGGCGGGCCGGTGCACTCGACCAACCCCGCGATCGAGATGTACCTCGGCAATTGCGTCGACACGGAGATGGACGGCCAGCCCAGCTTCAACGCCGACGAGGACGACGTCAACCTCGGCGACAGCCGCATCGGCGACTGCATCGACGATGAAGACGGCGTCTCCTTCGGCATGTTCGTGCGCGGCATGAGCACGGACATCACGATCACGGCGTCGATGCCGGGTCGAGTCGACGCCTGGCTCGACTTCGGGGCCGACGACTCCTTCGGCGAGGCGGGCGACCAGATCCTGACCGACGTCGCGGTGGTCGCGGGCCCGAATGTGTTCTCGATTCCGGTCCCGGCCAACGCAGCGCCGGGCCTGACCTACGCCCGCTTCCGCTACTCCACCGCCGGCGGCCTCGGCAGCGGCGGCCCGGCGGCCGACGGCGAGGTCGAGGACTACCGCCTGCTGATCAAGGCCTACGACTTCGGCGACGCGCCGGAGCCGACCTATCCGACGCTCCAAGCGAGCGGCGGAGCCCAGCACGTCGTCGACCCGACGGGCACGGTCTACCTCGGTCCGCCGGTGGTCGGCTGCGCCGACGTCGAGAACGACGGCGCGCCGAGCGCAGGCGCCGACGGCGATGACACGACCCCGACGCTCAATACCGGCGCGGATGCGGGCATGTGCGACACCACGGATGATGAAGACGGCGTCGCCTTCGACACCATGCTCATCGCCTGTCAGCAGGCCCAGGTCACCGTCACGGCCCAGGCCCCGGGCCGGCTCGACGCGTGGCTCGACTATGACCCGTCGAATGGCAACGCCTTCACCGGCACGACGGACCAAATCTTCACCAACCGCCTCCTGTCGGTCGGCGCCAACGTGCTGACCTTCGACCTGCCGTGTACGGCGGAACCGGGCTTCACCTACGCCCGCTTCCGCTTCTCCACCGCCGGCGGTTTGGCTTCCACCGGCCTGGCCATGGACGGCGAGGTCGAGGACTACCGGGTCTTCGTGAAGGGCGTCGACTTCGGAGACGCGGCGGACACCCACGGCACCACCGACGGCGCCGGCGGACCGAACCACGGCGTGGATCCGAATGACGCGACGCCGATCCTCCTCGGCGCCTGCGTCGACACCGAAACCGACGCGAGCACGCCGCTCAATACGACCGGCGACGACGCAAGCGCCGGCGTGGTGACGGTCGGAACCTGCGCGGTCGCCAATGACGATGAAGACGGCGTCACCTTCGACACCATGCTCATCGCCTGCCGGGACGCCACGATTAGCGTGACCGCGCCCAACGGCGGCACCCTCGACGCGTGGATCGACTGGAGCGGCGACGGCGACTTCGGCGAGGCCAACGAGCGCATCGCCAACGGCCAGGTGCTGGCGAACGGCACCACGCCGCTCAGCGTGCCCGTGCCGTGCTCGCTATCGCCGGGCGACGTCTCCGCCCGCTTCCGCCTCTCCTCCACCGGCGTCACCGGCCCCACGGGTCCGGCGATGGACGGTGAGGTCGAGGACTACGAGGTCTTCCTAAAGGGCGCCGACTTCGGCGACGCCCCGGATACCTACAGCACCACGGATGCGATGGGCGGCCCGAGCCACGGCGTCGACCCGACCGGCTCGGACTTCTTCCTCGGCGCCTGCGTCGATACGGAAGGGGACGCCGGAACGCCGCTCGACGCCACCGGCGACGACGTCACCGCAGGCACCGGCACCGACGGCGTCTGCGCCGTGGCCAACGACGATGAGGACGGTGTGACCTTCGACACCATGATCATCGCCTGCCAGGACGCGGACCTGACGATCACCGCCTCCGCCGCGGGCCTGCTGGACGCGTGGATCGACTTCACCGGCGACGGCACCTTTCTCCAAGCCGGTGAGCAGATCTTCTCAGCCGAGGCGCTCAGCGCCGGCGCCAACTCGCGGACGATCAGCGTGCCGTGTGACGCCACCGCCGGTGACACCTACGCCCGCTTCCGCTTCTCTTCCACCGGCGTCTCCGGCCCCGCGGGTTCGGCGATGGACGGTGAAGTGGAGGACTACGCGGTGGTCGTGAAGGGTTCCGACCTCGGCGACGCGCCGGATACCTACGGCACGCTCCAGGCCAGCGGCGGTCCGATCCACGGCGTCGACGCGACGTCGTCCCTCTACCTCGGCGCCTGCGTCGACACCGAGAGCGACGCCCAAGCCCCGCTCGACGCCACCGGCGACGACGTGTCGGCCTCGGGCAATACGGCCGGCACTTGCGCCGGCGGCGACGATGAAGACGGCGTCACCTTCGGCATGCTCATCGCCTGCCAGGACACCGACATCACGGTCACCGCCGGCGCCGCCGGCATCCTCGATGCGTGGCTCGACTTCGGCGGCGACGGCACCTTCGCCGAAGCCGGCGACCGCATCTTCACCGGCCAGGCGCTCACCCCGGGATCCAACGATCTCCAGATCACGGTGCCCTGTGACGCCGCCCAAGGCACGACCTACGCCCGCTTCCGCTTCAGCTCGGGCGGCGTGGCGAGTTCTGGGGGGCCGGTGATGGACGGTGAAATCGAGGACTACGCGGTGCTCCTAAAGGGCACCGACCTCGGCGACGCGCCGGATACGTACAGCACGCTCTTCGCCTCCGGCGGCCCCCGCCACGGCGTCGATCCGGCCGGCGGCTTCCACCTCGGCGCCTGCGTCGATACCGAAGCCGACGCTGAATCGCCGCTGGACGCCACCGGCGACGACGTCACCTCGGGCATCTCCGCCGTCGGCACCTGCGCCGGCAATGACGATGAGGACGGCGTCGTCTTCGACACCATGCTCATCGCCTGCCAGGACGCCGACATCACGGTTACCGCGTCGCTCGCGGGTCAGCTCGACGCCTGGCTCGATTTCGGCGGCGACGGCACCTTCGCCGAGGCCGGCGATCGCATCTTCGCCGGCCAAGCGCTCAGCGCCGGTGCGAATAGCCTGACCTTCTCCGTACCCTGCGACGCGACGATCGGCGACACCTACGCCCGATTCCGACTGTCCTCGGGCGGTACGGCGACGTTCAACGGCCCGGCCATGGACGGCGAGGTCGAAGACTACGCCGTGCGCTTGAAGGGCTCGGACTTCGGCGACGCGCCGGATAGCTACGGCACCACCGACGGCTCCGGCGGAGCGGTCCACGGCGTCGACATCAACGATCCGTACCACCTCGG
>JBCDKB010000346.1:0-9666 GCA_038747035.1 Acidobacteriota bacterium | reverse complement strand
GGACCGGCCGCAGCCGCGCGGTGGTGTCGGTCGTGGGCGCCGGCGGCGCCGCCGGTTTGGGGGAGATCGACGCCGGCCCCGCGCCCCCCCCCGTCCACCCGGGGGAGGCCGCAGGCGCCGGCGACCCCGGGGGCGGCGGCGGCTTTGAGCGCGGCGGCGGAGAAGGCGACGGCGACCTCGGCGCCGCCGTTGACCGCGCCGCGGGCACGGTCACTTGGGTGGTGCCGCCGTCGACGTCGGGGGGATCGTTCCTCACGTCGCCCGGCGAAGCGTCCGAGAAGGCCGACTTCGGCCCGACCGTCCGGCGCCTCGCGGCCGAAGACGGCGCGTTGATCAGCGAAGCCTTGGTCCGGGTCGAAGGCGGACCCTTCGACGCGCCGCCGGTGCCGCGGCTGGCCCGGAGCGGCGACGCGCTGTCGGTCTTGGTGGATCCGGGGGCGTTTCCCTTCGCGCCGGCGCCCGGCGACGGCGAGGCGGATCGGGAGGCTCCAAAGAATCTGATTCCGGCGATGTCGGAGACCGAGAGGCTGCGATTTTTGCCCGCGCCCACGCGGTCGAGCGTCCGCGAAAAAAGCGACCGCCTCGCCCCCGGCCAGCACCTCGTCCGCTGGCAGACGGCCGAGTCCCGGGAGCTGCCGCTCCGGGTCGGCGACGGGCTGTGGACCGCCGAAGACAAATTCCTGGTGGCCGACGTCGACGCCGGCGAAGACTTCGAAGGGCGACTGCCGTATTACACCTCCGCCGCCAACCTCACCGGCATCATCCGGCCGCGGGTGCTCTTCGGCGACGCCGGCGTCGACCTGTGGCTGGTGGCCACGGATCGCCACCTCGACCGCTACGAGCTGCACTACGCCGACCTCGACGAGCTCTCCGCCGACGGCGAGCCGGTCTACCGACGGATCGGCCTGCCGTCGAGCGAGCCGCTCTTCGGCGAGCGCTGGGGGACATGGCTGCCGCCGGGCAACGGCCGCTACCGCGTGCGCTTGACCTTAAGCGACCTGGCGGGCAACGAGCGCCAGGCGAGCCGGCGGGTCGTGTGGAATGGCGATACGGATATCGCCAACCTCCACCTCGAAGCGCGCTTCCTCTCGCCGCGCACCAGCCCGGGGGAGCGGGACCAGCTTGTCTTCCACTACACCGTGCTGAGGCCGGCCAATCTGGATTTCGCCATTCTCGACGCCGACGGCCAGGTCGTCGCCCGCCTGCCGACGCCGGCGCCGACGCCGGGGCCGATGTCGACGATCTTCAGCGGCGACGACGCCTCTGGAGCGCCCTTGCCCGACGGCGAGTACAGCCTCACCCTCGGCGACGCCTCGTGGCCGTTCGTGATCGATAACTCGCCGCCGGAGGTGTCTTTGCTCATCGCCGATGCGGTCCGGATGGACGGGCCCAGGCCGCAGGGACTGCCGATGCGGGATCTTTTCGTGCATGAGATCTTCGCCAGCGTCCGCGACGTCAACCTGCTGCGCTGGAGCTACGAGCAGCGGCTGGCGCCGGCCGGAGAGTGGGTGGAGGTCACGGGGTCCGACGTGCCGTTGGAGCGCGACGGCGCGAACGCCTGGCGCCTCGAGGGCGCCGCCGCGCTCGCCGGTCGCGAGCTCCGCCTGGTGGCTTCGGACTTGGCCGGCAACCGCACCGTGGTCAGCCGGTCGAAGCGCGACGAGCTGCTGCGCTTCACCGACGCCGAGCCGGCGTGCCGGGGCCTGACGGTCAATCCGTGCGGCGACGCGGACCGTCCGCCGGTTGACGGCCTGGGCGACGGCGACGGACTGCTACTGCCGGGCGGCCGAGTTCTGGATCCGGATTTCGACAGTCTCTTGGTGCAGAGCACGGTGTGGGTCGGATCGGCCGTTCCGGAGATCTCGCTTGAGTACCGGCGTCTGAGCACGGCGGGGGGCCCGCCGGGGGCCTGGGTCGACGGCGAGGTCGAGCAGGCCGCCGAGTCGACGCGGCGATCGATCTGCACGGAAGACTCGAGCCTGCTGCTCGAGGGAGTGACGTGCGCGCGGGTGGAAGATGAGGTGATCCGGCTCTACTGGCGCCACCCGGACCTTGAGCCGACCCGCTACGAAGTTCGTTTGAGCACCGTCAATATCGACGGCGCTAGGGTCCGCAGCGAACCGCTGGTCTATCAGCCGGCGCGGCCCCTGCGCCTCGAGCACCTCGGCGTCGACCACCGGGGCGACCTGCTGCTGGTCACCAATACGAGCAGTGACGTGGTTTCCACGCTGTCGATCACGCGCAAGGAGCTGGGCGTCGGCGGCGAGCGCTGGGTGTCGTCGATACAGGTGCAGACGCCGGCGATCGAGCCCGGCGGTTCACGCCTGGTCGAGGCGGGCTGCCTGCTTGTCGACCGCAGCGGGGAGCTATTGCGGGCGGAAGGATTCTTACCCACGGGCGACGAGGCGATTTCGCTGCCGGTGCGGGTCCCCGATCGACAGGGCTTTCCGGAGCTGCGCTCGGAGTTCTTCGTCGGCACCTGCGACGCCGCGGGCGCCGGCCCCTTCGGCCGCGGCTTCCTCGGCGACGAGCATGTCCAGCCCTGCGCCGTCGGCCCGCTGGACTGGCCGCGCTATTGGGTGGGCCGCGGCGACGGCCCGCGGACGGTGCGCGGCTTCATTCCGGCGGACCCGGCGGGCGTGGCGATCACCTCTTACCGGCTCGACGTCGACGGCCTGCCGGTGCTGCGACTCGACGGTCCGTTCAGTGAAGACGGCACGCCGTACGAGGCCACGGTCGACCTGTCGGGCTTCGGCGAGGGCGACTATGTGATTAGCGAACACATCGGCTACGCGATCGGTAACGAGGGGCTGCTGGCGACCTGTCCGGGCAGCTTTCCGCTGCACATCGACCGCACGCCGCCCGAGGTGACGATCGACGCGCCGCTCCCCGGGGCGGTGGTGTGCCCCGAAGACGGCGGCCTCGACGTGGCCCTCACTGTGGATGATGTGACCTTGACCGCGGAGCGGGTGCTCGTCGACGGTGCGGACCTGGCGGGCCGCGCCCAGTGCAGCCCGTACGGCGCCCCCGGCGGCACTTACACCGTGGCGGGCGAAGACTTGGAAGCCGGCCTGCGCGATCTCGAGGTCAAGGTGTCCGATCAAGCCGGCAACATCACCTGCGCGTCGGTGGAGGTGGTGGTGCCGCCCCTGCCGCGGGTCGAGATTGAGGTGCGCCCGACGCCCTTCTCGCCGGTGAATACGGCGGGCCGGCCGATCGCGGCGGATTTGCGCTTCGAGACCCGCAGCCCGGGCACCTTCGAGCTCACGGTCTTCGCCGCCGACGGCGCGTCGGTGCACGTCCTGCCGCCGACCGACACCGACGGCGGCCTGCTCTCGGCGGCGTGGGACGGTACGGATTTCAGCGGCGATGTGGCCCCGGACGCGCCCTATACGGTCGAGGTCATCGCGACGTCGGCCTGCGGCGCCAGCGCCTCGGCGACGGCTACCGCGGTGCTCGACACGACGCCGCCGACCGTCGCTTTGACAACGCCGTCGCCCGGCGCCGACATCGGAGCCTCCGCCGACCTCCGGGGCCTAGCCCGCGACCTCCATTTCGAACGCTACGAAGTGCAGGTGCGCTCCGCCAGCGGCGGTGAGTGGCAGGCGGTCTCGGGCGATACGCGCCCCACCGGCGCCGTCGCCGCGCCGCTCGGCGTGTGGCAGACCGGCGACCTGCCGGCGGGCCCCTACCAGCTGCGCCTTTACGCCGTCGACGCCGCCGGCAACGAAGCGTGGAGCCCCGAGGTGGATGTCACCGTCCGGCCCCGCCGCTTCATCCGGCGCGTGGAGCGCAGCCCCGAGCTTTTCTCCCCGAACGCCGACGGCACCAAAGACACGACGGCGCTCACCGTCGACGTGCTCGCTTCGGCCCTCTTGACCGTCGAGGTCGTGGACTCCACGGGCGAGCTGGTGGCGACCGTCGCCGAGCGCGTGGAGATGGCGGCGTCGAGCTCCGGAACCTGGACCTGGAGCGGCGCTTCCGGCGGCCCCGATGATTTCGGGCCGACGGTCGACGACGGCGCCTACGCCTGGGTGGTGACGGCGGAGGACCCGTCGTCTCCGCCGGCGCTGCCCGCGGAAACAGAAAGCCTCGGCGTCGTCGTGGATACGCTGCCGCCGGCCCTTGACCTCGTGGAGCCCGCGGACGACGCTTTGATCGGCCCGCCCCTGCGCGTGGTGGGCGGCGTCGACGAGCTCCATCCCGATCTCTACTCCCTCGAGCTCGAAGCTCTAGACGGCGACGTGGCGCCGCTGGGCGACGGGGAGGGCGCCTTCGCGGCCCGCGAGCTCGTCTCCACCGCGGCCGAGGACGGCGCCTACGGCTTGGTCTTCCGGGCCGAGGACCGGGCCGGCAATACGTCGCGCCGGGTTCACCGGATCGTGCTCGACGCGACGGCCCCCGACGTGGCCTGGGAGCACCCCCTGGCCGACGCCGTGCTATCGACCGTCGCCGAGCCGGTGACGCTCGCCGGTCGAATTCGGGAAGACAACCTGGCGTCGTGGGCCTTCGCCTACGCGGTGGGCGCAAACCCCGCCGACGGTGACTTTCTGGCGATCCACGGCGAATCCGCGCTGCCGACGCTACCGCTCGCCGACGGTCCGGTGACCTGGGCTTGGGACGCGTCCGGCCTAGCCGACGGGCCCTACACCTTGCGCTTGACGGCGGTGGATGCGCTCGGCCGCGCGGTGGAAGCGAGGCGTCGACTGGTGGTCGACACCACGCCGCCGGCGGTCGCTATCGACGTGCCGGCCCTCGACGAAGTGCTCTTCGGACCGATTGACGTCGAAGGTTCGGCGGTGGACGCCAATCCCGAATCGTGGCGCCTGGAAGTCCGACCGGCGTCGGGCGGCGCGGCGGTGCTGCTGGGTTCGGGCGTTGAAGCGTCCGGCGGGGTTCTGGCGCCGTGGCCGGTGCTGCCGGAGAACGGCGCCTACGTCCTGCGCCTCGAAGCGCAGGACCGGGCGGGCCTCACGGCGGCGGTCGAGGTGCCGGTGACCGTGGCGGTGACGCCCCCTGAACCGCCGGTGCTCGAGTCGGCGACGCCGGTCGGCACCGACGTCGCCCTGGTCTGGCGCGCCGGCGCCGGCCCCGAGCCGGCCGCCTACCGGGTCCACCGCGACGGCGCGCCGATCACTCCGGATCCGGTGACGTCGACCGCCTACGTCGATCCGGCCCTGGCCGACGGCGCCTACACATACACCGTCACCGCCCTCGACGCCGCCGGCACGGAAACGGCCCCGTCGAACGCGCTGACGGCGGTCGTCGACGCCGAAGCGCCGGTCGCCCGCATCCAGCGGCCTGAGGACGGCAACCCGGTCTCGGACCTGGTGGACGTGGTTGGCACCGCCCATCGCGCCACCGGCTTCGCGGGCTGGACCCTCGAAGTGCGTCCGGTGCCGGGCTCGTCTTGGCAAGTCATCGGCGCCGGCACGGCGCCGGTGCTCGCCGACCGCTTGGCGACCTGGGACACGGTGTCTTTCGCCGACGGTCCCTATGATCTGCGCCTGCGGGCGGAGGCCGCCAACGGCGCAGCCGCGACCCACGAGATTCGAGTCGAGGTCGACAACGCGGAGCCGGCGCCGCCGGTGCTCACCGTCGCGGTGGCGCAGGCGCAGGACGTTGACGGCGAGGTGAACGACGCCCATGTGGAGTGGACGCTCGACCCGTCGCCGGCGGATCTGGCGGGCTTCTTCCTCTACCGCGACGGCCAACTGGCGAATGCGCCGGGACCGGTGGTCGGTTCGGCGACGCCGTTCCTGCTCGGGTCGAGCCCCTACGACGACGCGGACCTGCCGGACGGCACCTATATCTACGCGGTGACGGCGGTCGACGCCGCCGGCAACGAGTCGGCGACGTCCAATCCGTCGGCGCCGGTGGTGATCGAGACGCGACGCCCGCGGGCGGTGATCGTCGACCCGGCGGACGGGCATTTCTTCGAGACGCCCTTCGTGTCGGTGGCCGAGGTCTCGGATCTGGACGTGGTCAGCGTGCGATTCGAGGCCCGGCCCGAAGGATCGGGCCCGTGGTCGTCGGTCGGGGCGCCGCTTTCGGCGCCGCCGTGGCGGGTAACCTTCGACCCGGCGTCTTTGGGCTTCGCGATCCCCGGCCGCTTCGAGCTGCGGGCCGTCGCCTCCGACGCGATCGGCCCGGACCCGGCGCCGCCGTCGATCACGGTCGAGCAGCGGGACCTGCCGCCGGACGGGGCCCCGGAGGTCGAGCTGCGGGTCGACGGCGGTGAGGTCGCCCTCGAATGGCGACACCTCGAGCCGCCGGCGGACCTCGCCGGATATCGGGTCTACCGCGACGGCGTGCTGCTGACCTTGACGGACCTGCCGGCGGCGGCGAGCGACTTCGTCGATACGGGGGACGGCGCGGGCCTCGCGGACGATGACTATCTTTACCGAGTGGCTCCGGTGGACGCCGCCGGCCAAGAGGGCACGGCGTCGGACGACGTCTTGGCGCTGGTGACGACGCCCGAGATCGACCACCGGACGCCGGTGACGGACCGGTCCGAGCTCTCGCTGTCGACGCGTATTTTCGCCCACGGCGCCTGGATCGACGTCGAGCGGCGCCTGGACGGCGGCGTCTACGAGGTGGTGTTGTCGGTGCCGGGACCGGACACCGGCGAAACGGTCACGCTGCCGCCGGTCGAGCTTGCGCCGGGCTACCAGAGCCTGCGCGTCCGCGGCCGCAGCGATGCGGGCGACCGCACCTGGCCGAGTCGCGAGCTGGTGATGCTCGCCCATCCGCGGCCCCAAGAGCCCCTCGACTTCGAAGTCTCGGTGGCTGCCGACGACGTCACTTTGACCTGGTCGCCGAATCCCGGCCCGGGGCCTGACCCCGCGCTTTTTGGCTTCGCGGCGGACCGCGGCGGGGCGCCGCTCGCGGCGTCGACGTCCACCTTCCCCTACGACGCGGTGGACCACGGGCTCACGGCGTCCTCCGGCGATCCGTCGGCGTGGGCCCGGGCGGTGGACGGCGATGCCTTCAGCGTCTGGCAGCCCGACCCGGCGGGGAGCGGGGAGATTTTCTTCGAGTGGACCTGGCCGGACGTCGTCGACGACGTTTTCCTCGACGCCGTCGACCTGCGCTTCCGCACGGCGCCGTTCGCATTCTCCGTCGACCTGCGGGTGGACGGCCGCTGGCTGTGGTGGCACCACGAGGCGGTGAATTTCTCGTCCCTGGTGCGCGTCGAGCTTGGGGCGGTGGTCGACGGCGTGCGCTTACGCATTCCGCGGAACGCCTGTTTCTCCTGCCGTCTGGCCGAGGTGGAGCTTTCGCGCTTGACCCTGCCGACGGCGCCGCCGCTGGTCGACGCCGGGCGACCCGCGGGTGTCTTTGACTACGGCGTGGTGGAAACCAACCGCTACGGACAGCGCTCGTCGCGGGCCACCGCGACGGCCGCCGTCGGCGTAGTGGCGCCGCCGCCGGCCGTCGACGTGACGGCGACGGCCAGCGGCTGTGCGGAGATCTCGGTGACGTGGTCGGCGCCGACGCCGGCGCCGGCGGGGCTGTCGGGCTTCCGCATCGAGCGCGAAGCCGCCGCCGGCGGCTTTGCGCCCTGGCGTTCAGTGGGGCCGACGGAGCTCAACGCGGTCGACCGCGGCCTCGCCGTTGACGTCGACTATGCGTATCGAGTGCGGACCGCGGTCACCGTCATGGGCGGCGGCGAGCTCGTCTCCGAGCCGTCGGCTGCGGCGACGGCGACGGCCACCTGCGACGTCCCGCCGCCGCCGGAGCTGCTCGAGCCGCCCCGGGCCGGAGTGCCGGTGGTCTGGCCGCTGAGCGTCGCCGACGTCGGCGGGCGGGCCCACCCCGGTTCGTGGGTGACCTTGCTGCACGACGGCGAATCGATCCGCACGCTGCGGGTGCCGGCGTCGACGCCGGATGTAGCGAACGCGGTGGACGGCCTGCTCACGGATCCGGATCGCCCGTGGGCGATCGACGGCGGCCGCCTGGCGTTCATCGCCGACGGCGCCGACGGACCGGTGCTGCGGGTCGTGGACCTGTCAGAGGCCGGAGAGCCGGCGACGGCGGTCGTCGAGCAGGCGATGGAGGAGCCCGGCGAGCTGGCGATCTCGTCGGACGGCGCGACGGTCGCCTTCATCGACCGCCGAGACTTCCGCCGCGAGCTGTGGACCTTGGACGTCGAGACCGGCGGCGCCTCGCCCCTGGTCTCCGACGGCGACGGCGAGCCGGCCACGCCGCGCTTCGCCCCGAACGGCCGGGCGGTCTTCTTCACCTTCGAAGATTTCTCGAGCGGCGACGGGCTGGTGCTGCGGGCGGATCTTTCGACCGGCGCGCTGGAGACGGTCTACCGATTGCCGTTCACCAGCCTCCAGGGACTCGGCCTCTCGCCCGCAGGCGACTTGGCGATCGTCGGCACCTGGGAAGGGCCGAAGATCGTCAACCTCGGGACCGGCCGGACCGTGCAGGAGATCTGGACCTACCGACAGCCGACCTTCCCGCCCCGACCGTTCTCCGCCGACGGCGCGGAGGTGCTCTTCCTCGACGGCACGTACAGCCCCGGAACGACGGAAGTCCACATCGCCGACGTCGAGACCGGCGATTTTGAGTCTCTCGACCCCGGCTTCTTGGGCGCCGCCTTCGCCGGGCCGCGGACCTTGGCCCTGGTGCGCACCGGCGCCGACGGCCGGGCCCAGGTCCTGGGGCGCTCGCTGGTTGACGACGTCGATACGGTGTGGCTCGAAGGTCTCGACGTCGACGCGCTGCCGGGTCCCGGAGCGGGCGGCGGCCTCGCCGGCCTCGCCGACGGCCGCCTCGCGGTCGCCGAGCGCGGTCGCGTCCAGCGGCTGGATCGGGCCGGCGGAGATTTCGTCTTCCCCGACGTGGCCCTGTCCGCCGGCGTCAATGTGTTCATCGCGCGCCAGGACCTGAGTCTCGAGCCCGCCGGGACAGGCGGCGCCAGCGATTCGCAGCCCTCGGCGCCGATTGAGGTCGAGGTGGCGCCGGCAACCTTCGGCAACGCCCGGGTCGTCGAGGTGTTGGCGTCGCCGGGCCTGCCGCTGGTCGGGCAGACCGTGACTCTCCAAGGCGAGGCGTCCAACGACGGCGTCGCCGACCTCGCCGGCGTGGTCGCCCGCTGGCTGCACATCCGGCCGGACGGCACGGCGACGGCGGTCGCCGAACGGACGCTGGACCTGGCCGCGGGCGCCGTCGAGCTGCTCCGCCACCCGTGGGCGGGGGCCGAAGCCGGCGACCACCGCTTCGAGCTCCTGCTCGACCCGGACGGCCTGCTCGTCGAGCTGGACGAGTCGGACAACCGGGCCGGCGCGACGGTGCGGGTCCGCGAGACCGTCGGCGTGGGGGCCAGCCTCTCGGGATCGAGCTCAGAAGTGGCCTTAGGTGAGTCGCTGACGCTGTGGGGACAGCTCGAGTCGAATGCGCCGCCGGCCCCGACGGACGTCTCGCTGGTGATCGAAACGCCGTCCGGAGGCGCCGTCGCCGAGGTGGCGACCTGGTCATTTGACGCCTTCGGCGCCGAGGTCCGGGAGCTGCCGGCGGTGTGGTCGAGCGCGGAGGTCTACCCGGCGCCCTACGTCGCCCGGCTCGAGGCCCGGCAGGGCGGCGCCGTGGTCGCCGAAGCGACCCTCGGTTTCGAAGTGACGTCGTCGGCGTCCGCGGAGGTGAGCGCGCGGGCGG
>JBCDKB010000345.1:0-9754 GCA_038747035.1 Acidobacteriota bacterium | reverse complement strand
GAGACCAAGACTGAAAAGAGAGAGAGCGCCGCGGCCCGCCATGAGCGGAGCATGATCCAGAGCACGAGAAAGATGAGGAGGAATCCCGAACCGCCGATGGAAGCAAGCTCTCTCAATTCTTCGCGGATGCGTTCGCTGCGATCGTCTGCAACGTGGATTTCAAGGCCATTCGTTTCGCCTTCTCCCCAATCCTCGAGCGTCCGATGCACTCGGTTCGCGACGTTCAGCAGGTCACTCCCTGGAGCCCTCACGATGACCAAGGTCACCATCGCGCGTCCATCGACTCGGCTCAGGCTCTTGGCCGGGGCATCATTCCAACGAAGATCGGCGAGGTCGCTGAGTCGTTCCGGCGCCATCGGGTTTTGCGCGGGTAGCCCCAACCGCCGCAACTCGGAGCTTCTATCGATGGCGCGCCTGAGCGCCAGTTGTTGGTGTCTCTCCGGACGGAAAGCCCCAAAAATCCGTGGCTGCAGCGCCGAGCGCAAAAGGCTTCGTACCACGCTTGCGCAATCGTCGCAGGAAGCGGCTCGATCATCCTTCAGGCTCGCCCGCAGCTCGGGAGTCCTCAATCCCCGGACCTTCACGTCGGCGATGCCCCGAATCGACCGAAGCCGAGAGGCGATCAGCTCGACTCTTTCTTTGCTCTGGCCGTCCGCCACCTTGTCGACAGCGAGCTGAAGGGTCATCAGCACCTTGGAGTCGAGGCGATCGACGGCGACCGGCTCCAGGCTGAAGGTCAGCCCGGGAGGCAAGGAGTCGCGAATAGCCGTCAGGCGATCGGAGATCATGGCCTGCTGGAGCGCCATCTCCGAACTCGGATCCAGGCTCACTCGAGCGGACCAACTTCCTCGGGAGGACCTGCTAGAGATATCGCGGACGCTACCCAGGCCCAACATCGAAGCCTCGAGTCGGGATCCTACCGCCGCCATCGCGGTGGGCGACGCGGCGGACCAGTAGGCTTGGATCTCAACGATTGGATTCTCCAGCTCGGGCGACCATTCCAGCGTCAGTGTCGTCGCGATCGCCAAGCCTGAGAGGACCAGGACCCACGCGTAGAGCCAGGCCATTTTGTTCATCGGCGTCTCTACTCCCTCAAATTCCCCTATTCGAGCTCCTCGGGCTCGGTCAGGGGCCGCAATCGCAGCTCTGGCAAAAATCCAGCCGCGCTGCGAACGAGCCTTTTCTGCTGAACCTTCGTTGGCAAACCTCGATGATTCCCGATTCACCTAAGGTTTGCACGCCTGGATTCAGCGAAAAATTCAACGCTCTCGCGTTCGGCTGACTTCACCACGGGCTGCTAGATGAAGTTTCAATTTTGAAGGTGCCCGTACACAGTTTCGATGATGAAGCCCCGTTCATCCCTGATGGAGAAGCAGGTGTAGAGAGCCGGAGTGCAGACATATTCGTCGTCTTCCCCAGCAAGGCTCGAGCCTTGGGCTACTGCAGGCAGGACTCCGAGGCTGAGCAGTCCTGAGAAGAGAGCGGCGACGAGGGAGAAGGTTCTGAGCTGGTGTGTGAGCTTCCTGGTGTAGGTCACTGCGTGTACTCCTTTTTCCTGGAAATTCGTTTGAAGTTGATGGAATGGGATTTTTTTGGGGGGAGGGCTAGCTTGGCTCTGCCATGGGCTCGAGGGGCGCTTCCGAAGAGTCGAGCACCGCTCGAACCTTGGTGAGCTCATCCCACCAAAGGCTCAGCGCCATGAGAAGTAAAGCACCGTTTAAAATCAAATGGGCCTTCGCGCCTTTCGCCAGGGTGATCGTGAACCAGCAGCCGCAGATTCCTGCATCGCCGTAGATGTAGTTCGATCCAATTGCCATCAGGAAGAGACCGAGCATCACAGCGCAGAGTAGAGCGGCCCGGCGTCTCCAGCGCGGTATCGCAAGGCCGATGGCGATCAAGAGCTCCGCGACGATGACCGCGACACCAATCGTCAAAGAGTTGCCAGAAGGCAGAATGACATAATTTTCTAGGGCGAGGAGAAAGCCCTTGAAGTGAAATATCTTATCAATCGCCGAGAAAGAGAAGATGGCGATCAACACACCCAGGGTCAAGAGACTCGTCCATCGATGAGTCCGAGCTTCGCTTATCATTGAATTTCGTACCTCCATTTGCTCAGGGTCGAACCCTTGACTTGGTAGAATGAGTTCCCATGGAAATAGACTCGTTCTGCGGGCTCCGGAAGTTGAAATGAATGGACGTAGTCCCCCGATGAAAGGTCGTAGACTTCGATCTCATCACTGAGCCAGTTGCCGATCACCGTTCCGCGGAGCAAAAAGAGCTGATCTCCACTCACCGAGGCGCTCAGAGCGTTGACGGCGCTGCGTCGGGCGACCCGGACGACCCCACCTTTCTTGGTCAACTCGGGAAGTGGGGTAGGTGAGAGCGTCTCGCGGGAATAGCGCAGGACACCCTGCTGATCGTAGAGGGAGAAAAAACCTAAGTATTTGCCAATATAAAAGAATTCCCCCGTTGGGGCACGGCTGAGCATGCCGTCGAGGGCCTGGCCGTCCCAAGGTTTATCGATAAATTTGCCAAATGCTTTATTGAGCTTTCCGTCTCTCGAGTAGACTCCGAAAGTCTCGAGCTGGGACGGTGTATGCATCATCAAGAATCGTTCTTCTTCCATCGTCGCCAGGCGGTAAGGCCGGGTTTCGAGCTTGATGGTTTCTTGGATCTTGCCGAGGCGATCGAAAGACGCGAGCCTTGAGTTGCCAGCGTCGGTCACCCAAATCTCGTGGTCGAAAGCGGCGACATCGGTGATGGCTTGAAATTCACCCGGACCTTGACCTTTTCCTTTGCCGAGGGCCGTGAGCAGCTCTCCCTGATCGCCCAGGAGCTTGATGGTCGAATCGCCAAAATCAATGACCATCGGCCGCCCATTTTGATCGAGCCTCACGTCAATCGGGCCCCAGAGTGGCTCTCCCGGCTCGAATAGCTCGTAGATGGGTTCTGCGGTGATCGAGACCACGCGGCTCTGGCTAACCACTTGTGGCGCTCTTTCCATCCCGGCGATTTCGACTTCCAGGGATTGCACGGTGGCGCGTTCATCGAGCCCGGCCAGCAGGCTCGCGGCGATGCCGAGTCCAGCGAGTATCAAGAGAATCTCAAATATATATTTCTTCACGGATCGACCTCGGGACCGAGTGATTGGGGGATGACTTTCATCACCTGCTGGAGACGATTCAGAACAGAAGCTAGATGAGGAAGCTTCGGTGATTTGAAAATACTCTCAACGATTGGGGCAGGGAACGAGCGCAGGGAATTGGGGCCCCGCGCTCTTCCGCGTCCTAACAGCCTGTGATGAAAGTCAGCCGAACGCGAGAGCCGAAAACTCTTTGTCGAGTAGAGGCGGATAAACCCCAGGCGACTCGGTAGTCTTCGAGATCTTCTAGCGAAGATTCGCGAAAAAGGCTCGCTCGTAGCGCGGCTGAACTCCTGCCATAGGCTGCTAAGCCCCCGCCGGGATTAGGTGAAACACATAACCACCGGAGAAGGCCTTGGCGCCAGGCGCGGGCGGCATAGTGCTCCCGGGAGTATGCGAGTCGTTCAATCGATGGCCAGGGACTTTGAGAGCATCGAATCACTCGTGGAAACGGCCCCATTCGGTATCGATGAGATTACCGTTGCTGTCATATTTCTCGAAGCAGATTTCTACGACGTTGATGCAGATAATGTCGCCGGCGCCGGCCAGCCCAAGCGCGTTCGCCGTGGCTGGGGCCAGGCTCGCCATGCCCAAAGACATGGTGGCAGCGAGGGCGAAGAGGCGAATTTTGTTGGTGAGATTTTGCATGGTTTTCTCCTAGAATTTCTCTGTCAATTTGAGTTCTTAGGGGGGTTGCCACGAGCTTTCGAGAGCAGCGAAGCTAGCTTTTCTCGAACCCCGAAGTGTCAAGGCGAAGGATCTTTAATGGGGTTTCGAACTATTCGTGGAACCTGCCCCAAACGACTTCAATCTCATTGCCATCGTCATCGAATTTGGTGAAGCACGCGTCGGTGGAATTGATACAAATGATATCGCCTGCGCCGGCGAGACCAAGGGCATGCAGGCTCGACGGCGCAAAGCTGACGGCGCCTGCCGTCAATGCAGCCGCCAAGGCACACACGCGTAGGGTGTTAGTCACTTTACTCATGGCGATAGCTCCTTTTAGCTCAGTATTGAGCTCTTCGTTATCCCGCAACATGCGGAAGAACATGCGCTCAATATGACATGTCGGGCCAGGTTTCGGACTGACGTTTTCCCTTTACATTAACAAATTCCTGGACCCCAGAAAATGCTCGCCGTTTCCTGAGGACGAGAAGGCGTTTTCTTCAGGGCTTCCCGCAACTTGCAAAACAGGGTCTCTTGGAAACCCGTATTGAAAGAGGGAGAGGCCCCAGCAGCCGGCCTGCTGCCACGCGCCCTGCGCGCGCAGCGGGATTGTTGATTCACTTCGACCATTCCGATCTTTCCCAGACTCAGCGAAATCGCGTTGCCGCCACCGGCACAACGATCAGAGCCGCCGCGGTGGCCACCCAGAGGCCTCCGATGACCGCGATGGCTAGCGGGGCCCTGAGGCTTCCTCCGGCGCCCCAACCCATGGCGAGGGGGAGTAGCCCGAGAAAAGTCGTCAGGGTCGTCATCAGGACCGGGCGAAATCTCTCTCGGCCGGCTTGAATCACCGCCTCCTCGATGTCGAGCCCGTCCTTCCGGCGTTGGCGGATGAAATCCACTTTGATGATGGCGTCGTTCACCGCGATACCCACGAGGACGACACAGCCCGTCAGGCTCAGGAGATTCCAGCTCTGTCCGGTCGCTGCTAGGGCGAGGGCCACGCCGCCGACGGCGATCGGCACGACGAGGAGCACGAGCAAGGGTTGGAGCAAGTTTTCGAATTGCGCTGCAAGAATGAGGTAGACCAGAAGAACGCTCAGGGCGAGGCTCCAAGCTACGGCTCGAAGCGATCTTTGGAAGGTCAAATTGGCGCCTGATATTCGAGCCCTGATGCCGGGAGACAGGGGGCTGGTGGGTCCTGACAGCGCTTCTCTTGCCGCCGCAGCGGCTCGAAGGGCCCCGGCGCCGGGAGCCAGGTCGGCGAATAGCGTCGTGACGGGACCTTGCCGGTGGCGCCTGAGGGCGCTCGGTTGAGGGACGGCCTCGACCCTCAAGAGCTCGCCCAGGGGGATCCGTCCGGATCGAGCTGAAACCCGCTGCTGCAAGAGATCTTCTAGGGAGTCGACCCGGAGCCTGGTCACGATCGGAATATCGTCTCGGATCCGGTGAAGCCTCGAGACCTCTCGCCCCCGCGTCGCTGTTTCAATCCATCCGTCTAGGTCACCCGCCGAGAGGCCAAATCTCGCCATGGCTTCTCGATCGAGCTGCAGGTCGAGAGTCGTCATGGAATCGGGCTCGCCCGGACGGACGTGGATGAGCTCCGGCAAGGCGCTCAGCGCGGCTAAGGCCGCTTCGGTCGTGGCGACGGCATCTTGACGGCGGATGGCGGAAAGATCGATCTGCAGATCGGCTTCGCCTTCCCGGAGCAGTTCTTCCAACTGTGTGGGCACGGCCCGTGCGGACAACGTAGCCTCTCCTGCGTCGAGTCTCCGGATCTCGTCGAGAGCTCGCCCGACCTCGGCCCCGGGCTCTAAAGTGATCGTCAAATCTGCCGCGAATCTGGGCCTCGGATCGAGCTCGGCTCGGGACTCGTCCCGCTCACCGAGGTCGGCGAGCACATGGGTTACACCCGGCATCGAGGCGAGTCGAGATTCGAGAGCCGCGGACTGATCGTCGAGCTGACGGAGATCTGAGTTGGCCTTCAACGTAAGGTCTGCGGCGATACGCCTCTGGTTGCTCCCGGGCACGACCTCCCCTGGGATTCCGGCGCCTATCGAGGCCGCGAGCCCAAGAAAGAACGCCACGCCGAGCAAAGGCATGACGGGGCGCTTGAGACAGCGACCCAAAAGACGCTCATAGAGGCCAAGGGCCACCCCTGGACGTGGAGCGTCCCGAAGCGACGCCTCGATCCGCGACCGCGAGGCGATGAGGGGCACGACCGTCAGGGCGACGAGGAGAGAGGCCCCGACCGAGCAAACCACGGCCAGCGACTGATCTCTGAAAAGGCGACCGGAGAGTCCCTGGATGAAAACCAAAGGCAAGAAAACAGCCAAAGTGGTCAAAGTGCTGGCCGCGATGGCGCCGGCGACCTCGGCCGCCCCGGAGGCCGAGGCCTCGAGGGGCCCATATCCATTCTCTCTCCATCGTGAGATGTTCTCGACCACCACGATGGCGTTGTCGACCAGGAGCCCAACTCCGAGGGCCAGGCCCGAGAGCGACATGAAATTCAGAGTCACGCCCAAGAGATCGAAGCTCACTAGGGCCAAGGCGAGGGAAAGGGGCAGGGCAACCGCGACGGCGAGCAGCAGGGAAGGGCTGCGGAGAAAGAGCGCCAGGACGAGCATGGCGAGGCCGCCGCCCCACAAGAGAGCCTGGATGACGCCGAGTATTGACTCCTCCACGAAGACACTCTCATCCACAACGATATTCAGGCGCGCCTCGGGCAGCTCGCGCTCAAGAGATTCCAGGGCGCGTCGGACCTCGGCGGCAGTGCGGACGGTATTCGCTTCGGGTCGGCGCTCCACCAGGAGCAGGAGCACTTCCCGGCCATCGAATCGGACCAGGCCGCGGCGCGGCGCGAAGCTCTCTTGGATCTCCGCGACTTCGGCGAGGCGGATCGGCGGGCGATCGGGGCGCTGAAGAACCGTCGCGCCAATATCTTCGGCCTCTTCAAACTCGCCCGAAACTTCGACGGAGTAACGGAAAGCTCCTTTTAGGACCGTGCCACCGACCAGGGACACATTCGCTGCCCGCAGGGATTCCTCGATGGTCGCCAACTCAAGACCGTAGGCGTCAAGCTTCTCACCGTCCGGCTCGATGCGGATTTCTCGGGTGTAGCCGCCGGAGACGCGAACCCGGGCCACTCCGGCTAGCTGCTCTAGGCGCCGGGCGACAATTTCGACCCCGATATCCTTCCATTCCAGGAGCTCATCAGGGCTCGGATCCCCGGCTCCTCCCGCGGCGAGCGCAAGGACCATGATGGGCCTCTCGGCGGGATTCACTCGCATGACCACTGGACGGCTCGCTTGGCTGGGTAGAAATCCAAGGATTCTGTCCAGTTTCTGCCGGATCTCAAGGTCCATGGCATCCAGATCCGCGTTCCACGGAAAATCCACTTGCACCAAACTGCCGCCGAGGTGGCTTCGGCTCTGGAGCCTTCGAATATCCCTGACGCTCGCCAAAGCTTGCTCGATTGGCACAGTAATGCCTCTCTCCACCTGATCCGGCGGAACCTCGGGCCAGGCAGTCCAGATACCGAAAGCCGGATAGGCCAGCGAGGGCAAAAGAGCCACCGGAAGACGGACCCAGGCCATCACCGCGAAGCCAACGATCGCGATAAAAAACGCACAGATTCCGACCGGCCTCGCTAGCACTATCGAGAGCAATTTCTTCACGGCAAGACGTCAACCCGCGCTTCGTGTGCCAAAGCGAAATGACCGTCGACCGCAACCACATCTCCCTCGCTCAGTCCGTCGAGGATTTCGATCCGGTCCCCTGAGCGGAACCCGGTTTCCACATAGGTCCAGATCGCCTTGCTATCTTCGATCTTGAACACGAGCTCCCGACCCTGGCGCTCCAGGATCGCGCCGTAGGGAACCTGCAGCCGGTCTTCGAGCCGCTTCGACTCGAGGTCGACGTAAGCGAAAAGTCCCGCCATAAGGCGTCCCTTCGCATTCGGCAGGGTGACGCCCAATCGACCCATCCCAGTCTCTGGATCCACCAGAGGGTTCACCGCCCCGACCTCTCCCTCGAGCACCTCACCGAGGGCCGGAATTCGAACCCGCGCCGCGGCGCCACGATTCATGCCGACCATGTCCGAAGCCAACACTTGCACGTCGACGCGAAGTCGTCGATCGCCAAGCAGCTCGCAGATCACGGCCCCGGGCGAAAGCACCTGTCCGACTTCGACATCAAGATTCGCGATTCGGCCGGAAAAAGGCGCGAAGAGACTCGTTCGGCCTAAAGCAATGCGGGCCTTCTCCAGGCGCTGCTCGGCCTGGGACAAGCCGGAAACGGCTTCACGGGTCGCCCTTTGACGATTTCCGGAAAGGAATTGCTAGGATTCTCGCTGCCGAGTGCTTCCGATCGCCTGGAATTCGGTCGGTACGCCATCGTGCGGTAACTGGCTATTCTGTCCCGGATGCCCGAAAGTAGAAGCCGATTCGGCCTCGAGCCGACGGAGCCCTGGCTCACTCTCATATTGGACCGCATATTGGGCGCGGATCTTGTGCCATTCCGCTTCTGCTTCCTGGACCTCGAGCCGCTGGTCGCGGTCATCCAATCTGAGCAGCAGCTCTCCCACTCGCACCGCGACCCCTTCTTCAATGAAGCTTTCGATCACTCGGCCGGAAACGTCCATGGCCAGTTCCAGACGCCGCTCGGCCTCGAGATAGCCTGTAGCTTGCCTGCGGACCGGCAGGGGAGCGATTGTGGCGGGGCTCGTCCGGACGGGCGTTGCCGCCGCGAACTCGACGGCTGCCCTCCCCGGCTCTTGCCTAGAGATTCCCGAGGAATTATCGAGTGTGTTCCGGCTTTCTACCGATCCTCCAGAGAGACTTTGGTAGCGACCCCAAAGTCCGCCGCTGACGATCAAAATGAATAGAGCCATGACGCCTAGGCGAATGGGTTGCCTTAGGTCCTGAGGATTCATGGTCGGCGCTCCGCTGCGCCCGGTCGATCGGAGTCGCACAAAGCCGCATTAGCCCTAGAGCGTTCGCGAAATTGCTGCGGAGTGCAAAGGGAGCGGCGTCGATGGAAGGCCCGATAAAAGGTTTCGCAATGCGAGTAGCCCACGGCCATGGCGATCCAGTAGACCTCGAGATCTGTTTCTTTGAGCAGATATTCGGCAGCGCAGATTCGGCGAGTTTCAATGTACTCGCGCAGCCCGACGCCCATAGCCGCCCGGAATCGAGTCGAGAAATTATTATTCGTAATGCCGCACCACCTGCGCACGGCGCCGACGTTCAGCTCCGAGTCAAAGAGTCGACTGTCGATGAACTGGACGACCTTCTGGATATCGCCGGGCGTTTCATCGTCCGGTTTTTTAAGCTGCGTGAGATATCTCTCCAGGACCGCCTGGCTCATCTCTCGTTTCGCTGACCAGCCATCGGTTCTTTCTACTAAGTGATATGGCATCTCGTCATCCGCTCGGAAATTGAACTTTTCGCTTTAGCCAGGAGCTTAGGAGTCTTCACCGTCGGTTCTCACTCTCGGCCCTGAACGCGACAAGAGCTTGCGGTGAGGATCATCGAAAACGAACGAATCGCCTTTCGCCTTCGAATCGTCTGACTCGACAAGAGGAGGTGGCGACTCGGGCGAGAGCCACGGCGGCCTTGAGCTGGGATGACGACAGGATGAGCGGAGAATCAGCGGATCGGGGGAGTCCGGAAGCAAAGTAAACGCCTCTCGGAGGCTCGGGTCTCGGGCCTCACGGCGCGCCGAACCGAGACAAGAGAGGCGGTTCCCACGGAGGGTCTGCGCCATCTTCCCGGCGCCCGCGGGTCTTGGCGAGCGACGTGCCGGAGCCCGCCGCCGTGGAGGAAAGCTAGAGCCCGCCCCACCCCCCCCCCCACACCCCCCCCACACCCCCCCCCCACCACCCCCCCAACAAAAACCCCCCCACCACCAACCCGCACCACCCACCCCCAAGAGCCGAGCGGGGGG
>JBCDKB010000344.1:0-9808 GCA_038747035.1 Acidobacteriota bacterium | reverse complement strand
TGCCGAACCACCAGCCGCCGACGCCGGCGAGGGTCAAAGCCAGCACCACCAGGGCGGCGATGAGCGGACCCGAGCTGCCTTTCTTGGCGGCGCCGTAGGACTGGATGGTGGCCTCGTCCGGGGCGGCCACCAAAGTGGTCGAGATCTCGATGTCTTCAAGCGACGCGAGGCCCTTGGCGTCGACCGACTCCGTCCCGGCGCCGAATCCGGTCGGGCCCTGGGGCGGCGCGGCGACGGGGGCGGCTTGGGGCTTGTCGGGGGTGGCCGCGGCGGATGCGACGGCGCGTCCGCCGGCCGATAGGCGCTCCAGGGCGTGGAGCAGGGCGCCGGCGTCGTCATACCGACCGGAGGGGTCTTTAGCCAAGCAGCGACCGACCACGGCCGAAGCCCCCGGCGGCGCATCCGGCCACACCTCGCGCATCGGCGGCGGCTCGTGGTGCAGCAGCTGGTAGAGCACCGCGGAGATCTGATTCCCGTCGAAGGGCCGGCGATAGGTCAAGAGCTCGTAAGCCAAGACCCCGAAAGAAAAGATATCGGTCCGCGAGTCGACCGACTGGCCGCGGATCTGTTCCGGCGACAGGTAGGCGGCGGTGCCGAGCGTCATCCCGGTCTGGGTCAGTCCCGACTCCTGCTGGGCCAGCTTGGCGATCCCGAAATCCATGATCTTCGCCGACCCGTCCTCCAGGATGCGGACGTTGGCGGGCTTGATATCGCGGTGGATCACGCCGTGCTCGTGGGCGTGGGCGAGGCCGCGGGCGATCTGGATCAGGTAGACGAGCTTTTCGGCGTAGGGCAGCGGGTCGCGACGTTTGATCTTGTGGTCGAGGTCCTCGCCCGAAAGATATTCCTGAACCAGATAAGGCAGCTCGCCCTCGACGCCAAAGTCATGGATCGTCGTGATGTTCTTGTGGTTCAGATTGCCGGCGATTTCGGCTTCTTGGAAGAAACGGCTGCGGATCTCATCGTTGTGGGTGCTGCAGGTCTTAATCGCCACGACCCGTTTGATGTACGGATCAAAGCCTTTGAAGACCTCGCCGAAGCCGCCGACGCCGATCTGTTCTTTGACGTGATACTTGCCGATTTGTCGCATGGAGCGCTCGCCAGGGAGTGGCGGGATGCTAGCACGCTCGGCCGCCGTCGGCGTCGCCGGAGGCTTCGGTCAGAACCGGCGTCAGGACGCGGACTCAAGGGCGCTCGTAATGCGCTGCCGCAGGCCGTCGGCGGCGGTGAAGTCGCCGAAGAGGCCGACCGCGAAGTCGAGGGCTTGGGAGGCGGTCTCCGCCTGGCCGCTCGACAGCAGGGTTTCGATCGACGCGATGGCCTCATTGAGTTTGCGATCCCGTTCGGCGGTCGCCGGCGGCGGCGGCGGGATGGTCGCGACGGGCTCCGAGCGCACTAACTCCAGCAGATCGCGGGCGGCCAAGTCTTCCGGGTCGAGCTGGAGGACCTGGGCGACCAGCGCTTCGGCGCCGGGCAAGCTGAGGGTCCCGGACTGACGCAGCTGGATCATGCGGTCGACGATGCCGCGCGAGCATCGGGCCGCTTCCCCTTTGACCGCGGACAGGTCCTGGCGGGCGCGGTCGATGAGGCGACGTCGGAGGGCGATGGTCTCATCGAGCGGGCCGAGCAGCTTGCCGGCGAAGCGCAGGGCCTCGATCGCCGAAAGAAGCTCACCCTGTTGGATATAACGGCCGATCGACTCGACGGCTTCGGCGCGTTTGACGTTCTTGCGATCGTCCGAGCCGGCATAGCTCAAGCCGGCCGGGGGGGTGGGCGTCGGCGGCGTCGGCACGGCGGCGGTGACTGGCGCCGCCGACGGCTCCCGGGGCGTCGCCTCTTCGTTGACCTGCCGGCAGAGCGCGATGAGCTGCCGCGCCTCCGCGTTTTTCGGGGCGATCTCGAGCACTTCCTCGAGCATCAGCTCAGCGCGGCTGTGCCGATCGGATTTGATCAGCGAGCGGGCGCGTTCGATGAGGCCGGAGATCTGGACCGTCGTTTGTTGGATCGAGAGCGTGCCGCTCTTTTCTTCGAGTAGACCCACCGGCACGCGGCCGGTGTTGTCGACGATCACCTGCTCCAGATCGCTCAGGACGTCGCCGCACGAGGCGTAGCGAACGGTCGGGTCTTTGAAGAGGCAGCGGTGGACGATTTCGGCCAGCTTCGGCGGGCAGTCCGGCCAGTTGTCCGCCAAAGGGGTCGGCGCGGCGTTGAGCACCTGGTCGATGAGGTTGGGGATGTTTCGCCCCGAAAAGGGCCGCCGGAACGACAGCACCTCGTAGGCCAAGACGCCGTAGGAGAAGATGTCGGAATTGGTGCCCGACGGATTGCCCAACAGGCGCTCCGGAGACAGGTAAGCGACGGTCCCGAGCGTCATGCCGGCCTGCGTTAAATTGCTTTCGACGTGGGCGAGCTTCGCCGTCCCGAAGTCCATGATCTTGATCCGGCCATCGCCCAGGACGCGGACATTCGACGGCTTGATGTCCCGGTGGATCACGCCCTGCTTGTGGGCGAACTCCAGGCCGCTGGCGATCTGCACGAGGAAGTCCAGCCGCTGGGCTAAGTCGCTCGGCTCCTGGCGCCGGACCATATGGGCGAGGTCCTCGCCCGGCAGATATTCCTCGACCAGGTAAGGCTGGTCGTCGTGGACGCCGAAGTCGTAGACCGCGGTGATGTTGCGGTGCGTCAAGCTGCCGACGATCTCAGCTTCGCGGTAAAAGCGCTGGCGGGACTCTTCCTCCCGCGAGTTGCAGACCTTGATCGCGACCGGCCGCTTGATGAACGGATCGTAGCCCTTGTAGACCGTCGCGAATCCACCCGAACCGATCTGGTCGAGGACTTCGTACTTTCCGATCCGTTCCATGGATAGCCGAGGGAGCTCTTTAAGTAGGTCGCAACGTCACGGGCTTGCTGGAGAAGCTCATTTGCGTAGGGATAAACCGATATTACAACAAGAGCGTTCGCTGGTCGGTCGCCGGGGACGAGCCGCAGGGGGGCTCTTACCCGGCCCGGTCGGCCCGGTCGGCCTGGCCGCGCAGGGCGTAGCCGAGACATTTGTAGACCAGCTTGGCGGCCACGAAGTCGCTGCTCGGAAAGCCCGCGACCGGCGCTAGCTCGACGACGTCCATCGCCAGGACTCGCTTGCGGGCGAAGAGGACCCGCAGGAGTCGCATCGTTTCGTGCCAGTGGCCCCCGCCCGGCTCCGGCGTGCCGGTGGCCGGCAGCAGCGACGGGTCGAAGTAGTCGACGTCGAAGGTGAGGTAGACCTCCTCCGGCAGCCGCTCGAGGAGGCTTTCAAAGCGCGCGGTGGAGCCCTGCCGGGCGTCGTCGTGGAGCTGCTGGCTCCAGATCACCGGCAGGTTCCGATCTCGAATGAGCTCCGCTTCCGGGGCGGACAGCGAGCGTAGGCCCACCGCCAGGCTCGGCAGGCCGAGGTCGTCGACCAGCCGACGCATGACCGACGCGTGGCTGTAGCGGCTGCCTTCGTAGCTCTCCCGCAGGTCGGCGTGGGCGTCGAATTGCACGACCCCCAGAGGGCCGCGGGCGACGCGGGCGGCGGCGCGCGCCGGGCCGGTGGTCAAACCGTGCTCGCCCCCTAGGGTGACGAGGAACTTGCCGGCCTCGAGGTGCGGCCGCGCCGCCGCTTCGATCTCGACGATCGCGTCCCCGAGCCCGGCAGATTCCGCTCGGCAGGTCGGCGCCGTGAAGATCCCGTGGCGGCATGGCTCGTCATCGAACTCTTCGTCGTAGAGCTCGATGAAGGCCGAAGCCTCGAGCAGCGCCTGCGGACCCCGGGCGGTGCCGGCGCCGTAGGACGTGGTCCGTTCGTAGGGCACCGGCAAGACCACGGCCCGGGCGCTTTCCCAGGAAGGCTGCTCCGCATCGAGGCCGAGGAAGATCGGGCCGTCATCTCGGGAAGGTGAGTCGCTCATGGCGGCGCGGACTCTGCCACGAAATGTGGCGGATAGCTACCGAGCGCCGGGAGACCTAGTTGGTCGGGCGGGATGGCTTTTCTTGGGGTGCTTTCGAGAAAAATGACCCTCGGCTGCTGAAAGCGCCTCTTTTCTTCGTCTTTATCGGGTTAAACGGGCCCCGGTGCGTGCGCGGAAGACCGCTGGCGCGGGCGGGGTCCATGACGATGGAGAGCATTCATGGCAAGAAAACGAAATAAGGCGCAGGTGCCCGTCGGCGCGTGGGGACGGGTCTCCGAGCTGCGGGAGGCGAGGCACCGGGCGGAAGCGGAGGGCCACGGCCTGGAACTGCTCCGCGGTGAAGCGTCCCTGACACCGCAGGCGGCCGAAAGTGAATCCTTCCGGGCGCCCGCGGGCGGTGCGGACCCGGCGGTTGACCCGGCGGTCGATCCCGAAGAGAAGGGCGGGCTCAAGCGGCGGCCTGAAGGAGAACGTCCGCGGGAGCGGCTGCTGCGCGACGGCGGCGGCGCCCTCACCGACGCGGAGCTGGTCGGCGTGCTGCTGCGCGTCGGATGTCAGGGCAAAACGGCGGTGGAAATGGGCCGTGAGATTCTGAAAGAGCACGGTGGCCTCGGCGGCTTGGCGTGCTCCGACGCGCGGCGCCTCCGTCGGCCCGGGGTCGGCCCGGCGAAGGCTGCGACGGTGCTCGCCGGCATCGAGCTGGCCCGGCGCCTGGTGCGGACCCGTCTGTCGCAGAAGGATCCCCTGGACGACCCCGGCGCGGTGTCCAGCTATCTGCTGCTGCGATTCGGCCGGCTGGATCAGGAGGTGATGGGGGCGCTTTTTGTCGACGCCCGCAATCAGCTGCTCGGCGAAACGGAGATTTTCCGCGGCACGATGACCAGCTCATCGGCCGAGCCCCGGACCATTCTGCGCGAAGCGATTCTGTGCGGCGCCGCGGGTGTGATCGTTTTCCACACCCACCCCGGCGGCGATCCGGCGCCGAGCCTCCACGATTTCGAGTTCACCAAGAGGATGGCCAAAGCCAGCGATGTCTTGGGGGTTCGAATGCTCGATCACCTGATCGTCGGGGCCGTCGGGCAATGGGTGTCGATGCGGCGGCGTCGCGCGTGGTAGAGCGCGGCGGACGTCGGAGCGGCGAGGCTACGGGGGCGTGCCTGTGGTAGCGTCCAACGCCCGCCGCGCGGCGTGTGCCGGGGCCATCGACGCTCCGCCCGCCGCCACCGCACTGCCCCACCTGAATCCCTGTTCCCGATCTTGACGTGGCGCCGACCCCGCCGCCGCGCCCTCGGTGGCCGACCGACTAACGACTGAACACACTATGGCCCGTTCCTTACCTTTGCTGAGCGAATCCCTCGGCGCGTCCGGTGACCCCGGCGTGCTGCGCCTCGGCGTCGCCGCCAACGGCGACTTGCGCTGGGCCGTCGTCGATCTGACCGGCCCCGTGGAAGCGATGCGCGCCCGTGTCGACCTGTCGCCGACGGCGGCGGTCGCTTTGGGCCGCGCTCTTTCGGCGTCGTCACTACTCCTGCGCTTCAGCACCAAGATGGCCGGGCGCCTTCGCCTTGAGGTTCTCGGGGACGGTCCCCTCGGACGCCTCTACGCCGAGACGGACAGCACCGGTATGGTCCGGGGGACGGTCGAGCACATGCAGTTTCCGGGATTCGAGCCCGGCACGCTCGAGGTCGGCCGCGCCGTCGGGAAGGGCATGCTCAAGGTCACCCATGAATTTGCCGGGCGACGTCCCCCCCACGTCAGCCAAACCGAGCTGGTGGACGGTGAGATCGGCAATGACCTGGTGCACTTTCTCTTCCAGAGCCAGCAGATCCAGTCGGCGGCCTTGCTCTCCGTGCTTCCGGGGCCGACCGGCGTCGTCGCCGCCGGTGGACTGCTGATCGAAGCTTTTCCGCAGGCCGCGGAGGAGGCGGTGGGAACCCTCGAAGCGAACCTCCGGGCGCTCGGGCCGATCGGCGGCGCGATCAGCGAAGGCGGCGCCGAGGGGTTGCTCGACGCCGTGCTCGACGGCCTCGACCGCGAAGAGCTTGAGAGCTATCCGCTGCATTACGGTTGCTCCTGCCGGCGTGAGCGGCTCTTCGAGCAGATGCGGACCCTCCCCAAGTCCGACCTCATCGAGCTCGGCAACGATTCCGACGAAGCGATCATCGAGTGCTCCTACTGCCTCGGTGAAGTCGTGTTTTCGATCAAAGATCTCTTGAACTGAAACTTCCTGTGGGGCCCCGGCCCCCTCGAGGTCCGATGATGCCAAAGACCTATCTGACGACTCCTATTTATTACGTGAACGACCTGCCCCATATCGGGCACATCTACTCGACGCTGGTCGTCGATACCGTGGCCCGCTACCGGCGCTTGATGGGCGACGACGTCTACTTCCTCACCGGCACGGATGAGCACGGTCAAAAGATCGAACGGGCCGCCGAGGAGCAAGGCGTCAAGCCGATTGAGCTGGCGGATCGCGTCGTGGCCCGTTACTTCGAGCTGTGGGACCAGCTCGAGCTGACCCATAGCGATTTCATCCGCACGAGCCAGCCCCGCCATGCCCAAGGGGTGCGCGCGATCATCGAGCGGCTGATCGAGAAGGGCGACCTCTACGTCGATCGGCACGAGGGTTGGTATTGCGTCAAGTGCGAGATGTTCTACACGGAGAAAGAGCTCGACGACGAGATGCGGTGCCCGATCCACGGAACGGTCTGCGAGTGGAAGCAGGAAGACAATATTTTCTTCCGCCTCTCCGCATACCAAGATCGGCTGCTCGAGCTCTATGACCGCGTCGAGCCCTTCGTGCGGCCGGCGTCGCGCCTGAACGAGGTGCGCAATTTCGTCGCCCAGGGGCTGAAGGACCTGTCGGTCTCCCGCACCACGGTCGACTGGGGCGTCCCCTTCCCGCAGCACGAGGGCCACACGGTCTACGTGTGGCTGGACGCTTTGGTGAATTACATCTCGGCCCTGGGATTCGGCGGCGAGGAGACGGGCCTCTACGAGAAGTTCTGGCGGGATCCCGACGCGGGCAAGGTCCACGTCGTCGGCAAGGACATTCTGCGATTCCACGCGGTCTACTGGCCGGCCTTCCTGATGGCCGCCGATTTGCCGCTGCCGACGTCGATCTGGGCCCACGGCTGGTGGCTCCAGGACTCGAAGAAAATGTCGAAGTCGACCGGCAATATCGTCAATCCCGACCACCTCCTTCAGGACTTCGGTCACGATCCGCTGCGCTTTTACCTGCTGCGGGAGATGGCCTTCGGCCAAGACGCCTCGTTTTCCGACGAAGCGTTCATCGAGCGCTACAACTCGCAGCTCGCCAATGACCTCGGAAACTCGGTCAGCCGCTTGGTGACGCTGTCGCGTCGGGCTTTCGACGGCCACCTGCCGCCGACGCCGGGCACCGACCTCAAGGAGTCGGCGGAGGCCGCGGTCGCGGATTACCGGCGGCATATGGACAATTGGGCCTTCCACGAGGCGCTGCAGAGCCTCTGGAAGCTGCTCCAGGAGGTCAGCCAGTACCTGGTGCGCCACGAGCCGTGGAAGAAGCTCAAGAACCCGGACCTTAAGGACGAGGTTTCGCAGGTGCTGTGGTGCGGGCTCGAGGCCGTGCGCATCGCCGCGTCGGCGCTGCTGCCGATCTTGCCCAATAAGGCGCCCGCGGTGCTGCGCTCGATCGGAGCCCCGGTGCCCGGAAGCCTCGAAGACTCACTCGCCTGGGGCGGCCTGCCCTCCGGCGCGCCGCTCGGTGCGGTGGAGCCGCTTTTCCCGCGCATCGATAAGGCCAAGTTTTTCGGCGCCAACGCCGAAGGTGGCCAGGACAGCAAAGACAAAGGCCAAGCCAAGAAAGGAAAGCGCGTGGACGCTGCACAAGACGCCCCGAAAGACGCCGCCAAGAACGCTCCGAAGGGCGACGCCCCGAAGAAGGCCGCCAAGCCCGACCCCGACGCCGCGGGTCCGCTGCCGAAGATCGATATCGGGCAGTTTTTCGACGTCGAGCTGCGGGTGGCCGAGATCAAAGAGGCCGAGGCCGTCAAGAAGTCGAACAAGCTGCTGAAGCTCACCGTCGACGCCGGCGACGACGACGGACTCCGCACCGTGGTCGCGGGCATCGCGAAGCAATACGCCCCGGAAGATCTGGTGGGCCGACTGATCGTAGTCGTCGCCAATTTGAAGCCGGCCAAGCTGATGGGCATCGAGTCCAACGGCATGGTGCTGGCGGCGTCGGCGGACGGTAAGCCGATTCTCTTGAGCCCCGAAGCGCCGGTGCCGGTCGGGACGCGGGTGCGATGACCGCGGCGGTCGAAGGGGCGGTGGGCGTCATCGACTCCCACTGCCACCTCCAGTCCCTCAATCCGGAAGAGCGGCGAGAGGCCCTCGACGTCGCCCGGGAGGCCGGCGTGCGGGGCTTCTTGGTGCCGAGTATCCGGCTGGACGAGGACGCCGAGCTGCTCCTGGAGCTTTGTCACCAAAACGAAGACGTCTGGTGCGCGCTGGGCACCCACCCGCACCACGCGGCGACCTGGCGGGACGGCGACGTCGAGCGGCTCCGGAGCCTCGCCGCCGACCCCAAGGTCGTAGCGATCGGCGAGTGTGGCCTCGATTACTACTACGACCACGCCCCGAGGGACGTGCAGGAGCGGGTGATGCGCGAACAGTGGCAGCTCGCCCTCGAGATGGGGCTGCCGGTGGTGGTGCACAACCGAGATTCCAACGAGCGCATGACCGAGATCTACCTGGAGGAGGGCTTCCAGGGCCTCGCCGCCGACTTCCACTCGTTCGCCGGCGGATACGCCATGGCGGAGGCGGTCCTCGGACGGGGCGCGTACCTCGGCATGTCGGGCATGGTCACCTTCAAACGGGCGGACAACGTGCGCGAGGTGCTGCCGATCACGCCGAAGGATCGGCTGATGGTCGAGACCGACACGCCCTATTTGGCGCCGGTCCCGCACCGCGGCAAGCCGAACCGTCCGGCCTATGTGCCCCACATCGTGGAGCGCTTGGCGCGTGAGATGGGGGAGTCGACGGCGGAGATGGTGCGCTTGACCTCCGCCAATTTCTTCCGCCTCTTCACCAAGGCCGCCGACTGACCGCTTCCAGCCGGCGGCACTAGGCTCTGGCGCGCTCCACCCGGCAGCTGAAGCAGCCGGGGAGCGCATTGTGGACGTGGAGGTACGCGACCTTCGGGTCGGCGAAGAGGGCGCCGATGGTGCCGCGGATTGCTTCGCCTTCAGCCACAGCGGCGTTTCGCATCATGCCGTTCTCCGCGTAGGCGCGAATCGAGAGCTGGCGTCCCTCGAGCACCGGCGGTAGCTCGCCGTCCGCCGGCGCGGCGGCGGCGGCGTGCTCGCGGACGTAGATCGGACCGCTGGAGCGATAGGGCCCGGGGACGTCGTGGTGGACGTGGGGCAAGAGCAGGAGCGTCTCCCCGATATCCGCGTCGCGGAGACTCACGCGGCAAGGGAATCCGGGGCTGCTCGTCGCCGTCACCCTGCGGATGCCGAGCCGGCGTAGGGCGTCGTCGTCGGTAGCGAATAAGGCCTGGAATGGCGCGGTGTCCAGCGGGACGGTGCGAAACGGGACGTCGGCGGCGGATGAAGGCATGGGTAGGCTCCTTGGAGTCGGCGGTTCGGCGGGGCGACCGGGATGCCGGTGTCGGTGGGGATGGCGGCCTCGCCGCCAACGGGGGGAGCATAGGCACTGGTCCACACGGGCGGCTATCGGTTTTTGTCGCCGAATTCGACGCCGACCTTTGGTACGTTCGAGGCCATGCGACTGACATTCCGCCTGGCCCTCGACACCGCCGACGGGCGGCGTTTCGAGGAGAAGCTGGTGCTCGGCGCCTGGACGGGTGAGAAGACGTGGCACCTCGTGCTGAAGCT
>JBCDKB010000343.1:0-9818 GCA_038747035.1 Acidobacteriota bacterium | reverse complement strand
GTCGGGCCAGCTTTTCGCCGCCGCCGAGTCCGGGCTTTACCGCCTCGACGCCGCCGACGGCAGCTCGACCCTCATCGGCCCTTGGGGCGACTCTCCGACTGTTGAAGCCCTCGCTTTTGACCCCTCCGGCGAGCTCTTCATGTCGGCCGACGGCGGCGTTTATGTCGTCGACTCGCTCACCGCCGACCGCACGCTCTTGAGCACCCCGACGCCCCGAGCCGAGGGCCTCGCCTTCGCCGGCGGGCGACTGCTCGCCATCGGCGTCACGGGACAACAGTGGGCCCTCTACTCGGTCGACCGCATCACCGGCGCGCTCACCGAGCTCTACCCCATCGATCTCATCGCGCCCCAAGACGGCGCCATCGTCGACTTTATTTCGATGGATACCGACGCCAGCCGACAGGGGCTCAATATCTTCGTCGCCCGCTTCACCGTGATTGGGCTTCCACCCTCGGCGAGTCTTACGCTGGATCGACTCGACCTCCTGTCGCGGGAGATCGAGCCCGTCGCGGACTTCACCGTCGCCCCCTCGATTCCTTTCGCCACGGGCAGCGCCGGCACCGCGCCGAGCGCCGCGACCCCGATCGACGTCCCGACGGTCGACCTCCTCGGCCTGCTGCTCTTTGCTATCCTGCTCGTCGGTGCCGCCTTTGGCATCCTGTGGACGCGTCGACCCTAGCGCCGGGTTCGCTAGCCCCTTGGGCGCGTCCAGGAAGAAACATCGAAGGACGCAAGGACGATGGGCACTCGAGGAAAGATCATCTACGTCGATGTCGACGACACACTCGTACGCACGGTCGGCACCACGCGCATTCCCATGCCGGCGACTATCGAGGCCGTGAAGCGCCTCGGCGCCGCCGGCGCGACGCTCTATCTCTGGAGCTCCGGCGGCGGCGAATATGCCCGGCAGTCTGCTCGAGAGCTCGGGATCGAAGACTGCTTCGTCGGCTTCCTACCCAAACCCCAGCTCTATATCGACGACCAGCCGCTCCCGGAATGGCGGTACTGCGAACACCGCTTCGCCAACGCAGTCGACGACCTGATTTAGATCGCCAACGCCGCCAGGCTGGCCACCATAGATACCGATACTTTGAGACTCCAACTTCGAGCCATGCATATTCTCTACCCTGCTGACTATTTCAAGCCGAAACGCGTCGACGCCGACTTCCACCCTGAAGCGGAGGCGTTCAGGGAGCTGGGGCTTCGTGTGCTGGCGGTGCCCTTCGACGAGGACGGCCCCCGAGCTATCCGCTCGGATCTTTCCGGCGCCGTGCTTTATCGCGGCTGGATGCTCAACGGGCAGGGCTACGGCGGGCTCGTCAGTCGAATCAAAGCCGCGGGGGGTTCCCCGCTGACGACCGAAGAAGATTACCTGCTCACCCACCACATCCCTCGGTGGGCCCCTCTTCTCAAAGAGCTTACGCCCGAGACCGTGGTCTTACCCAACGGCTCGGACTTCGAGACCGAGCTGCGCAAACTGGGCTGGAAAGAGTTCTTCGTCAAGGACTACGTCAAATCCTTGAAGGTCTCGATGGGTTCGAGAATCTCCGACCCCGGCATGATCGGCCCCTTGGTTGAGGAGATGCGAAAGTTCAGGGGCACGATCGAAGGGGGCTTATGCGTCCGCCGCGTCGAGGCCCTGCGCCCCGATACCGAGCGACGCTACTTCGTCTTAAAGGGCGAGGCCTACGCCCCTGACGGCGGCGCGGTGCCAGATCTTGTGAAGGCCTGCGCGGAACGTCTTGGAAGTCCATTTTTTAGCGTCGACATCGCAAACCGCGAAGATGGCGAGTTACGGGTTGTGGAGGTCGGCGACGGTCAGGTGTCAGATACCGTGGGCTGGGAAACTGAGGCATTCGTTCAGATATTTCGAGGGTTGGCGAGTGCGTAGCTCCGAGCTAGCTTTCCTTTTCGAAAGCTCGAGATGAGACGCCTCGCCGTGCATTTCGGAACCCCCGACGCGGGCTGGCTGCCGGTTGAGCTGCGGGTCGGCCACCGGGTTCGAGCCTTCCACGCGAGTCACACGCCGCACGATCCGGTCGCACAGCTGGTGGAGGCCCTTCTATGCTGCCTCGAAGGGCGAAGCGGCGAGGTGAGGTGGCAGCTGGAACCGGCCGTCGAACTTTGGACTTTCCGTACCGTCGGCGACGCTTGCCAGCTGGTGGTGAGCCTGGAGACGGGAGGTGGCGCCGCGTCCTCGGGAACAGCAGCCCCAGGTGAATCGCTGACCATCAGCGGCCCGGCGGTGGATATCTGCACCCCCGCCTGGCGGGCCCTCCGACGGCTCGAATCGGACCTGGTCTGGTCGAGTCCAGGAGCCGATCGGGCCTGGGGCTGGCCGTTCCCGAAAACGACCCTCGCGGACCTCGGGAAAAGAATTCGCCCTTAAGGTTGAGCGAAACCGCCCCTTCGAGGAAAATCGCGGCCACCTGATCCCGACACCCCTCCTCTTCTCGCGTTCAGGGGCGATCGCCGACGGCTGTCCGCGAGGCCCAGCCCGGTCGCCCTTAACAACCGTTCGCACGCGGCTACACCCGCGGGCGCCGTCGGCGATCACTTCATCTCCCACAGAGAGAGCCCCCCGATATGTTGAGTCGTTTCCGCGTCGCCACCTCCTCCCTCACCTTGGGACTCCTGGCCACCGCCGCCGCCGCCGCGCCGTGCCAAGACCAAATCCCCGTATTGACCGCCCCGACTTCGCCCGCCGGAGAAGTCATCTCCTCGAGCGACAACGTCGGCAGCTTTGCACCGTGGCTCGCCTTCGACGGCGACCTCGGCTACCCCTCGACCTGGCTCTCCGACGTTTTTGAGACGCCCGCCATCCTCGGCTTCGACTTCGGCCAGGTGACGCCCGTCGACCGCTACACGATCCTTTTTGGCAACGGCAGCCTGCGCAGCCGCGCCCCCCGGGACTGGGAGTTCCAGGGCTTCGACGGCAGTGAGTGGGTGACCCTGGATACGCGCGTCGCAGAGACCAGCTGGCTCGGCTTCGAGTCCCGGTCCTACGACCTGGCCGAGACCGCCGAGTACTCCGCCTACCGTCTCTTCATCTCCGACGATAACGACGTCCGCGAAGGCGTCGTGGTGATCTCGATGAACGACCTCGCCTTCGAGAGCTGCGCCGATGAGCTCGTCGACGACTTCGAAGACGGCGACTTCGACAGCTGGTGGCTCGACGGCATCGGCCACGCCAACCAATTCGAGGCCGAGGTCATCGACGCCGGCGGTGACCGCGCCTTGGCCCTCACCTCGGACGGCGCCACGGCCTATATCCAGCGCGACAACGGCGGATTTCTCTACCGGGAACTGACCGGCGACTTCCTGATCGAGACCGACATTGACACCTCGACGATGACCACCGGCAAGGACTTCCGCAAGGCCGGCTTCTTTATGCGAGCGAGCCTCGACCACCTCGACTTGCGCCTGCTGGCGATGCACTTGCCGGAGAAAGAGCGCCTGCAATTCGTCGCCCGCGAGACCTACGGCGGTCCGGGCAACGTCAAAGTGGCCTTGGAGGTCCCCGGCGTCCCGTCCTCACCGACGATGAGGCTCCGCATGGAGCGCGTCGGCCAGACCTTGACCGTGTCCTACTCCCTCGACGGCGGAACGACCTGGACCACCCCGTCCACCGGGCTCGGCGGCTCGATCGAGATGCCGACGCTGCCGGAAACCGTCCTCGTGGGCCTCGCGGTGGTGTCCAACAATATTTCCGTCACGTCGACCGCCCTCTTCGACAACGTCTTGATCCGTCCGGCGCCGTAGAAGAAGCCACACCTCGGAGCGATGCCGCTCCGCTCGAGCCCGGCGGTTCCGTGGGGGGGCCGCCGGGCTCCGCGCGTCCCCTTCGAGATGCTCCGACGTATGCTTAACTCCCCAGCCGCCACAAGCCTGGCGGCCGCAACGAAGGAGTCGAGCGATGGGTTGGGTGAATGACGCGCGAAAACAGCTCGCCGCCGGACGTGAAGTGGAGATCCGCCCCCACGGCGGCTCCATGCGCGGCCGCATCGAAAGCGGCCAAGCCGTCACCTTAGCGCCGGCGACGGGCTCCGACATTAAGGAGGGTGACGTCGTTTTCGTCCGCTGGAAAGGGAACTTCCTGCTCCACCTCGTGGTCGAAGTCAGCGACCGGGGCGTACTCATCGGCAACAACCTGGGAAAGATCAACGGCTGGGCCCGGCCCGATGACGTGATCGGCAAGGTGATTGAACCGGGAGCCCGGTGATCCGCACTCTCCTCAACTCCCGCGTCCTAGACTGACACCGGTGCGCCGACGGACGCGGTCGTCCTCACCCGATTCGTCGGCGCGCCGCGTGGTCCACACCGCGCCGCAAGGAGGCTAGCCCGATGGCCACGTTCCAAGATCCTTTGATGGTCAAGTACCTCGTCGGCCTAATCATCAGCCTGGCCGTGCTGGTCCTCGGCCTCGCCGTACCGCTCCGGTTTCGGAACCGGGGACGCGGACGAGCCCTGGCGGCGCTGCTCATCGGGGCGGCGCTCGCCTTCGTCGGCGCCGTCGTTCTGCAGAACGTGCTGCGCCTCGTGATCAAAGACTTTCCGGCCATGCGCGAAGCGAGCGCCTCCGTCGGCAAGGAATTTCCGGCCTTGACCTTTGAACACGTCATCGACGGTCGGCCCGGCGACCTGAGCGACTACGAAGGCCAAGTCGTCGTGCTCAATCTGTGGGCGACTTGGTGTATCCCCTGCATCGCAGAGATGCCGTATTTCGAGGCGCTCGAGGACCAATACGCCGACCGCGGCGTGTCGATTCTCCATCTGTCGGAGGAACCGGCGGAAAAGATCCGAACTTTTCTCGAGAGCAAAGCCATCGGCGTCACCCACGTGCGGACCGAAGAGCAACCCACGAAGGTCAAACGGCTGCCCACCACCTACGTGCTCGACCGTCAAGGCGTAGTCCGGCGCGCCTTCGCCGGCGTGCGCAGCTTCGACGACTTCGAAAAGGCGGTGAAGGCGGCCCTCTAGGAAGACCGGGCCCGATCCGCTTGGCGGGCCTGGTCGCCGCACCGTGACACCATCCCCCCCTGGCTCGAAGAAGCCCACCGCCACCGGTAGGCCCATGGACCGCCTGTAGACTCCACCCCCCACGACGCTCCAGGAGACTACGCATGCGCAGGATCGGCGACGCCACCACGATCATCGGACTCGGGCATACGCTCCTCGGGCTCTACCGCTTCCACGGTCAGTTTCTCGAGATGGCCGCGGCCGGACTTTTCGCCACCGGCGCCGGCGAGCTGCGCGGCTGGGCGTTCTGGTTTACCTTCTCAGGGCTCCTGATGATGGTCCTGGGGCGCGCCATGGGCGCACTCGAGCGCCGCGGTCTTCCGATTCCAAGGTCCCTCGGCCTCTGGATCCTGCTGAGTTCCGCCCTAGGAGCCGCCGTCTTCCCAGTATCCGGGTTTTGGCTCCTGATCGGCGTCGCCCTGGCGATCTTGGGGACCGGCCGCTAAGCAGCGACCGCCGTGACCGCCGACCGCCCGGGGGGAGATCTCAACCGGCGACCGTGCCGTATGGTCCTTAAACCGAGGAGATCCCCGTGAAAGTCACCGTCTGCGAGCTTCCCAACGACCCCAGCCAGCTCGACGCCGCCTGGTCGGCCCTGGTCGAGCACACCCGGACGGAGCGCAGCGACTTCGTCCTGCTGCCCGAAATGCCCTTTTCGCCGTGGCTCGCGTCGGTCCAGGAGCGAGATGAGCAGCGGTGGCGCCTCGCCGTCGACGCCCACCGGCGATGGCAGGATCGCCTCCCCGAGCTGGGGGCCCCGTCCGTGGCGTGGACGGCCCCGGTGCTCGACGGCGGCGCGGCGTTCAACGAAGGCGGCCTCTGGACCCGGGCGGACGGAAGCCTGCGACCGAGCCACCGCAAGGTCTACCTGCCCGAAGAAGGCGGCTTTTGGGAAGCCCGCTGGTACCGGCGCGGCGACGGCCGCTTCGACGCCGACGACGTCCCGGGCGCCCGGGTCGGCTTCATGATCTGCACCGAAATGTGGTTCACCCAGCACGCCCGCACCTACGGCCAGGACGGCGTCCAGCTGCTGCTCACGCCCCGCGCCACCCTCAAACCCTCCGTCGATAAGTGGATCGCCGGCGGACGGGCCGCCGCCGTTGTTTCCGGCGCCTACTCCCTCTCATCGAACTTCTCCGGCGACGCGGGCGGCGAGCTCGGCGACTGGGGCGGCGCCGGCTGGATCATCGAGCCCGAGGAAGGCGACGTCCTGGGCGTGACCTCCGCCGACCGCCCCTTCCTCACCCTCGATATCGATCTCACCGTCGCCGATACGGCAAAATCGACCTACCCGCGCTACGTCAAAGACTGAAATGATCGCGCTCGCTCGGCCCTAGCCGCCAAAGCCGCCACGATGCCCACCCACATTTATGAGCTCACCCCGGACGACCGGGAGAACGAGACGCTCGCATTCCTCGAAGGCGAAGACGACTGGTGCCTCTCGACCCAAATCGGATGGCTCCGCCGCTGGCTCCGGGAACACCGGGAGCTGCCGAAGGGGCGCTACGTCGCGGATATCGGCTACTCCGTCCGCAAAGGAGCCTATGGGGGCGGAGAGATTCTGACGGTCGAGATGCTGGAGCTCCTGCTCGCGGTGGGGATGGAGATCTACTTCTCAGAGTATGCGAGCGATCTTCCACCGGGGCTTGAGGAGGAGTAACCCATCCTGTTGCCGGCTAGGACGGCATCCTTCAGCAGCCTTCCGGCGAAGATAGGGCCATCAGCCGCCCCACCGCGCCCCCCTTGTCTCCGACGCGAAACTCTGCGGAAATCCATGACCTCGCTCGACACACCCCGTGAAGCATCCCGCCCCGGCCTCGCCAAGGTCGGCGTCTTGATCTGGCTCGCCGTCTCCTACGCCTGCCTCGCCGGCGTCGTCACGTTTGTCGCGTCGCCCGGCACGCTCAAGCTGCCCGGGGGCGTGGTGATGGATCCGGTGGCGTTCGTTTCGATCTTCGGCCCCGTCGCCTTCGTCGCCGCCGTACTCGCCGCCGTGCTCACCGCGCTCCAAAGACGGGACCTCAGCACGTTCTGGCTGATCCTCGGCGTCAGCCCGGCCGTGAGCATCCTGCCGATTGCGATCTATCTCATCGTCAAACTGACTTCTGCTTAGTCGCGCCTTCCGACGGCCGTCCGAAGCTGGGGCCGAAGCGACATCGACCCCAGCGGACGCCAAGCTAGAAGCGGTAGCTGAAGCCGAAGCCGAGAATCAGCGGATCGAAGTCGATGTCAAGGGAGTTACCTTCCCCGTCGCTGGCTTGGAATTCCGTCTCGAAATACTTCGCCGACACGTTGAGGGCCCAAGGGCCGCCGCCGAAGCCGAAATCAGCGCCCGCTTGGGCGCCGAGGGCGAACTCCTCAGATCCGTCGAGATCCGCCGCCGAGACCTGATCCGGTAGGCCTATGATCGAGCGCCGGTCCTCGATGAAGGTGTCACCGAAGTCGATGAAGGCGACCAGCGGACCGACGTAGAGGTCGACCGGGCGACCGGGGGTGAGGTGGAAGTTCAAGGCGCCGGTGAGCGCCTGAAAGTCGATGTCCAGCTCTTGGGAAAAAAGCACTCCCAAAAGCACCTCCGAACTAAAGTCCGACGACGAGTCGCCGACCATGGCGCCGAGCTCGAAGCCCATCCGCGGCGTGATGAGGCGCTCGACCGACGCGTTCGCCCCGAGGTCACCGTCGGACTCGAGGTCGTCACCGAGCAAACCGACGGACGGATCGATCCAGGCGGCGCCGAAGCGCAGTCGCCACGGATCGTCCGCCGCGGCGGCGGGCCATGCGAAGGCCACCAGCGCCGAGACGGCCACGCAGCGAGCGACGGCACGCACGAATCTCTGTCGGACGGGGCCGGGGGACGGTGGTTTCGGCAAGGGTACGATCATTGGGAAGTCTCCAAATGGAAGCGGGCTCACCCCCAACAGGGAGCTCGCGCCGCAGTGGCGGGGCTAGCCCGGAGGGTCTCGGTGACCCTCCGGCCAGGTCTCGGGCGCCGCGCACCGTCGCCGCCCGGCGAAGAAGGTGGGTGTCGCGCACACGCAGCGGACCGCCGTGTCTTGACGAGGTCCGGGGCTACGGTCGATCAGAACCGGTAGCTGAAGCCGAAGCCGAGAATCAGCGGCTCGAAGTCGATATCGAATTCCCTGCCCCGCTCGTCGGTGCCTGCGAACTCGGTCTCAAAGTACTTCGCCGACACGTTGAGGGCCCAGGGGCCGTCGCCGAGGCCGAAATCAGCGCCCACCTGGGCACCGAGGGCGAACTCCTCCGAACCGTCGAGGTCCAGCGCCAAGACCTGCTCGGTGGTGCCCGGGATTCTCCGCCGGTCCTCGAGGCGGGTGTCGCCGAAGTCGAGAAAGGCCACCAGCGGGCCGACGTAGAGATCGACGGCGCGACCGGGGCTAAAGTGGAAGTTCAGGGCCGCGGTCAGGGCAGAAAAGTCGATATCGAGACCCTCGGAAAAGAACGCCCCGGGGAAGATCTCGGTCGTGAAATCGGACGAGGATTCGCCGACCATCGCACCGATCTCGAGGCCCATACGGGGCGCAAACATGCGTTCTACGGACACCTGGGCGCCGAGGTCACCGTCGGACTCGAAATCATTGCTGCCGAAACCGACGGACGCGTCGACCCAAGCGGCGCCGCCGCGCAAGCGCCACGGATCGTCGTCCGCGGCGGCGGGCCAGGCCACAGCGGCGAGCGCGACGACGGCCAGGGGCCGGGCCAAGGTCCGGGTGAAGTTCTTAAGGACGGGGGAACGGCCGACGGAACGAGGTGTGGTTAGGGACACAGACATTGAGAAGTCTCCAAGGAGGAAGCGCGCTCGCCCCCGAAGGGCCGAGCGTCGCGGTCACGGTGGCTAGGTCGGAAGGTTCTGAGGACCCTCCGACCCAGGCATCTGGCGCCACGTGCCGTCGCCGTATGGCGAAAAAGACGCGTGTCGCGAAAACGCAACGGTCCGCCGAGCCGGCCCACGGGGCCGACTCGTCCCCCGACCCACGCCCCAGTCCCCCGCATTCCCCACTCCGCCGAGGGATGGCGGCCCAGGAACGCTCTGCGGCGTCGAAGTCGGTAGGTCGTGGCTTTCCATGGCGCCCTTCCTTCGTGCACGGGCGGTGCCAGTCGCCACAAAGGAAGCCCTCCCGCCGCCGGTTTCGCCCCTGCTCCGGAGCGCTTCGCCGTGCCGAGACGCCGGCCGCCCCCCGGCGCGAGCAGCCCTGTCCCCGTCGCGGCGATGTCCTCGATTCGCTCTTATGAGACGATGAACCGATCGAGCTGACCAAATGGTCAGACCATGAATCCAGTCCCCGGAGCGGCGCGAAACTCCAACCGACGTTGCCACCCAGGTGCCGATCTGAAGACCGAGCCCAACCCGGCCCCCCACAGCCGGAGCCCACGGACGACCCCATGACGCCACTAGCCACTCGCCCGCCCAATCCGCCACCGCCGCCCGGCGTCCGACGCCGGAACCGACTCTTGACCGCCCTGGTGATCGCGACCTTCGGCTCCCTCTCCGCACCGGCGGCCGAGGGAGCGCCGCCGGTCGTGATCACCGTCGACGCTCCGATATTCGTACCTTTCGCCGACGCCCTCACCGAAGAGCTCGGGCGCCTCGACGTGCCGGTGACCAGCTCCGACGGCGCCGTGGCCGAGAACGACACCTTCCCGGTGGCGATCGGCGCCCCGTCGAAGGACAGCACCGCCGCCGGCCTGCGCATCGATCCCGCGGGTCTCTCGCCGCACGGACCCGACACCCTCTCGGCCCCGGCCTTCGAATCGACGGTCCGCGCTGACCTCGCCCGGCT
>JBCDKB010000342.1:0-9819 GCA_038747035.1 Acidobacteriota bacterium | reverse complement strand
GCGGGGGGGCGTCCGCGCCCCGCGGGGGGGGGGCCCTGCAGGCGGCGGGGGGGGGGCCCCCCCCCCCCCCCCCCGACGTCACGGGATCCGGACTCGAAGCAGAAGGCCGGGGGGCACGGGGTGCACAGGGACGCCGGGAGCGGCGCACAGGTGCAGCAGTTGGTGTGGGAAGAACCACCGGAGACCGAACGCAGATCGCTATCCGCGAGGACGATGGTGCCAACCGGGTTGCTCGGCAGCTGCGCCTGCTGGGCAGCGGTCAAGGTACGGCGGAAGGCAGGGTTCTTCCAGGCGCGGATGATGTCGTTACGGTTCATGGTTTTCTCCATGTTGTGCATCGACCTCCATGGTCGAGCGAAGATGTGCATTCGCAAGCCGTGTGCCACCCCCACCAAATCGGCGACAACCCAGCTACACAGGCCTTATCTCTGACCCAAGAGCTATGCCGACCAACTTAATTGCCCAATCTTTGGGCACTGGCGCCCAAAGATTGGGCAAAATAGAGGACCGACTCGACTGCCGACGGGCCGGACTCCGTAGGCATCTCGATTGCAGACGTCTGCACCAGGACCCAGCGCCTGTGGTCTCTCCCCCATCACACCCGCCGGTGACCCCTTAGCGACGGAGAAAGCCCCCGCAGCATGGACATGGATGAAGCCTCGCTCTACCGCCCCGAGGCCCTTGAGGCCCACCGCCAAGGGACTCGCACGAAGCCACGCAGCCAGTGGCTCGACCCCAGCCGAGGCGGTCGAAGCGCCCACGGCTTCTCTTTCTACGCGCTGCTCGCGACGGCGATCGCAGCCCTCGTCGCGGCGATCTTCGTCCCCATCGATGATCATCTCTACGGCGAAGCCGTGCTCCAGTCGTCCTCAGAAGCTCGCGCGACCACGGTCGCCTTCGATCTCACCTTCCCCGCCATGGGCCGGGGCCGGCTCGAAGTCGACCAGCCCCTCGAGATCCGATTCGGAGACGCCTCGGACCCCGCCGTCGGACGCATCACCTCCATCCAGCCAGCCGCCGATGCCGGCGGTTCGAATGCCAAAGCCGCCGCCCAGCGGCCGGTCAGCGCCCGAGGCGCCGTCGTCGTCGACGCTGAAAGTCGGCACTTACAAGCTCTGGAAGACGGAACCCGCGGCCGGGTTCGGGTCAAAATCGGAGCCACCTCCCTCTTCGCCTACCTCGTCCCCTCCTTCGCGACCCCGGACGCCGCACCGTGAGCGGAGCCTCCACCGACCCCGTATCGCGCCGGCCGCCGAAGCCCCTGCGGTCGATCCCCCACCAGGCCCAGACCTCGATGGTCGACTGCGGCGCCGCCTGCTTGACCATGGTGCTGGGTTTTTGGCGCAAGCGCCTGCCGCTCCAAGACGTCCGTGACGCGGTGGGCGGTGCCCAGGGCGCCGCCGGTATGCATCTCTTGGCCGCCGGTCGCCACTTCGGCCTCAAGAGCCTCGGCGTCAAGGTGCCGGAGATCGACGGCCTCGCCGACCTGCCGAGGGCGAGCATCCTGCACTGGCGATTCAACCACTTCGTGGTCCTGGACCGATTGACCCGCCACGGCGCCGACATCCTCGACCCGGCCTTCGGTCGGCGGCGCGTCAGTCGCGACGAGCTGTCCCGCTCCTTCACCGGCGTCGCCATGGTTTTTGAACCCGACGACCACTTCGTCGCCGAGCAGCAGCGACCGCCGGGGGTGACCCGCTACCTCGGCCCGATGGTCGCCCAGGCGGGGCACCTCGGACGCATCGTCACGATGTCGGTCCTGCTCCAGGCGCTGGCGCTGGCGCTCCCGCTCTTGACCGCCGCCGTCGTCGATCGGGTCGTACCCCAGACGGACCGGACGCTGCTGTGGGCGCTGACCTTCGGCGTCATCGCATTGACTGCCTATCGATTCGCCTGTGCCCTGCTGCGCGCGCGGCTGCTCTTGCGTCTTCGGACCGAGCTCGACGCGACGTTGACCACCTCTTTCCTGCAGCACCTGGTCAACCTGCCTTACACCTTTTTCACCCAGCGCGCCGGCGGCGATCTGATTTTGCGCGTCAGCAGCAATACGACGATCCGCGAGACGCTGACCTCGAGCATGCTGTCGGCGCTCTTGGACGGCGGTCTAGTCAGCGTCTACCTCATCGTGCTCTTCTGGACCGACGTCCACCTCGGCTTCCTGGTTCTCGCCCTCGGCCTCTTGCGTACGGGGGTCTTCCTGCTCACCCGGCGGCGTTACCGCGAGCTGGCGGCGGAGTCCCTGCAGGTCCAGTCGGTGTCGCGCAGCAGCCTGGTGGAGATCCTCGCCGGGATTGAGACCCTCAAGGCCGCCGGCGCTCAAAACCGGGCGGTCGAACGGTGGGCCGACGATTTCTCCGACGAGCTGGACGTCACCGTCGCCCAAGGGAACCTCCAGGCGTGGGTGGACACGGCGCTGCAATCCCTGTCCGTGCTGTCGCCGCTGATCGTCCTGCTCGTCGGCGCCGGTCGGGTGCTCGACGGCGAGCTGACGCTGGGGGCGATGCTCGCCGCCGGCGCCCTCGCCGCGGGCTTCCTCGAGCCCCTCTCTACCCTGGTCACCCGCGCCTTCGAGCTCCAGCACCTCGCCGGCACGCTCGAGCGACTCAACGAGGTCTTCGACACCCCCCTCGAAAGCTCCCCCGGCGCGCTAGCTCCCCCGGTCCCGCTCTCGGGCAGCCTCGAGGTGCGCGACTTGAGCTTCCGCTATGACAGCTCCGCCCCCTTGGCCGTGGATTCGGTGTCTTTGACCGTCGAGCCCGGCGGCTTGGTGGCGATTGTCGGCCGCTCAGGATCCGGAAAATCGACGCTCGGGGCCCTGCTCTTTGGGCTCTATCCGCCGTCGGACGGGTCGATCCTCTACGACGGGCTGGACCTCGCCGAGCTCGACCTCGACAAAGTGCGCGCCCAGCTCGGCATCGTGACCCAGCGGGCCTATCTCTTCGGCCATTCGATCAGGGCTAATATCGCCTTGAACTCCCCCGACGCCGCCTTGGAGCAGATCGTTGACGCCGCCCGCAAGGCCCAGATCCACGATGACATCATGGCGCTGCCGATGGGTTACGAGACCGTCCTCGCCGACGGCGGCGCGACGCTCTCGGGCGGCCAGCGCCAGCGCCTAGCGATCGCCCGGGCGATTCTTCCGCGTCCGAGGCTGCTGCTGCTCGATGAGGCGACCAGCGCACTCGACACGGTGACCGAGGATCTCGTGCACGCCGAGCTCCAGCGCTTGCGCTGCACCCGCATTGTCATCGCCCACCGGCTCAGCACCGTCGCCGACTCCGACGAGATCCTGGTGATGGAACGCGGACGTTTGGTGGAGCGCGGCGACCACGCCACCCTCCTGGCCCTCGGGGGCCACTACGCCGAGCTCGTGGCCAGCGACGAAAATCTTGCGCCGGTGGTCTAAGCTCACAGTCCGGCTCCCCAGCCACCCTGCATTTCTGAACACACCCGTGAGTCCCAGCATGAATGGAACGCCCGATATCCGCTACCGCCTCGAATCCGATGGCGATCAGTTTTGGCTGCAGTCCGGAGAGAATACGATCGGCAGCTCCCCCCGTAACGACATCGTGCTCCCGGTCGGCGGCGTTTCCCGGCACCACGCCGTGATCTCCCTCGGCGGCGGCGCGATCCACGTGCGGGATCTCGATTCGAAGAACGGCACCTTGATCAACGGCAGCGCCGTGTCTTCAAGTCCGCTCGCCCTGCACGACAAGATCGGCCTCGGTCCGATTACCCTATCCCTCACGGCCGTCGACGAGGACGACGCCGAGCTCGGCCTTGAGGTCGCCCACGCCCAAATTCCGCCGCCGGACCTCGAAGCGAGCCAGGCGACTGCCACCGTATTGCGTCCAGACCTCGCCGGGGAACGGGCCCACTTGCTCTTTGTCGGCGAGTTCTTGAGCCTGCTTAGCGATACCAACGGCAGCCACCGGCACGCCGGTCGAGAGAACGCGCTCCGGGCCCTCGCCGACCGACTCGGCGCCGAAGGGTGCGCGCTCATCGAGAGCGCCGGCACCCCCCATATGGCGGTGCTGACCGGGGTCGGCAACCTCGATTCGCTCGGCCAGACCTTTCACAACGCCCACTGGATGGTGGCGGAAGACCGCGGGCTCGTCACCCTCAGGCGCCCGGGCTGGGCCTGCGTCGCCGAGCGCAGGGCGGAGATGCCCCTGACGCTGGCGGTTTCCGGCGTGGCCTCGATGCACGAAGACCCGACGGCCCTGCTCTCTACCCTGCTCCGGTTGCTCGCCCACGCCGACCAGCGTCCCCAGACCTCCCACCGCCAGGATCCGCCGGAGGCTCCGCCCCTCGCCCCGGGCATCGTGCCCAGCGTCGCCCCGGCGATGCGGGCGCTCTACAGCCAGATCGGGTTGCTGCGCCAAGGCAATCTGCCGGTCCTGATCCTCGGCGAAAGCGGCGTCGGCAAGGAGCACATCGCACGACTCATCCACGAGACTTCCAGGCGTAGCGCACGGCCCTTCGTGGCGATCAACTGTGCCGCCATCCCCTCGGAGCTGCTCGAGGCTGAGATGTTCGGCATCGGCCGTGGCGTCGCCACGGGCGTCGAGCCCCGGGAAGGCAAGTTCCAAATCGCCGACGGCGGTACGCTCTTCCTCGACGAGATAGGCGACATGTCGCCCGAGCTGCAGGCCAAGCTCCTGCGCGCCCTGCAAGAGCGCGAAATCATGCCCCTCGGCCGCGACCCCCAGCGCGTTGATGTCCGGGTCGTGGCGGCGACCAATACCGACCTCCAGGCCCGCATGGCGGACGGCGAGTTCCGCCAGGACCTCTACTACCGGCTCGCCGGCTACGAGATCGAGGTGCCGCCGCTTCGCCAGCGCCGGGCTGACCTGCCGGCACTGATCGGGCACTTCGTGCGCCAGTACAGCGAAGAAACCGGGAAATCGGTGCGGGGCGTCAGCGTCAAAGCGCTCCGGCGGCTCTGCGGCCACGGCTGGCCCGGTAACGTGCGCGAGCTCAAGAATATGGTCCGGCGACTCGTCTACGCGTGCCCCGACGGCCTGGCCATCGAGTCGAGCCTGCTGCCGACCACCATCCTCGATCCGCCCCCCGCCGAGCCGACGCTCGACGATCTCCAGCAGGGCGAGGCCTCGCTGCCCAAGCACCTCGAGGCCGTCGAACGCCGCATGATCCGCCAGGCCCTCGACAAGACGGGCGGCAACCAAACCAAGGCCGCCAAACTCCTGGGCATCTCGCGCAACGGCATGGCCTACCGGCTGAAGCGACTCGGCATGGAGACCGAGGCGACCTAGCTCTTCTCGTGTCGCGTGGGGGGTCAAGCGGCACCCGCCCCCACCCCAAGGCAGAAAAAGCCGGCTCTCTCGAGCCGGCTTTTTCAATGGGTCGAACTCAAAGCTCGATCACGGGTCGCCCGGATCGTCCGGGAATCGGGAGTCCATCTCGGGATATCCCTCGTTGATCACCCGCGACGGCCAGTTGTTGCCGCCCGACGGGAATCGCCACAGCTCGACTCGATGGCAGGCGAAGGACGAGCAGTTGTGCGGAAAGTAGGTGCCAAAGCCGCCGACCCCGGTGCCGTCGACGACAAAATCAAAGATCTGGAGTCCCTGGGTCACGAGCGGCAGATTCAGCAAAGAGCCGCTCCCGAGCCCGTCGAGGAGGAGCACATCGTGGTGCACGCGGTCGTAGAAGCCCAAGGAGTCGCCGGTGTGGGCTGTCCCGGGCCAGTCCCCGGCGATGGGCGTCAGGCCGGAGAGATCAAGCCCCCAAAGGGCCGAGCTTTGAAAGCTCCCGAAGCCGTCGACAAAGAGATAAGCCTGCGCCCGACTGCCCTGGCCGGTCGTATCAAACGGACTGATCAGCGCCACGGAATCGGCGCCGGACCCGTCCCAATCGCCGACCACCGCCGACTCTGCATTGGTGATGCGGAGGGCATGGGCCCTTTGCGCGACGAGGCTACCGGAACCGACGCAATTCAGAGGTAGGCACCCGCCGTAACTATAGAGATGCAGCGTACCGGTCGTCGGATCAAAGAGCGCAGGCCTGTCCACAGACTCATTCGCCGCCCAGCGGCCCATCAGCGGAATACCGGTCGCGAGGTCCGGGACCGGAAACTCGACGCAGGAGAGCTCGTCGAAGGCGAATCGTTCCTTGCACAAAACAAAAGCGCGGGCGTTCGGGTTGTAGTAGCCGATCTCATCGCCGGGGCTTAGACGATTCCACTCCCCGGCGAGGGGCGTGATGGGCTCGGCCCGGGCGACGGCCACGGCACAACAAGAGGCGATGATGACGAATAGGGAGAAGCGATAGAACAGTCCGTACATGGGGATCCTTTCGGTCCAAAAGGTCCTTCAGCCCTGCGACCCGGGCTCCGCGGTCACTCGCAGTTCTGGGAACTCCACCGCGTCGGCCGGGGGCCCCGGCCGGAGACGGGGCTCTGGCTCGGGGACACGCGACGTCGGCGCACGGAGCCGCGGGTCGCGGGTCCCGGGTCGATGCCGAAGGGCTTCAAAGAAAACGGGAAGAAGAAGATTCAAGGCGTGGCGACGGCGGGCACGCGGTCACCGGGGTCTGCGGGGCTCCAATCGAGGATCCTACGCAGGATGATTTTAGGGGAGGGGAACGGCGTCGGCACGTGACGCCCGATGGTTCCTATCAGGGGTCGCCGTCAATCAGGGGTCACCCGGGTCGTCCGGGAATCGGGAGTCCATCTCCGGCTCCAGGGGGTCTAACACCTGGGTCGGTCCATTGCTACCCGCCGGCGGGAACCTCCAGAGATCCACTCGATGACAGTCGCCGGCTGAGCACTGGTGCGGGAAGTAGGCTCCGAAGCCGCCGACGCCGGTCCCGTCGACCGCAAAGCCGAAGATCTGGAGCCCTGGGGTGACCAGCGGCAGATTCAGCAAGAAGCCGCCCCGGAGCCCGTCGAGCAGCAGCACATCGTGGTGAACGCTGTCGTAGAAGCCGAGGGAGTCTCCCGGGTGGCCAGCCCCGGGCCAGTTGCCGGCGATGGCGGTCAGGCCGGTCAGATCCAGCCCCCAGAGTGTCGAGGCCGCGAAGCTCCCGAAGTCGTCGTCGAAAAGAAAGACCTGCTCCCGAGTGCCGATTCCGGACGGGTCGAAAGGGCGGACCAGCGCCACCGAGTCGACGCCGGATGCGTCCCAATCGCCGACCACCGCGGACTCCACCCCGGAGATGCCGAGGTCGTGCGACGTGTCGACGGCGAGGGCGCCGGATCCGATGCAGTCCACAGGAAAGCAGCCGCTGTAGCTATAAACCCTCAGCACCCCGGACGCCGGGTCGAAAAGCGCCGGCCGTGCCTCGGCTTCGTTCGCCGCCCAGCGCCCCATCAGCGGGATGCCGCTGGCGAAGTCCGGGACTGGGAATTCGACGCAGTTCAGTTCAGCCTGCGCAAAGCGGTTGGTGCAGAGAACGAAGACCCGGTCAGCCGAGTCATAGAAGCCGATTTCGTCTCCCGCCCTCAGATGATTCCATTCGCCGGCCAGCGGCGTGATGGTCGCGGTGACCATCGTCGTCAAAAGTGCGCCGTGGGCCACCGTCACGGGTCCGAGTGTGGCGACGACAAAGAAGAGGAAGAAACGACAGAACAGTCTGTACATGGGGTTCCTTTCGGTCCAAAAAGTCCTCCGGGCGAGCGACCTGAGCTCCGCGCAGTCCAGTGGCGCGGCGAGGCAGCACCCCGGAGAGAGACGGTGCTCTATCTCGGAGAGATGCCGGGTCGGCTGGATCAGTCGCTGCGCGCAGCCGATCCCCGAAGTCGGTCCCGTAGGAATTCAAAGTAGTCATGAAGAAGAGTCAAGGCCCGTCGACGGCGAGGGCGCCATCGACGTGTTCTGGCGAGAGTCCGGGCGTCGGAACTCCCGCGGTCTGATCAGGAGGGGCGCAGAGGTTCGTCGATCAACCACCGCGCCCTCCCCGCGAGATCACGGGTCGCCCGGATCGTCCGGGAGCGCGATCCACATGCGGGATCGACGGCGCCACCGCGGGCGGACGGCGAGCCGCTACCTCCGCCCAGGTCAAGGCCAAACGGGACCGCGCCGCGCGTACCGACGGGGATCGACCGCACCCCGGGGCTTTGCAGCCCATCGAGCCCCGGGCCCTCGTGGTGGGCGGAATCGTGGAAACCTAGGGAGTCGCCGGCGTGGCTGCCGCCGACCCAGTCGCCGGCGGAGACTGGAGAAGCACTCACCAAGCCCGGCAGGGTGAGCACGCAAAAACACGACACGGAGAAGAACAGTCGATACATGAGATTCCTTTAGGAACGGGGTCCTTGAATGCCAGGCCGCGATACTCCCATAGGGCCGCTTCGCCCCATAGTGACGCTTCGCCTGGACAAAGAGGTTCGGGCTGCGCTCTCCAAGCGCGTCCCCCAAGAGCTATCTGCAACGGCGATGCCAGGATCCCTAACGGCCGGCGAAATGGGTCTCGAGCCACTGCTCGACCTCTCGGGCGTCTTCACCGGAGAGCGCCCGTCCGCCGCGGAATCCTTCCAGGGCGCCTTCGGCCAACTCCCGAGCCCTGACGCTCTCCCGCCCTTCCGCCACCAGCGCCCGCGCCAAGGCAAACTGCGTCGTGGCTACGAATTCGGCCTCCCGTCCCTGCGGGTGCAGGCCCAGGGCCTGCTCGAGCCTGGGCAGAGCCGCCGCCGAGTCCCCGAGGCCGAGCAAGGCTTCGGCGACTCCGGTCAGCGCGGCGGCGATTAGAAATCCATCGTCCGGCGCCGCCCGCCGCCAAATGTCGAGCGACTGGCGAAAAAAGGACAACGCCCGCTCAAAATCGCCCTGATTTTGGGCAACCTCGCCCAAATTGAAGACAGCTTCCCCGACCAGCACGTGACCGTCTCCATAGACCTCCTTGCGCAGCTCGAGGGCGCGGCCATAGAAGCGCGCAGCCTGCGCGTAGTCGTTGGTCGAGGATGACGTCCTCGCCAGCCCGCTAAGGACCGCCGAAAGGCGCCGCGGATCCGGCTTCTCCGCCGCTTCGAGGACGGCGAGGGCCTGCCGATAATTGTCCATCGCCTCCTCGTAGTCACCGGCCGCCACCAGGGCCTGCGCCAGATACGAGAGGGACGTCGCCAAGTAGGGGTGGTCCGGCGGCAAGGTCGCGCGGCTCGCGGCGAGCGCCTGTTCAAAGAAACCGCGGGCCCTCGTCGACTCGCCCTGCTTCATCAGCACCCGGCCGGTCCGCGAGAAGAGTCGTGCGCTCTGCGGATGGGTTTCGCCGTACTGGCGCCGGGCGATCTCGAGGGCCGCCTCATACCGGGCCGCCGCGGCTTTGAGATCGCCGGTTTCAAGCAGCACGTCCCCCACTCGAGTCAAGGCGACGCCGGTCTTGGGATCCTCCGGACCCCGCGCCTCCGTCCACAGCTCCAGGGCGTCAACGTGGGCCTCCAGGGCCTCGGGGAAGCGTCCTTGCTCGAAAAAGATCGCACCGCGGTGGCCGGCGAGGAGCGCCGCCAGCTCCTGGGGCTGCCCTAAATGGGACAGTGCGGCTTCGGCATATTGGGCATATCGCTGCCCGCGGTCGAAGTCCGCCTGCTGGTAGCCGGCCACGCGGACCCGGTAGACGAAGGCCGACGCGGCGACCCGGGCGTGGCCGGCCGCCTGCGCGGCCTCGAGCGCCTGGGCGAGGCTGGTGTCGGCGAGCTCGGAGCGCTCCAGGCTCGACTCGAATCGCGCCTTGAGCAGCAGCGACTCCGCGATCACCGGCCAATAAGCGACCGCCTGCGCCTCCTCAGCGAGGAGCTCGGCCTTCTCGAGGCCGAGCAGCGCATCGCCGGCGGTCACGGCGGCCTCCGCCTCCGCGAGTCGCCGC
>JBCDKB010000341.1:0-9840 GCA_038747035.1 Acidobacteriota bacterium | reverse complement strand
CGGAAAGCGTCGCCGCCCGATCACCGCCGCCGCGCAGGACGTCGGCGACCGCCGTCGGTTGCTCGAGCAGGACCAGCACGCGGGCCATGTCGCCGTCGAGCCCCGGCAGTTGGCTCATGGCGGGGGTGTCATCGCGACTCTTGAAGCGGTTTGACTCGCCCCCGAGCAGCTCGAGCATGCGCGCTTCGTCGGCATTGAAGGTCGCGCCCTCGAGCAGAAATCCGATCGACGGCAATGGGCCCACAAGCTCCACCCCCGCCGGCGCATCATCCGTCCACGTCGCCGCGGTCCAGCTCGCGCTACTGCCATAGAGCTGCTTGGCGATTTTCGCCACGGCGGCGCGCATCTCCGCGTCCGCGAGCGGCCGGTCGAGGCGAACTGCGCGCGACACGAGCGGACTGAGGCCGCTCGCCAGGTCGCAGTCACGGTCGAAATAGACCTCACCCCGGCGGAGGTAGATGTCTTCCTCACCTTGGATCAGGATCCGACCGGTGCTGCGGCCCAGGTATGCGCCCCGGAGCACCGTGAGCAAGCTAGCGTTGCCGTCCTGCTGGATCTGTGCCATGACTTCTTATCCCCTAGGGGCGCACGCGCCCCGTTGACCGAGCGGGCGACTTCCCCTTCCCCGTCGCGCCTTTCCGGTTCCCCTCCGGCCCGGTTCTTTATTGAATGTGCACATAATTATGCCAGATCTGCGGGCGCGGGCCGAAGCGACCTCGATTCGACTTCGGTCCAGCTAGCCGAGCAGCCGGAACCAGGCGGCGAAGAACTTTGAGACTGCGGGGGTCAGGCGTTGGCGGTTGTAGAGATCGCCGGCTTTGCGGAGCACCTCCGCCTGGGTCGGATACGGGAAGATAGTCGACGAGAACTTCGCCAAACCGAGGCCGTGGGTCGCGGCCAAGGTCACCGGAGCCAGCATTTCGCCGGCATGCTCGGCGACCAAGGTGGCCCCGAGGATGCGATCGCTACCTTTGGCCAGGTGGACGCGGAAGAAGCCCTCCGTTTCGCCGTCGAGCAGCGCCCGATCGACGTCGTCGAGCGGCAAGGTGATCGTCTCCACTTTAAGGGGACCGCGCTCCGCCGCTTCGGCCGCCGTCATGCCGACGTGGGCGACTTCGGGGCTGGTGTAGGTGCACCAGGGCACAACCAGGTCGCTCGCTCGCCCGCGCCCGAAGAAGAAAGCATTGCGCACCACCATCCGCGCCTGGGCGTCGGCGAGGTGGGTGAATTGCAAAGCGGAGGCGACGTCGCCGATGGCGAAGATCCGGGAGTTGGAAGTTCTCATCGCGCGATCGACCTCGATGCCGCGCCGGTGGTATTCGACGCCCGCCGCTTCGAGACCCAAGTCTTCAACGTTCGGGCGCCGACCCGCGGCGACCAGGAGCCGGTCGACGGTGCGCTCCGAGCGCCGGGAACCCTGCTCGACGACGAGCGTCACGCCCCCGGCGGCCGACTTCACTGCAACGACGTTCGCGCCCAGGTGGAGATCGACGCCGTCGCTGCGCAGCGACCCCTCCACCGCCCTCGCCGCGTCCACATCTTCTTTCGGCAGCAGGTGTTCGCCGTTTTGGACCAAGACGACTTCTGACCCGAGCCGGGCGAAAGACTGGGCGAGCTCGCATCCGATCGGCCCGCCGCCGATGACGCCAAAACGACGGGGCAGCTCGGTGAGACCGAAGACGGTTTCGTTGGTGAGATAGGGCGTCTCTTCAAGCCCGGGAATCGGCGGCGCCGAGGCTCGGCCGCCGGTGGCGATGACGGCCTTCTTGAACCGGAGTCGGGCCCCGTCGACCTCGACCGTATCGCCGGCGACGAAGCGACCGTGGCCGAGGAAGACGTCGATCCCCATGTCCCGGAAACGCGCGGCGCCGTCGATTGGACTGATCTTCGCCCGAAGACGGCGCATCCGCTCCATGGCGCCGGCGAAATCGCCGTCGCCGGAGACCGAGGGCCCGTGGAAGCGCTCCGCCGACGTGCGCGCCGCATGCCAGGAGCGGGCGGCTCGGATGACGCCTTTAGACGGCACGCAACCGACGTTCAAGCAATCCCCGCCCATCAGGTGCCGCTCGACGAGGGCCACCCGCGCCCCGAGGTTGGCGGCGATCGAAGCCGTCACCAGCCCCGCGGTGCCCGCCCCCACCACCACCAGGTGGTAGCGCTCCGCCGGCTCCGGATTCTTCCAATCCGGCGGGTGGACGTGCCGGATCAACTCGCGGACGTGTTCGTCGTCGGGCGCCATCGGCTCCTTGGAATCGTGCATGGTTGCGCTCCTTTGCGCTGGCGGCTCCGCGGCGCGGTCATCCGCCGTGGCGTCGGCCAGAGCGCGTCGTGCGATGCGGGTGATGATCGTGGTCACGGCGACGGCCGCCACCAGGCCGAGGGCGAGGAAAACCCACTGCTCGGCGCCGCGCTCGGCGCTCTGCCCTTGGGACAGGGCGGCGAGGCTGCCGATGGCCTTGCCATAGTAGACGTAGAGGAAAGTGCCCGGCAGCATACCGACGCCGGCCATCAGATAGTGAAGGAAACGAACGCGCGTCAGCCCGAGTCCGTAATTCAGCCAAATGAACGGGAAGAACGGAACCAGGCGCAGGAGAAAGACAATCTTCAGGCCCTGTCGGCCGACCGCTTTGTCGATCAACGCGAATCGCTCATTCCCGTCCAGCCGCTTCTCAATCGCGCCGCGGGCGACATAGCGGGAGATCAAGAAGGCGAGGCCGGAGCCCAAGCTAGCGCCGACAAAAACATAGGCCGTGCCGCCCACCAACCCGAAGAGCACGCCGCCGGACATCGTCAAGAGTGACCCGGGGACGAAGGCGATAGTGGCGACGGCGTAGCCGACGATAAAGACGACCGGCGCCCAGAAGCCGAGGGAGTCGACCCAGGCGAGGAAATCGGAGACGTGGGGCGCGACCGTAGGTCCGAGCCAGCGCACGAGCGCAAAGAGGCCCGCCGCCACCGCAAGACCGAGTGCGATCTTCACGGCGCGGCCGGCCACGGTCGGCGTCGGCGGACCGGATTCCGCCGTAGGGGATGTATCAGGCATAGCGAAGCTCCTGGTGAATTCTCGCTCGGCTGTACGGGGACGCGTCGCCGAGAGATCTATCACGCTTCGAAGGCAGGCCCGCCAAGGCCGCCTGACTTCGACGATCCCCAGGCTCTAATCAACGCACTGGGAGCCCGCGACGGGTCGGGTTCAGGAGAACGCGATCTCCGACCTTTTAGGCGGCCCGCCGATCTGGGACGTCGACCTTCGACGCCTTCGCCCGGGCCTTCTCGGCCTCCGCGGCGGAGCGCAGGGCTTCGGACACGCTCCGATAGAGCTCGCCCGTGTCGTCGATTTTCGCCGGTCGGCCCGCGAAGGCCTGGCGCACGTAAATATCGATCACAGCGTTCGCCTGGGTGGACGCTTCCGGGTAGCGCGCCGCCAGCAGCTCCCGCAGCTTGAGGGGCGGCGTCGAGTCGTCGATATCGAGGCCGACCTCAGCCAGACCCGCGCGGAGCTGGGCGTAGGCCTCTTCCGGCGTCAGTTGACGTCGCCGCTGGTAGATATAAAACGCCGCCGCCGTCAGCAGGATAAGAGCAAGCCCCGCCGCCCGCACCCACGGGCGCTGCCACAGAGCGGTGGCGGGCGTCGCCAGCTCGTCAAGCGGCCCGAGGTCGCCGAGGCCGCCAACCGCCGTATCGCCGCCGAGCTTCTCTTCATCGCCCTGGAGCCAGCGTTGCCACCATTGCTGAAGTCGACTGCGCAGGTCGGAGAAAAAGCTCGTCTGGTCATCGGCGCCGTAGCCGAGCACGTAGCGATCCCAGCGGAAGGCCAGATAATCATAGAGCTGCTGGAGCCAGAGCTTCCAGTCCTGGACCCGGGCCGCCGGACGGCCGTCGGGCGGCGTCGGATCATAGACCCGCCAGCCGCGTTCGGGCGTATACGCCTCGACCCAAGCATGGGCATTGCTGTGGCGCACGACGTAGGTGCCCTCGAGCGTATTGAACTCGGCGCCGAGGAAGCCGGACACGAAGCGCGCCGGAATGCCTTGGGAGCGGAGCATCAGCACCATCGAGGCGGCGAAGAGCTCGCACTGGCCGCTGCGGTACTCGAAGAGGAATTCCTCCAGCGGCTTGATCCCTTCCCGACCCGTAAAATCGAGGGTGTATTGGTATTCGGTGAGCAGGTGGCGCAGCAGCCGGTCGGCCCGTTCCTCGTCGCTGCCTTGGCCCATCACCTGCCGGGCCAGCTCGATGATCCGAGGCGACAGGCCCTGGAAATCCAGGGCGTCGAGCCGTAGCTGGGGGTCGCTAGCGAGCTCGCCGGCGATGTTTTGTGTCTCCCCGAGGATGACGTCGTAGGCGATCGTCAAACCCGGCGGCTGGGGCAACACGAGCCCTCCTCCGGCGTCGAGTCGCAGACTATTCGCCCGCCCCCCGGCGTCAACTCCGACCGTCCGCATCGGCACCACGAGGCTTTGGGAGCGAAGCGGCTCGAGGTAGATCGTGGCCCGCAGATTCCCTTCGCCGGCGCCGGGCATGCGAAGAATGCCGTCGTCGTCGGCGAAGATCCGACGGGATTCGAGGGGGTGCCGGTGCCAGTTGTTGTTGCGGTAGAAGTCGTAGGTGGCGCCTTTGAAGCGCAGATCGTCAGCGACCAGCGTCTGGTCTGTCTCTAAACGCAGGGCGATCGACGTATTGCTGCGGATCTGGCTGGTGAGCGAGAGGTTGACGCTGTCGGAGAATCCGGTCGTGCGCGACAGGCCGATATTGCCCGCGCCTTGCCCCATGACAAAAGGCTGCCGGAGGCGCGGCAGGGACGCGAAGATCGGCACCGCCATCAGCACGATCAGGACCAGGGAGGTCACCGAAGCCCAGCGCATCGACGGCAGCGACGGCGCCCGGGCCTCGGCGCCGTCCCGCCCAGAGCGCGCCGACTGGCCCAGCCGGGCCAGGACGTGGAGATGGGCGAAGCGCATCATCACGCCGAAGCCCGCGGCGAGGGCGGCGATCAGGTAGATGGCGATAGTGAGGTGGGAACTCGTCGCCATCGCCGCGACGAAGGTGAAGAAGATGAGAATGAAGATGTGCCACTTGTCCTTCTCGCGGCGGATCGAGAAGAGCTTGGCCACCACCACAAAAAGAATCAGGTGCAGGATGGCCCGCACCGCCTGTTCGCGGATCAGGGCGTGGCGCACGTCGATGAAAAGCACCGGCATGTAGACCAGGCCGAGTGCATTCAGCGCCCAGTTCGGCAGCCAGTCCTGCTTGCCCTGCTCGACCCGGTGCAAGAAATAGATCACCAGGAATGAGTAGGCGAAGAGCACGGGCCAGCTGAGCACCTGATTAAACGGCAGGGGCAGCGGCACGAGAAGCGCCAGCCAGCCGAGCAGTTGCCGCTTCTCACGGCCGAACGTGATCATGGGGCCCCTCCGTCGTCGCCGTCGTGACCGCCGTGGGCGCCGCCGAGGCGAAGGTGCAAGCCCTTTTCGTCCTCGCCGATCAGCGGCGCCGGGTCGAGAGGCAGGGGCTCGACGCGGGCTAGGGCTTCGAGGATATTGCGCCTCTGCCGCTCGCCGGCGGCGTGGTCGAGCCACACGTCACGCGTCAATAAAGCGACGTCATAGCCGCGTTCCAGGGCCTCCACGGCCGCCGACGCCGCTTCGCTGACCAGTCGCTCAAAGCTCTTGACCTCCGCGTCGGTCTCGAGACGACCGACGGCGTTGTCAAAGACGATGCGCAGCCGCTGGAGCTTCTCGGACTGGCGGCGCTGCACGATGAGCGACTGCTGCCGAGCGCTCTGCTTCCAGTGCACGTCCCGCGGATCGTCACCGGGTTGATAAGTGCGGAGGGTATGCAGCTCGTGCCCGAGGCCCACCCGACGGATGCTGCGGTCGCCCCCGGGGCCACTCTCGGTGTATCGGCTGAGCGATACCGGATAAATCTCGGGGAAAACGACGATGTCAATCTCCGTTTCGTACCGGCGCCCCTTGCGGAACAATCCGAGCGGAAAAAGGCTGGTGACGGACACGAATCGAAGTCGCCTGGGGCCCCGTCGGCCCAGCATCAGCCCGAGGTGACCGGCCGCCTCCTCGCCGCCGGGCAGGAAAGGCACCAGCCAGGGCGTCGACTTTCGGTTGCGTCGCTCGGGGGGGTCGAGGCTCGTCGGCGTCACCGCGGTGACGATGAGCCAAGACGGCGCCCAGCGGCTCACGTTCAGCAGCAGCACTTCGAGTGAAGAGAGACTATTCGCGTAGATCTCCCGATCCGCCGACACCGCCACCCGCAGGTGGGCGAGGTTCCACCAGGAAAGCACGTGCGCCACGACCAGTGAGGCGCCGAGGGCCGCCACGGTCAAGAAGAGTCCGTTGTTGCCGGTATTGAGGGCCGCCGCGATGACGACCACGATGCCGACCACGAACCACACCCCGACCTTGGTCAGCTGCACGCCCGTAGATTTTGACGTGGCGCGGGAGCGCGCCGCCTCCGAGAGCCCAGGCCTTGCGGCGGTCGCTTCGTGCCCCAGAGTCTTCGAACCCAGTGCGGCGGTCGCCATCCGAGAAACCAGGCCGACTAGACCGGCACCGGAACCGTCGAGATGACGCGGGAAATCGCCGTCCGCTGCTCGTCGAGGTGGCCGCCGCCGCGGCGGAGCGTAACGCGGTGGGCGAGCACGGGAATGGCGAGCTGCTGAACGTCGTCGGGAACCGCATAGTCGCGGCCTTGGCACAGGGCGTAGGCTTGGGTCGCCCGAAAAAGGCCTTGGATGCCGCGGGTTGACACGCCGAGTCCGAACTCCTTGCCGGCGCGGGTCGCTTCGGCGAGGTCGATCATGTAGTCCGCCAGCTTGTCGCTGACCGTGACGCTTCGCGCCGCGGTCTGGAGGGCGAGGAGCTGGTCGCGATCGAGGGCCGCCGGCACGCTTTCGAGCAGGCTCTCGACGCCGCCCGAGAGCAGCAAACGCTTCTCGTCCGCGCGCGGCGGATAGCCCATCGACAGGGACATCAAGAAGCGGTCGAGCTGCGACTCCGGCAGCGGAAAGGTGCCCAAATACTCCAGGGGATTCTGGGTGGCCAAGACCAGGAACGGGTCCGGCAAAACGTAGCGCTGGCGCTCGACGGAGACGCGACGTTCCGCCATCGCTTCGAGCAGCGCCGACTGCGTTTTCGGCGTCGCGCGATTGATCTCGTCCGCCAGCACGACGTTAGCGAAAAGCGGACCGGGCACGAACTCGAACTCGCCTTTTTGCTGGCGGTAGATCGAGACGCCGATGATGTCGGACGGCAGCAGGTCACTGGTGAACTGGATGCGCTGGAAAGACAGCCCGAGGGCGCGGGCCAGGGCCTGGGCGAGGGTCGTCTTGCCGACGCCCGGCACGTCCTCCACCAAGATATGACCGCCGGCGAGCATCGACACCGTCGCCAGGCGGACGACCTCCGCCTTGCCGTGGACCACCCGGCTCACCGTCGCTTCGAGACGGTGAATGGGCTCTAAATCGACGCCCGCAGGCGCCGCCGGGGAAACTTCGGCGAGTGCATTCATCGAACTCTGCTTACGCACGGGGCCTCCGAAGGGTTTTGCGCCGATGGTCCACCCACCAGGCCGAAGCGTCAGCCGCCGACGTCATCCGAGGTCGGCGGCGGTGTGCCGCAGAGACTTCGCCGATCAGGAGCCGGCGGACGCGAATTCGCGGTAGTCACCCCGCTCTTCCGGCGGAATGACTTTGCGCAGCGTGACGCTGAATTGGTCCCCTTCTTCAAACTCGACGCCGGGCGTCTCGAAGCTCACCTGCTTGGTTTCGGTCTTCACGTGCGGCGGCAGCTCGAGGTAGTGACGCCACAACTTCTTCTCGGCGCCGGAGCTGTCGGCTTGGGAGACGTCGAGGGTCAAGCCCGGGAGGGGCTCCTCGCCTTCGAAAAGCACGATCAGATCGAAGAGAAGGTTGACAGTCTGCGGGCCGGCGGCGTCGACGTCGAGCACGGCGACTTCCTCTTCACCGGCGGCCTCCTCACCGGCGGCGTCTTCGCCTTCGGTCTCGTCGGCGCCGTCACCGTCCGCCGCCTCGCCGTCCGCCGCCTCGCCATCTTCGGCGGCGGCGTCTTCGGCGATCGGTTCCGGCTCCGGCTCCCGGGGGAACCACGAATTCAACTCGACCACGTACGAAGCTCGGGCTTCAGCGATCTTCTCTTCCGGTGACTTTTCCTGGCAGCCGGCGGTGAGCAGCAGAAGCAGGGCCAGAAAGGTTGAGGTGAGCACAGCGCGAAGCGGGGCATAGGCAGACGATCGAAGCACGGTCGAGCTCCTCGTGGATCAGCGGTGCAGGGGACCACAGACGCGGACCCGGGCACCTTCTAGACGTGTTTTTAGGGGAGCAAATTATAGCGGAGGATCGCCCACACCGCCGAGACGCCGTCGCGCCAGCCGATTTTCTTGCCCTCGGCATAGGTCCGGCCGTGGTACGAAATCGGCACCTCGTAGATCCGAGCCCGCGCCTTGGCCACTTTGGCGGTCAGCTCCGGCTCGATGCCGAAGCGATTCGACGACAGACGCAGGGAGCGCAGGAGGTCGCCGCGGAAGACTTTGTAGCAGGTCTCCATGTCCGACAGGTTCAGGTCGGTCAACATGTTGGAGAGCGTCGTCAAGGCCCGATTGCCCTGGTAGTGCCAGAAGAAGAGCACGCGGTGGGGCCCGCCGAGGAAACGCGAGCCGTAGACGACGTCGGCGAGGTCATCGAGGATCGGCTGGAGCAAGGTCGGATAGTCCGCCGGGTCATACTCCAAGTCGGCGTCCTGGATCAGTACGATGTCACCCTCGGTGTGGCCGAAGCCGGTCCGCAGCGCGGCGCCCTTGCCCCGGTTTTCCTCGTGCTCAAAGTAGCGGATCGGCGGATCCTGGCGCTCTTCGATGCGGCGCAGCAGATCGCGGGTCCCGTCCTGGGAACCGTCGTCGACGACCAGGATCTCGCGCTCCAGGCCGTCGGGTAAGGGCGCGTCCGCGACGCGGCGGAGCAGCTTTTCGACGGTGGCCAACTCGTTGTAGGCCGGGATCACGATGCTCAATAAAGTCACGGCGGGCTCGCGGGCGGGTCGACGGTGGCGCGGAATGCTCGGGCGGAGGCGACGCGGCGAAGGCCGCGGAGGGCGATCCCTAGGGCACCGGATCGAGCTTCGGGCACGGCGCTTCGGCGGGTCTCGGGGAGGGGTCGGCGGCGGCAACTTACGCCTCTTGACTGCCCCCCTTGGGATGCACTAGGGTCTGCGGAGTATAGCGCCAGGAGCACCCCTTCAAACCCCCGTCCGGCAGAAAGCTCAACGGGCTCGGAAGCGGACTCCGTGCCCGGCGCGCTCCCCGATTTCCCTCGATCCAATACCGCTTCAGGAGCTTCGAATGCCCAGAGCTACCACCAGCCGCCACACGCCGCCCCCGGCCGATAAGAACAAGGCCCTCGAAGGGGCCCTCGGGCATATCGAGCGGCAGTTCGGCAAAGGGGCGATCATGCGCCTCGGCCAGCACGACACCCTTTCGATCGCGTCGATCCCCACCGGCTCGCTGGCCGTCGACATGGCCATCGGTATCGGCGGCTTCCCGCGCGGCCGCGTGGTCGAAGTCTTCGGCCCGGAGTCCTCCGGTAAAACCACCCTGGCGCTGTCGGTGGTCGCCGGCGCCCAGAAGCTCGGCGGCACCGCCGCCTTCATCGACGCCGAACACGCCCTCGACGCCGAATACGCCCAGAAGATCGGCGTCAACATCGACGACATCCTGGTCGCCCAGCCCGATAGCGGCGAGCAGGGGCTGGAGATCGCCGAAACCCTCGTGCGCTCGAACGCCCTCGACGTGGTGGTGGTCGACTCGGTGGCG
>JBCDKB010000340.1:0-9860 GCA_038747035.1 Acidobacteriota bacterium | reverse complement strand
GCCGCGGCGTCGTCCAACAGCCCCGACGCACCCTCGTGCTCGACGTCTACCGCTGCCGCTGGATCTCTGGCCAACTCCAGCTGACGGACCACGACGCCGTCCGCTGGATCCAATCCCCGCAGATCCAAAGCCTCCAATGGGCCGACGCCGACGTGCCCGTCCTGGACGCGCTCGCTTCAGTGCTCTCGGCGTGAGTTGCGCCGGCTAGAAAGCGAAGCGCTCACCGCGGACGGCGACGTGGAAGCCGGCGGCTTCGATCTGTTGACGCTCAGGGGATTCGGGATCGAGGGCCGGATTGGTGTGGTTCAAGTGAATGAAATGTACTTTGCCGCGCTCCCGGGCCGGCAGCGGAGCGAGCCGCTCCATGGTCTCCCGGATGCGCGGATGCGGGAATCCGCTCATGTCGCGGCCGGGGATCTCGCCGTCGGCGAAGAAGGTGGCGTCGAGGAAGGCGTAGTCAACCTCCGCGAGCAGCTCTTCGAGGCGAACTCCGCGCTCATCCCACTGGCGCCAGCTGTCGATGTCGGGGACGAAGAGGGCCGAGCGCCGCGGGCCTTCGATGCGGTAAGCGACCGCCTCCGAGAACTCTTCTCGGTGCGGCACCCGCAGCGGCGTCACCCGTAGCCGTCCGACCATAGCCGGCGCGCCGTCTTGGAGCCCGTGCAGGGCGATATTGCCGAAGCTCACCAGCTGGGACCACGGGCCGTCCCGCCGCAGGTATTCGGCCATGCGCGGCATGGCGTAGACCGGGACGCCCTTCGCCCCCATCGCTTCGTGGCCGAGGTGCATCAGGCCGACGTAGTGGCCGATGTGGGCATGGGTGAGAAAGATCCCGGCGAGCCCGGGGGCCTTCTTGCCGGTCGGCGCCAGGCGGTCGAGCAGCTCGAGCTGCTCTCGAAAGTCCGGCGTGGCTTCGAAGAGGTAGCGCTCCTCTCCGTCGACCACGGCGATGGACGTCGCCCAGCGGCGCTCTCCCTCCGGCAGCCAGCTCGGCCGCGGGGAGCCCGCCTGCGGCACCCCGCCGTCTTGGGCGACGCCGAGCACGATCAGCTCCGCTTGCGGCGCGGTGTCGACCACCTTCCCGGCGACGTTTTCAGAAGCCATCGCGACCGTGCCCCCGGCGCCGAGCAGGGCCGCGACGCCGAATGACAACGCAACCCTCGAACGCCGGAAGCCCTCCATTTAGTCGTCCTCGCCCCGGTAGGGTACGCCTTCACTCAGCCACACCGGCGCCGGAACGCCCTTGAGGTAGTGGTCGAAGAATTCCTTCATCTTGATCGAGTAGTCGACCTTATTCGGGTACTGCTTCAGGTGGTGGGGCTCGCCGCGGTACTGCAAGAAGACCGCTTCTTTGTCGAGTCGGCGCATCGCCAAATAGAGCTCGACGCCCTGCGTCCATGGCACCGCTTCATCGGCGTCACCGAATTGAATCAGGAGCGGCGTCTCGATGCGGTCGGCGAAGAAGAGCGGCGAATTCTCGATGTAGAGATCACGCCCCTCCCAGAGCGAACGGCCGAGACGACTCTGGCCGGCTTCGTACTGGAATTGGCGCGCCAATCCCGTGCCGTAGCGGATACCGCCGTAGGCGCTGGTCATATTCGAGACCGGCGCACCGGCGACGGCGGCGGCGAAGATATTCGTCTGTGTGATGACGTGGGCCGTCTGGTATCCCGACCAGGAGTGGCCGTGGAGGCCGATGGCGTCAGGATCGGCGACGCCCATCTCGACGATCTTCTGCACCGCCGGCACCAGAGCTTTGGTCGCCGAATAGCCGGGACGCCCAACGTCGAAGCGAACATCCGGCAGGAAGACGCAGTAGCCGTGGCTCGCATAGACCGGAAAGCTCGGCCGGTGGTTCACCCGCGGGTCATTGAACGAATAGAGTCGATGGGAAAAGAAACGGTAGTAGTAGACCAGCACCGGGCATCGCTCGCCGTCCTCGAGCCCTTCCGGGCGGATGAGCACGGCGTCCGACTCGCGCCCGTCGGCGTCGCTGAAGACCACCCTCTCGGCGTGGCCCCAGGCGAAGTCTTGAATCTGCGGATTGACGTCCGAGAGCTTCCGCACCTTCTTGAAGTCGGGATCGCCGAGGCGCAGGTCCGGAAACTCTCGGTAGCTCTCGCGGGTGAAGAGCACCCGATCGGCATCCAGGGCGCGACCGCGGAAGCGGTACTGGTGGGCGCTCTCCACCAGCGGCTCGAGCGCGCCCGAACCGAGGTCGAGACGCCAAAAGCCGTGGTTCTTTTCCCGCTCGCGCTCGCCGTGCAGCAGCACGCGGTCCGCGTTCCCGAAGACGCTCATCCGGTCGAGAGCGTCCCGCCCCTCGTCCACCAGCCGCAGCTTGAGGGCCCCCTCGCGGCCCGCGCCGTCGGTGACTCGCACGGGCTCGCCCTTCTCGGTCGGGAAAGACCACAGGTCATAGCGATCGTGGATGAGGACCGCCGAGCTGTCGGCGAGCCAGCCGCCGAGGCCGTGGCTTGAAGCTTCCCGCGGATAATCATGGTCTTCATCGGCGAAAGACACGCCGAGACCCGCGGTCAGGTTGCGACTCGACCCGAGCTCCACGTCGAAGAGGTACCAATCGGGATCCCGGAAGAAGACGGCGTAGCGACCGTCGGGCGACAGGTGGGAGCCCGGGTCAAAGCCATTGCTCGGCAGCCGCTCGGCGACGAGCTGGCGCTCGCCGTCGTCCAGCGAGATCCAATAGAGATCGCCGTAGAAGCCGGCCCAGGTGCGCTCGCGCAGATAAGGCACGTCGGCGGCGCCGAGCACGGCCCGCGGGTTGTCGGCGGGAACGGCCGTGCGCACCACCGGACCGGCGAGCTGGACGTTCTTCGCGGTATCTCGGTGATAGACGGCGGCGAAGGTGCGATCCTTTTCTTGATCGTTCCACTGCGCGCGCTCGTTGGTCTTGATCAGCGGATCGTTAACGTGCCAGACGTCGACGCCGGTGTCGTCGAGAAGCGTCTCGAGGTCGTAGGGGTCGAACTCCTCGGACTCGGGCCGCTCACGCTCCGGCTGTGGACGCGGCTTGGTGCCGTAGAAAAGGCGCTGCCCGTCAAGGCTCCAGTGGAGCTGATTGACCGACGGAATCATCGAGCCCGCGGGCGCCGTATCGGCGGTCGCCACCGGGCGGCCTTCGCCGGTCGACGCTTGCCACAGCCACACTTCACCGTCGCCCGGCTCGCCGTCTTCATCATCGACCGCGGCGACGAAGGCCAGCAGCGTCTCCGCCTCAGCGTCAACCCGGGGGTCGCGGGTCCAGGTGAGCGACGAGTAGTGGCCGCGGGCGGCGGACGCCGCGGCCAGGGGGGGCGCATCGTCCATCAAGCCGTGCACGAAGAGTCCGTTTTCACCGCCCGGCGCCGCCACGGCGTAGGCGACGTGGGCCGACGTGGCGGAAAAGGCGAAAGAGGTCACGTGCTCGATGCGGGTTTCAGAACCCGTCCCGAGGTCCACAAGGATCAGCGTCGTACCGAGGCGCTCCTCGACATCGTCCTCCTCGCCGTCGGCGTCCTCCGACGTCTCGGCCCCTTCGACGCCTTCAGTCTCCGAGGTTTCCTCGGTTCCCCCGGCTTCCGAAGTGGCTTCCCCTTCTTGGGGCTCTTCGGCCGCTTCCGCCTCTTCGCCTTCCTGCCCTTCTTCCGACGACTCTTCCGACGCTTCGTCGCCGTCCGGGTCCTGCCCCTCTTTGTCGGTGTGGAGCACCCCGACAAAAGGAGCGAACTCGCTCAAGGCGATGCTCTTCACGTGTTCATAGGCCCGGACATCGCCGGAGTTCATATCAAGCACGGCGGCGCCGGCCTCCGGCTTGTCGCCGTCGGCGGTCTCAACGGCCTCGAGTGACGGCGCCACTTTCGCGACCACCCAGCGGCCGTCGGCGGAAACGGCTGGCGAGGTCCCCAGCGGGATCTCCCGCTCCAGAGATCCGTCTCCCCTCACCGCCACCACAGCGCCGTCGCCGCGGTCCGGGCTTCGCTGATAGACGACGGTCGAACCGTCGTCGGAAAGTGTGGGCGAAGACACCGTCTGGAATTTCATCAGGTCGACGAAAGTCAGCGCCTTCTTGGCGGCGCCGCTCCGGGCAGCATCGCCCCAGAGCACGCCGGCCGGAAGGAGTAGCGCTGCTATGAACGCAGCCACGAGCGGCCGTCGGCCGAGGGGAGGAAGAGTGCCGGGCGGGATCTGGGATTTCCGGCGCAAGGCGTCGGGCATACGGAAGCTCCTGGTCGCAGAAGTGGGTGAGTCGGTCAAGGGTATCGAGCCGGAGAGTCTGGCAGAGCCCAGCATCAGGGCTTGCTGTCCGAACTGGGTGCGGAAGCGCGGCGGAAGGCCGACCGCCCTCCGCGTCCGCCCGCTTCAGACCTATACGCAACCGACGGACCGGGGGCTCGGAAATTTCTTGTCGAATTCAGCAATTCCCCATCCGACGCGAGGGCTGACGTCGAGCTAGAAACGCAGACGGACCCAGGCCTTCGACGCGAAGCCGGAAACAGACCCAGCCGGCCCGCGTATGAACTGTTGGAGTCCACGTTTCAACTGGGTCGCCCCGCCGCGGCCGTAGAGACCGGCCCGAGCAGCTATCGACGGAAGTCGAGGCTCCAACGCCGGGCTGAGATTGTATGCTCGGCGGACGGATTCCGCCGACGATGTGATGGAAGAGAGAGTGCACGACAGTGCCCAGGTCCCTTGAGTCCTTGAAATTCACGGTAGCCATGGCCCATGAGTGAAAACTCGGCTGCCCGCTTCTGCCTGCGTGGCGAAATCTCCGGCCTCGAGCAGCTCTTCATGCTCAAGCCCGGCATCAACCGCCTCGGCGCCCTCGAGTCCAACGAAGTGGCGCTGCCCCTGGCGGGGGTTTCGAGAATCCACGCCGAGCTGCGCCTCGACGGCGAGGCGGGCCTCTCGGTTCGCGACCTCGGCAGCAAGAACGGCACTTTCATCGACGGCCGTCGCGTCGACCAGGCCCGGGCCGACCTCGGCAGCGAGCTCCGATTCGGCCCCGTCAGCCTTCGGTTTGAAGACTTCCATCGCGACGACGCCAAGCTCGCGATCAGTTTCTCCCAACCCCCCAGCGACGCCACCGGCGTCTTTCCGATCCAGGAGCCGCCCCACAAGACCGGCACCCAGATCAGCTCCCTGTCGCGGCAGTGGCTGATTTTGGCGGAAGCTTTCCAAGAGCGGCTTCTGCGCAGCGTCGAAGGCGATTTCACCGACGCCTTGGTCATGCTGCTCGAAGAGATGCACCTTGAGAGCGCCTGCGTCCTGGAGCTGCCGTCCCAAGGCGAGTCAGCGATCCTCTCCTCCGCGGGCCGCTTCGATGAAGAGGCGGCCCGGGAGCTGCGCACGCTCCTGCGGCCCTTCGCCGAGCGCGCGCCGAGCCGCGAGGTCTACTTCGACACCGTCAGCCACAACGGCTCGACGCTGACCGTGGGCGGCGTTAAGTCCGGAGCCGCGGACCCCATCGTCCTGGCGCTGTGGGGTCGATTCCCCGGGCGGCTCGATAGCGAGCTCTTCCTCCGGCTTTTGGTGCGCAGCTTGGAGGCCAAGCGCCCCGCCCCGCGGGAGCGAACGGAGCAAGACACCGGCGAGTACCCCGGTTTGATCGTGCCGCCCGATTACGTCTACGGCCGCTCGGACGTGATGCGCAACCTCTACGACCTGATGCAGACCCTCGCCCAGGGCGACCTACCGGTCCTGGTGATCGGCGAGACCGGCGTCGGCAAGGAGTACCTCGCGCAGATTCTCCACGGTTCCTCCCCCAGAAGGCGCGGTCCGTTCATCGCTATCAACTGCGCAGCCATTCCGTCCGAGCTGCTCGAAGCCGAGCTCTTCGGCATCGGCGACGGCGTCGCCACCGGCGTGACGGCGCGCAAAGGGCGTTTTCGCCTCGCCGACGGCGGCACCCTCTTCCTCGACGAAATCGGCGACATGTCCGCCGACCTCCAGGCCAAGCTCCTCCGCGCCCTGCAAGAAAAAGAAGTCCACCCCGTCGGCCGGGACCCGCTCAAAGTCGACGTCCGGGTGCTGGCGGCGACCAATCAAGAGCTGCTCGACCGGATCGGCGACGGCTCCTTCCGGGCGGACCTCTACTACCGCCTCGCCGGCTACGTGCTCGAAATCCCGCCGCTCCGTGACCGGTCGGAAGACATCCCGCCGCTCGTCGAGCACTTCCTGCGCCAGTGCGCCGGGGAGCTGAATCGCAATATCCGAGGACTGACGGTCCACGCCCTGCGCATGCTCACGAACTACCCTTGGCCCGGCAACGTCCGCGAGCTCGCCAACGAGGTCCGCAGGGCCGTCTATCTATGCCCGGAAGGTCGCACCATCGAGTCGTCCCTGCTTTCGAAGACGATCCGTCAGCACTACGAGAACCAGCCCGACGGATTCGAGACGGAAGAGCAGCCGGCCGCCACAGACGCCGGCGCTGACGCTGACGGCCCGAGCTCCTCCTCTAGGCCTTTCAGCCTCGGACTGGATTCGCTTAACCTCGAAGAGCTCGAGCACAAAGCGATCGCCGAGGCCCTGCGTCGCTGCGACGACAATCAGGTCCACGCCGCCAAGCTGCTCGGAATCTCGCGCCAGAAACTTCGTCGACGCATGGAGCGCATGGGCCTTCTGCGGTCGCCGGGCAAGTCCTAGCACTCGCTCGCTCGAACCCGATCGAGCGTCTCTCTATCGCTGGACGGCAGACCGACGACGGCATATGATGGGGCGCTGTCCGCTCGACCGCCCACCTTCAACGCGCTTCCGCTTCTGACCCAGGGGCCGATCGCTCGGGGTCGGCGGCGACTCGGACAAGAGGACAATTTGGCTGAGCGCCCGGCCGTTTTGGACCGGGAATTGAGTGTGCTATCGTGACCGCACCGGCGGCCGCCGTGGTCGTCGTATATCTGGACGCTCCCCCCTGATCCCACATGAACTCGTCCTGAGTTCCCCGTAGTCCAGATCTTCAGACTCAATCGACAAGCCCTTCCCCTCGCACCGCCACATTTCACCCGCGGATTGACTTTCGTAGAGAGTCCAAAGACCTAGACTTTCGTAGAAAGTCCAAAGACCTAGATGAGTCTGATGGCTGATCTAAGAAGCAAGCGGGCTGAAGCGCTCGACGACATCCACCGGGGCTCCTAAGGGAGCTTCCGGGCGAAGTTCGTCCGCCATGTGCCGTCGAGGCCAGGGCACGCAGGAGAAAAAACAATGCTCAAGAAGTCCTACTCCAAGACCGGAAAAAGCTGCCGCGTGACCTTCAAGCTCAACCCCGAGACCGAGGCGCAGAACGTCGTCGTGCTCGGCGAGTGGAACAGCTGGAGCCCCGCCGAGGGCAAGATGACCAAGCGCAAGGACGGCACCTTCAGCACCACCATTTCCCTCGACGCCGAGAAGGAATACCGCTTCCGCTACCTAGTCGACGAAAAGACCTGGCTCAACGACGACGACGCGGACTCCCTGGTTCCGAATCGCTTCGGCACCCAGGACGGCGTGCTCGCCCTCTGATCGAGAGCAGCGACCGATGATCGAGGCCCCCTCCCCGAGGGGGCTTTTTCATGCCCGCTTTTCTCGCACGCGTCTACTGATCATCGAATCCCCCTCCCCGACGGGGATTCTTCACGCCCGCAGTCCCCGCAGGCGCCTACTGCTCATCGAATCCCCCTCCCCGACGGGGATTCTTCACGCCCGCAGTCCCCGCAGGCGCCTACTGATCATCGAATCCCCCTCCCCGAGGGGGATTCTTCACGCCCGCAGTCCTCACAGGCGCCTACTCGATCTGCGGCAAGTAAGCGTCCGGCGGCGTGTCCGGCGTCTGCAGGGCCGCGGACAGCAGCTGCACCACCTGCTCTTCGGCCCATCCCGGAAACAAAAGCCCGAACCCGAGGAGCCCTACGCCGATGACCCCCGCCACCGTGGCCCGAACCTTGGCCCGGCCGCCGCGCCGAACGACGGTATCGCGAACCACCCACGTCCCCGGCGGCGGGAATTGTCCGCTGCGCACGATGCGGACCGCCGTCCACAGCAGGTATGAGCCCAGGATGAGGAGCCCGCCCGCCACCAGTCGGAAGTAGGTGCCGGCCACAGCGATGGTCTGCTCAGCCGCGGTCCGGACGGACTTGATGCTGATCACCCGCGCCGCGTCGAGCTGGTGCACGAGCTGGAGCAGCGACCACACCGCCAAGGACGCGATGAGTGCCAACGCCAGCAGGACCCAACGCTGATGCTTCGGATCAGCCCTAAGGATCTCCGGCCCCCTTTCCGGGGCCGCCGGGGAGACATGCTCGGGAGCTTCGGTCATAGCTGGGCTCGAGCCTACTGCAAAATCTCCCGCAGGTCCTCCGGCCGCGGTGGCTTCGTGCACGGGTCTTGCATCACAATGGCGCCATGCCGAACCTAAAGATCTCCGACCCCATCCGCCGGCACGGCCTCCGCCTCGCGGGCTGTGCCTTGCTGATCGCAGGCCTCGTCGCGGCACCGACCTTCGCCCAATCCGAGGACGATTCCACGCCCCCGGCCATTGTCCCGCCGGAGGGCGAAGCCGATGTCTTCAGCTACGGTGAGCCCTCCGCCGAAGACGCGACCCGCCGAGTTGAAGCCGCATCGCCGAGCGTTGAAACCGCCCGCCCCCGCATCGAACGGGCCCGCTTGGTCGGCAAGCCGGGCCACCGGTGGAACCGGGGAACGCAGCGCGTCATCCCCGGAGCTGCCCGGGCTGAATTCTCGAGGCAAGGGGACTGGATCGCCTATGACAAAGGCAACGACCGGGGACGGCGGGCGCTTTATATCAGCCTCGCCAACGGCGACTCAGAGAGCTGCCTGAGTTGCGATTTGTGGGACTCGCGCAATGCCAACATCCTCTCACCCACTTGGCACCCGCGCGGCCAGGTCCTGGTGGCGATGGTGCAGGGGGCCGGACGCAAGCTCGACCTCAACACCCAGCAGCTGGCTTCACCGGCCCGGGGCCTGCACTCGGACCTCTGGGCCTTCACCCGCGATGGGAAAGACGCCTGGCAAATCACGAACGTCGTCCCCCAGGGCGGCGCGATCCTTGACCCGGTCTTTTCCCAAGAGGGCGACAAGCTCGCCTGGACGGAACGCTACGACACGACCGTCGGCGGCAAGTGGGGCGCCTGGCAGGTGCGGATCGCCGAATTTGAAATCAAACGGGGTCTCCCGCGCCTCGGTAAGGTCAGGACCCTGCGGCTTCCGGGCCCGGCGGTGGCTGTCCTCCACGGCTTCACCGGCAACGACCGCGGCCTGTGGCTCTCCGTCAGCCGCGACGAAAGAGTCACCTCGATGCAAGCCGCCCGCTTAGACCTCGAGAGCGGTCGCCTCGAATGGCTCCCGCCCCTCGGCGACCGCGACGACCGCGTCCTCGGCATCCCCGGCAGCGAGCGCCGCCTACTGGTCTCGAATCGCGACATCCCGCGCCCGTCCGGCGCGCTGCTCACCCAGCGCAGCGACCTGTGGTTCGCTTCGGCTTCCGGTCGCCGGCAGGAGCGCTTGAGCTTCTACAACAACCCCGACGCCGACGACCACTTCGGCGAAACCCACATCGCCGACCTCTCGTGGGGGCCGCGGGGCGAGGGCCTGATGCTCCATCTGATCACGGCCGGCCGCGGCAGCGTCGAGGAGGGGCTCTACCTGCTCGATCTCTCGCCGGAGCTCGCCGAAGGCGGCGGCGCCTTGACGCGCTGAACGCCCCCGCCGCACGTCGGCAAAGCACGAATGGCCGCGGTAAACTGGAGACGTCGGCGTCCCCTCAAGGGGACACCGACGCTGGCCCGCGAATCGAAGAGCAGCGAATCAAGGAGAAGCGATGTCTAGTGAAGCCCTCACTGCCCCGGCCCCGTCCGTGAACACGGCCCCGG
>JBCDKB010000339.1:0-9871 GCA_038747035.1 Acidobacteriota bacterium | reverse complement strand
GCCAAAGCCTGGGCCGGCGTCGCGGCCCTCGCCGGCCTGCGGCCCGACGCCAAATTCGTCATGTCGCCCAAGGGTGATCTCTACGAAGACGTGGTGGTCGAGAATCCCGCGCAGGAGCGCAGCGAAGTGCTGGAGATTCCGGCCTCGACGATCGCCACGATCCACAAAGACCTCGAACCGCTTCTCACCGTCGGTGCATTCTTGACCCGCCGGGTCGACTGCTTGATCAACCTGCGGGCTTTCGCCCGTCGGGAGTGGCCGGGCCAGAACAGGGTCGGCCTGATGGACCTCTTCGCCAAAGCGCAGCCGCTCTACCGGCAGTTCCTGGCCGCTGAAAGCGAAGCGATCAAGAAAGGCGAGTGGGCGTCGACTTTCAACCCTTCGGACCTCGACGAGCTGCGTCTGGCCGCCGAACGGCGCGGGGAAATCGCCGCCGTTTTGGACAGCTGTCTGGTGCCGTCGGAGACCGGCGCGGAGATCGATCGGGCAAAGATGCGACGCCTCGCCGACCGCGTGCCCGCGGCCTACCGTCCGTCGGTCGGCGGCTGTCTCTTCCTGCAGCCGGCGAAGGCCGACGGCAGCCTCTGGGTCCTCAATCGCATGTACGAAGGCACCGGGCGGTATAGCAGCCGCTATACGGCGGTGATGGGCGACGACCAGCGGTCGGCGTTCGCTGAACGGCTCCGGGCGGGCAGCACTTTCGAGGTCGACGGCCGGCCGGCGGAGCTGGTGGATCTGCTCTGCGCCCAGGGGGATACGCTGAACGTCCACGCCCTGCAGACGGAGCGGGTCATCGAGTTTCCCGGCGAAGACTCGGGCGCACCCCGGCACCGCAGGCTGGCCCTCCAGGATCTTTCCGTAGAGATTTCACAGGACGACGACGGTGTTCCCCTGCGTTTGTTGGACGCCGACGGCCGGTGGATCCTGCCGGCCCACCTCGGCGGGACGATCCTCCGATTCATGCCGATCATGGTCAAGTTCCTGGCCCTTTTCGGCCCCGGCGACCTCCGCCGCGCCAACCCCATGCCCGCCCTCCGGGAGGAAAACGGCGTGCCCGTCCGCGACCGAGTGACCCTCGGCAAAGTGGTTCTGCTTCGCAAGCAGTGGCGGACGAAGCCCGCAGATTTGGTGGCAGAGGTCGCGCGGAAGTCGGAGGCAGAGGCCTTCGAGCGGGTCCACCGGTGGCGGAACGAGCGCGGTGTGCCGGAGCGGGTCTTCATGGTGGAGAAGCGGCCTTCTCGCCTCAATCTCGAGCTCTATAAGCCGCAGTACGTCGACTTCCGGTCACCGTCGCTGGTGAAGATCTTCCTCGCTGCGGCGGCCACCACTCCGGAACTCTTGGTGCTGATGGAGGCCTTGCCGACCACCGAGGAGTTCCCGGAGACGAGTGACGGCCAACGCCGACTCGTCGAGGTCCAATGTGAATCGATAAGCGCGCAAGGCGCTCCAAGCTCTGTTCCACCAGCCGGTGGAGCTGAAACTCCGGTCCCGTTGACCGGAGCCGTTACAAACCGGGGTTAATTCGCCCCACCGCTAAGGAGAAGCCATGTCCAAGGACGACATCAAGAACGTTGAGATCGATTCCCTAAACGACGAAGAGCTCGAGTCGGTCGCCGGCGGTCTCGGAGAACCGAGTGAGAGCTGCTGCTGCACCACCGGTGACGGCACCTGCTCGAACAGCGGCGGCGGTTCTCAGCTCCGCTGAGTCTGGGCCTCCCTCGCGAGTCAGCGCACCCCAGCGACAGCCGTTGGGGTGCGCGGCTCTCTCCGCCAAGGACACCGCGATCCGAGCTTGCGGGTCTGCTACTTTCGGCAGCCAAGCTCCCATAGGCCGCACGGTCCTTCAGACGAACTCGCTGCCGAAGACCGAAGACCCCTGTGATGGACTCGAGTACGAACGCTAACGATCGCGACCAGACGGCCGTCGCCTTGACGATTTACCGCTGGACCTACGTGGCGCAGGATCAAGTCCTGGCCGACTGTCTCCAGCCGGCGTTGCTCGAGCTCCGCGACGGCGGGGCCCTCCGAAGCTTTTGGTTCAACCGCTTCGACGCCCGCGGTCCGCACCTGAAAATTCTCTTGACGCTTCCGGAGCCGGACAAGGCGCGCGTTGTCCGCGACCTCGAGCGACGGCTCGCCGCCTACTTACGGGAGAACCCGGAGACCGAGCCGTTTTCAGAGGAAAAGGCGGCCGAACGCCACGCGAACTGCCAGGGCAAGACCCTCGGCGAAGCCGATCGGCTCCCGGGTCTAGCGGAGCGCGACACCTTCGTACTGACCGGCCACAGTTCCCGTGACTACCCGTGGCTTTGGTCGCGCGACCCCGGACCCGCGACGCCGTTCTGGGACCGGGTCTCCGACTTGTCGTGGTGGACCTTGGATCAGGTGGCAGACTTTTCTCGATCCGGGGGCGGCCGCCACGGGTCTGCTCTCCAGCTGACCCACGCCGTGGACCGCCGCCTGCGCCAGGATCAGGCGTGGCGGACGGCCTTCTGGCGCTTCTGCGCCTCCGTATTGCTGCATTTCCTCGGCGGTGAGCGCTTTGACGACCCCGCCCATTGCCTGACCGCCTTCCCCCCGTGGATCGGTGATTCGAATATGAAGGTCTTCGCCGACGTGTGGGACCATCTCGACCGGAGTGAGACGGGTATCGACGGCATGGAAGGGTTGGTCCGCGAAGCGCGGGCGCAGAGTGACCCCGACGACGACTTCCGCCTGCTCCGCGAGACGATCTTCAGTGGACTTTCCCAGCTCGGATTGCCGACTCGTCTGCGCGCGACGCTCTTCGTTTTCGCCTGGCACCGTTCGCTGCTCGAAGGCGAAGCGTGAGTCCGTCCGCAACCCCGACGGACGCTCCGGCGCCGGTCCAGCCCTGGCAGGCGTTCCACCTGTTTTACCACTCGGACCGTGATCGCCTGGCCCGCGATGTCGTGGCGCCCCTCTGCGGGCACCTGCTTTCCGGGGGCCTGGCGGAGAGCGTCTTTTTTCTCCGCTATTCCCTCGGGGGACCCCACCTCCGTTTTCGGGCCCTGGCCGCCGAGGGACAGCGGGACGAGATTAGGAAAGAGACGGAAGCCCGGGCCGCCGCTTTCTTCCGGAGCCACCCGTCGAGCCAGTCCGTGGATCGCGAGGACATCGCCCGCGAGAACGCGGCGGTGGCCGCCGCGGCACCCCTCGAGTCGGACCTGAGGGTGTACCCGGATAACCATTTCGCGGTCATGGACTTCGCGCCCGAAGTCGAGAGGTACGGAGGCCGTGAGCTCCTATCCCACAGCTTGGAGATGTTCGAAGCCTCGAGCCTTTCGGTGCTCGAGCTGCTCCTGGAGCTCGAGGGGGCCAGTCGACCGAGCCAGATCGCCCACTTTCTTCGCTTCCTCTTCTGCCAGGCACTCGGCGTCTCGGCTTCCTTCGACGACATCGAGGGTTGGCTCGGCTACGGCGATTTCTTTTGGCCCCGGATGCCGTCGATCGAAGCGGCGGCGGACCGCGCCTTTGACCAGCAGCCCGCGGTTCTGTCGGGCCTGGTCGAAGCCGAATTCCGGGAACCCTCTTTCCCCTTCATCCTGACGGCTAGCCGCCGCCTCGCGGCGGCGGTCGGCACAGCGCCGAGGGAGGTCCAGCGTCGGATCCTGGCCAGTCAATTCCACATGACGGCGAATCGACTCGGGATCAAGAATCGCGAAGAGATCTATCTATGCCGCCTGATGCAGCGGGCTTGGGCTGAGGCGTCCGTCCGCCTCGACGCGGACGCTCCGCCGAGGGTCGAGCGGGACGTCGCCGAATGGCGTCGCGACGCGGTCCAAAGGCTCAGCTCGCCGGGGCGGACGGAGCAGGGTCCGTAGCGCCGGAGAGCGTCGCCAGGGTCTCGGTGAGCCGAAGGGCCTGCGGATGATCGGGTCCGTACCGCCGCTGCATGAAGTGCATGGCCTGCTCGAAAAGCCGCCGCGCCTCGTCGATCTCCCCTTGTCCTTGGCGGGCCCGCGCCAAATAGGACAAGGCGAAACCGTCGTTTCGTCCGCCCGTCAGTTCCCGATAGCGTTCTATGTGTGACGCGGCTTCTTCGAACTGGCCAAGTTCGAAGTACGTCTTGTAGATAGAGCTTTCCGCGTACTCGGAGGCGGCTGCCCCTTCGAGCTCCATCAGCTCTTCGAGGTCGGCGAGGGCCGCGGCGCGGTCGCCTGCGGCGGCCTTGGAAAAGGCGCGCTGCCCGAGGCATTTGCGGGCGACGGGGTGTCCGGGACCTCCGATCGCCGAGGCGAGATCGACGCAGCGTCGGTGGGACTCGGCGGCCGCAGCCATCTGGCCGGCCTGATGCTGGGCGACCCCGACGGTCTCCCACACTCGAGCGCGGCTGAGCTGATCTTCGGATGATTCCGCGAGATTCAAGGCGAGCCGAGACTCTTCAAGGGCTTCCTCGATGCGGAGCTGGTCAAGAAAAGAGAAGATCAAGTTCCGTCGACTGCGCAGGGCACGGGAGTGGCTCGAGCCGAGGGACTGCTCAAGCACCTGCGTGGCCTCGCGGAAGAGCCCTTCGGCGCGGCGCCAGGTGGGTAGATATTGCTCGACCAGCCCGAGGTTGTTGAGCGCCGAGCCGAGCAAGGTCAGGTTCTCGCGGCGGAAGATGTCGACCGCCTGGAGGAGCGGCTCCCGCGCCTGCGCATGCTTGTGCTGCATCCGCAGCATGACGCCGAGGTTGCTGGCGGAAATGGCGACGTTATTCCTCGTCTCTGAGGTGTCTTCGGTCTGGTTGCGCTCTGTGCGCAGCCGCAGGGCTTCCCGGTGTCGGGTCTCGGCTTCGGCGTATCGCCTCTGGGAGAAGTAAACGTTGCCGAGATTGGAGTGTGCCCTGGCGAGGGATTCGAGGTCGACGTTCGGATCCCGTCGACGGACGTCGAGCACGGCGGCGAGGAGGGTCTCCGCCTCTTCGAAACGGCCGAGACGTCGCAGGATCACTCCGAGCTCGTTCCGGCTGGCCAAGACCTCGGGGTGGTCCTCGGCGAAGAGTTGACGCCGGATCTCCAGCGCTTCACGGATCGCCTCCTCGGCGGCGCCCAACTGGTCGAGCTTGGTCGAGACGGTTCCGATCGTCTGGAGGAGCTCGGCCCGGACGCGGGGCAGGTCGTGGAGATCGGTGCGGAGGCGCTCGGTGCCTTGCTGGAGCAGCTCGTCCACGGTCAGGGCGCTACCCGCCGCGCGCTCGGGATCCGCGTTTTCGAAAAGGTCGAGCAGGAACATGCGGATCTGCTCGGACTCGGCGAGTGCCCGCTGCGCCCGCGCAGCCTCCATCGAGCGGCCGACGAATCCACCGACCAGGGCCAGGAAGACGAGGCCGGCCGCCGCCATGCCCGGGGCGTGGCGCTGGGCAAAGCGTCGGATGACATACGCCGGAGTATGCGGCTTCGCGTCGACGGGCCGGCGATCCAGGTAGCGGGCGATGTCGTCCGCCAGCGCGGAGGGGGAGCTATATCGACGCCGGGGGTCCCGGGCCGTCGCCTTCCGCACGATCGCGTCGAGGTCGCCCCGGAGTCGCTTCTTCAGTCGATCGGCGGAGGTCGACCTCGCCGCCGCGATCGCGTCGCGCTCTTCGGCCTTCAATCCGGCGAAACGATCGGCGGGCTCCGTCGTCTCGCTTTCGATGATGTGGCGCAAGGCGGAGAGCAGACCCATACCCTCTAGATCGAAGGGCAGCACCCCTGCGATCAGCTCGTAGAGCACGAGACCGAGCGCGTAGACGTCGGTCCGGACGTCGAGCGAGTGTTCGTCGTCGCCGCCGATCGCCGCTTCGGGGCTGATGTAGGGCGGTGAGCCGATCACCAGGCCGCCGGGTTTCTCTCGCCCTCCGTCGAGCGATCCGTCGAGCGCCCGCGAGATGCCGAAGTCGACGATCTTGGGGACATACCGTCCCTCGAGCTGGGGGAGCAGGATATTGCCAGGCTTGAGGTCACAGTGGAGGATGCCCTTTTCGTGGGCGTGGCTCACCCCTCGGCAGACGTCGAGGAAAATCCGCAGTCGCGCCGTGAGGTCAATGCGATCTCGATCGCACCGGACGGTGAGCGGCGGTCCGTCCACCCACTCCATGGCGACGTAGGGCCCGTCGTGGTCCAGCTCCGGGCTGTCGGAGCCGACGCCGACTTCGTAGAGGGCGGCGACGTTGGGGTGGTTGAGGCGCGCGAGGGCCTGCCACTCCCCGACGAAGCGTCGGCGCAGCTGTCGGCTCCTGGGGCCGCGGAGCACCTTGACCGCCACTTTTCTTTTCGGCCGGCGCTGCTGCGCGAGGTAGACCTCACCCATGCCTCCGCTCCCGAGCCGCTGGAGAATCTCGAAGTCGCCGACGCGGCGCGGGGGAGCCTGCGGGGGCTCCGGGCCGCCGAAGAGGGACTCGGCGGCGGGCGTTTCCAGAAAGTCTTCGGTAAACCGTTCGTTGGCGATCTCGAGCAGCTCTTCGACTTCAGCCCTCAGGTCGCCGTCGTCGCCGCAGGTCCGGCTCAGGAATGAGTGGAGCGCCTCCCGTGCGAGCTGGTGCGCCTCGCTGTTGTTGTGGGTCGGGGTTGTGGGTGTGGGCGGGGGCCCGGTTCGTGGTTGTGGCTTTTTTTTTATGGTTTCATCGACTTGAGAAGCCGCAGGCGAGCGACCTTCCAGTCCCGGGAGACGGTCATCCGGGAGACCTGAAGCAACTCCGCCACCTCCGCTTCGCCCAAGCCGGCGAAGAAACGCAGCTCGACAACGTGGGCCTGCCGCGGGTTCTTGACGGCCAGTTTCCGGAGCGCGTCATCGAGCGCGACGAGGTCGAGTTGGGGCTCGATCCAGATCTCATCCGCCGTCTCGATCGGTAGAAGCTCTTCCTTGGGGATCCGGCGGCCCGAGCGCCTCTTGCGGGCGATGTCGATCAAGATTCTCCGCATGGCGATGGCGGCGGAGCCGAAGAAGTGACGTCGGTTTTCCCAATTCGGTTGCTCGCCGCCGAAGAGTCGGAGGAAAGTCTCGTGGACAAGCTCGGTGGCGACGATGGAGTGGTCGCCCCACTCCCGGCCGAGCATGGACTGGGCGGTCCGTCGCAGCTCCCGGTAGACGGCGGCGACAAGGGCCTCGAGGTCTTCGGGCCCGCCGATGTGCGCCCGTTGGAGGAGCAGGGTGAGGGCCGGTTTGGGGTAGGACGGTGCGGATCGCCCTCGTTTGGCGGTCATCTTCGCTGACGGGACACCCATGGCAAGCTCCTTTGGAGCCGGGGTCTGAAGAAGACTGGATCGAGCGGAGGCAGAGTGTGGGCAGTGGCCGATCCAGCGGTGGTCTCTCGTACTTGCGTAGTCCGTAGCGCAAGACTGTCACGGAAAGGGAAAAAGACGTCGTTTTGATGCCTCGGGTCGACGGAACCCTCTATGCCGGATTCAGGCTGAGCTCCCCATTCATGTTCGCGACCGTCGACCCCTTGACCGGGGAGGTCTTCGGCATCGAGTCGGATCTGCTCGGCGGCAACGGAGGCGCGTAGAACCTTGCTTTCACGCCCGAAGGCGAGCTGCTGGCGACCGCCATCGGAATCATCTATCGGGTCGATTTCTCCACCGACCCGGTCACCTCCGTCGCGACCGGGATCGAATTCGGCACGGATGTAGATGCGTTCGAGATCATGGACGACGGCGCGGTCTTTTTCATCAACGAGAGTATCCCGACCTCAGGCCAGTCGACGCTCTTCCGACGGGATAGCGTCGACGCCGGATCATCTGAAACGGTCCAGGTTTATGACCTCGAGATCTTCGGCATGACCGCGGTCGGCGACCATCTCTTTGTCGCCGACGAAATTGTCGCCATCGCTCCCTTGAGCGTCCCGACGGTCGGGGATGTCGGCTTGATCGTGTTGGCCGCCCTACTCGGGGGATTGGCGGTGTTCCGGATATCGACCCGCGCCTCGGGCCCTTGAACTGATCAGGTGGAAGCTAGGGCTTCCGGAAACCGGCGCTGGCCCGCGCGGGGCTCTTCTTGATCGGTCCCACCTGTGGGCTTTGCACAAAGAAAAGCCCCGCCGACGCGGGGCTTTTCAGGGGGGTGCGATCAGCGACTATCAGTTGCAGATCGCGACGTCATCGATACCGCACTCGATGATGTCACCGGGGCCGGCGCCGTCGGAGCACTGGACGCGCAGCTCGATATTGCCCGCCGGCACGGTGGTGGAGGCAGGCGTCCAGCTGGCGGTCGAGCGGGAGTCGCCATTCGAGACCACGGTCTGCCAGGCGCCGCCGTTGACGCGGTACTGGACGTTGAAGAAGTCGCCCGAGGCGTCGTCGCCGTTGTCGCGCTGGCCGTGGAAGTAGTTGAAGGAGAGCGTCGAGCTCGACGAGACCGAGATGGCGCTCCGGGTGAGCGTGCAGTTGCCGCCGTCGACGTCGGCGTTGCCGGCGCTCGAGTTGGTGGCGGTGAAGAGCGAGCTGGAGCCCGAGGCAGAGCCGTTCGGCTGGGTGACCACGGTCGCGGTCTGCTGCGTCGGGTTGCCGAGCACGAAGGTGCCGGTGGAGCAGTTGCCGCCGGTCGACCAGCCGGCGACGTCGCCGCCTTCGAAGTCGTTGTCGTAGGCGCAGCTGCCGCCGCCGCCGCCGCCACCGCCGCCGCCGGCCTCATAGACGCGGACATTGGTGAACACGGAGTTGTTGCCGGAGCCGGCGTCGTTGTCGTTGACCAGGATGAGGTTCATCGAGCTGCCGGTGAAGAACTGGCCGACCGGGATGTCGTAGGTCACCGTGCCCGACGTGTAGTTGTCGAAGTCGGTGATGCCGTAATTCTGGGTGCCGTGGACCTTGAAGATCCGGTTGGACGAGAGGGTGTTGTCCTCGTCGAAGCCGATGCCGTGGATCTCGCCCTGGGACGTCGAAGAGAAGTCGAACTCGACCCGGGTGTTGGCGGTGATCGTGAAGGTCTGGTTGGTGCGACGCCAAGTGTTGTTGGTCAGGGTGATGGTGTCGCCGCCGTTTGACACGGAGAAGGTCGCCGAGTTGTCCTGGGTGGCGAAGGACGAGGTGGTGGTGACATCCCAGTCGATGCAGTTGGTGCCGTTGCAGGTGCCGCCGCCGCCGCCGCCGCCACCGCCGCCGCCACCGCCGCCGGCGGCCGCGATCGAAGCCACGGCGTCGACGCGGGGTTTGGTGACGCCGTTGCGCGAATCGGTGATGTTGGTACCCGCCTCAAGCGCCGTCTCGGCGTTGTTGCGGCTGATGCTCGGGTTGGTCTCGAAGATCAAGGCGGCGATGCCGGCGGCGTACGGGGTCGCCGACGAGGTGCCGCCGAAGCAGCTCTGCTGTCCGCCGCCGGCCTGGGCCGTCAGCGCGCAGTGGGCCGGGGCGAGGATGTCGAGGAAGGTGTCGCTATTGGAGTAGCAGGTGATTTTGTCGGCGAAGGTCGACGTGTCGTTGCAGAGGCCGAAGTTGGCGCCGCCGATATTGGCGTCGTAGGTCGCGCCCACGGAGACGGCGTCCGGGTGGCAGGCGGGTGACGCGATGCCGTTGCTCACGCCGCCGTTGCCGGAGGCGACGAGGGTCAACATGCCGGCGCTGCGGGCGGCGGACAGGGCGCTCGATTCGGCGATCGACGAGCACGGGTTGGTGAAGGTGGAGTTGGTGCCGAGGCTCATCGAGATGATCTTGATGGCCGGCGAGAAGTTGTTGCGGTTGGTGACCGCCCAGTCGATGGCGCCTGGGATATCACCGTCCAGCGCGGGCTGGCCGCAGATCGAGGCGCTCTGGATCTTCAGGAAGACCGCCTTGGCGTCCGGGGCGGAACCGACGATGCCGCCGCCGTCGCCCACCGCGACGCCGGTCACGGCCGTGCCGTGGCTCTGGGCCGTGCAGTCGATGCGCGGGTTGTTGTCGTTGTCCGCGAAGTCGCG